>CAYUFY010000040.1:0-23145 GCA_964443795.1 uncultured Anaerolineales bacterium | reverse complement strand
GGCGGCAGGATGACGAGCGGCGGGGAAGCGGTGGCCCCGGCGGGTGGGGGGGGAGGGTGGGTTGGGTTGGGGGGGGCGCGTCAATCGCGGTGGGTAAAGGCGTCGCGGTGGGGGGCGTGTTTTGCACACGGATATTGCGCGCGAAGGCCTCGAGATAATTTTTATCGGACCAATAGACGCGCAGACGGAGGACATATAAACCGTCGCTGAGGGTGGTGGTATCCCAACGCCCTAACCCATCGCTTACGACTTGAGGGAGCGCCGGGTCTTGCAGGGTGAACCAGGTGTCGGTGGGGTTGGGGCTGTAACCGAAGGCGAGTTCGTAGCGGACGAACTGAGGGTGCGTGGCGGTGCCGCTGAGGGGGACGAGGCCCGAGACGATGGTGCCATCGAGCGGGTCGGTGATAACGGCCACGCCCGTATCTTGGGCGTGGGCGGGGTGGTGGGCTAAAACTGACAGGAGCGCGAGTGATAAGACCAGGCGCGCAACGCGGAACATGACCATCGAGAGAGAATTATAGCCTCTCTTGCGATGGGGGCGATAATCAAATCAGTTCGCTCATGTAAAGAAATGCTGCTGTAGCTTGTAACCCGCGAAGCGGGTTTTCCTAATGCTAGGCGTCGCGCGGAGTGTCCAACTGATGCCGCACGTGGGCCGCCAACCGCCATCGGATAAAATCCGACGACTATAAAAAACCGAAACCCGCGCAGCGGGTTAGCACGCTTTTTTTTACATGAGCGAATCGGTTAACCAGCTACGGGGCATGGCCCGGCTTATATGTTTTTGACGCCCAGCGGGTGGGAGGTGATGAGACCTAGTTCGCGCGCTTTAGCCACCGCGCCCGAGCGGCTCCGCACGTTGAGGCGCAGATATGCATCGGACAAGGTGTTGCGGATGGTGGAGGGTTTGAGGGCGAGTTGGGTGGCGAGTTCGCCGGTGGATATATCTGGATAAGTGCAACACAGCGATAGCATTTCCCGCTGGCGGAGGGTGAGGAGCACTTCGGCGTCCGCTTTTTGGCGGCGCTTCAGTTGCTGGCTGGCGGCCTGACTGAGATAGATGCCGCCCGCCGCAACGGAGCGGACAATGGTCGCTAATTCTTGAATGGAGGCGCTGTCATCTTTGAGAATATAGCCGTTGGCGCCAGTTTCCATGATGCCTTGAATTAAATAGCTTTCATTGGCCATCGAGATGACCAGCACCGCGAGCTGGGGGTGTTTTTCGATTAAGCGGGGCAGGGTGTGGAAAATGGGGTAAGGGGTTTGGTTTTGAGCAGAGGTGGGGACGTTGATATCCAATAACAACACATTGGCCGGGGGGTAGCTGATCAGGCGTTCTAAATCGTCGCCATAAACGGCTATCCCGGTGACTTCAATATCCGGCTGGTTTTGCAAACGGAATAAATAACCATCCACAATACTGCGATGGTCGTCAAGAATGGCAACGTGAATTTTAGTCATAAGATTGCTCGTTGATTATAGAATAGCAAGACTAAGGCCTGAATGCAAGTCCGCCGCCCGATTTCGGTACAAATGCCTAAGCCGGCCAGCGATTCGCCTAATTTTTTGCGCCTTCGGTACCCCTCTGCTATACTCCTCCCCCGATACCGTAACTTTTGACGGTGTTCAGTGTTTCTATGAGCGACGCGCAAGCGCAACTTTTTCCTGATGACGCGGCCCTGGTTCTCCGCGCCAAGCGTGACCCGGAGACGTTTGGCTTGCTCTATGAGCGTTACGTCCGAAAAATCTATACCTATCTCTACTATCGCACGGGCAACACGCACGACGCCGAAGACCTGACCGCCCGCACGTTTTTGCGGGCGCTCACGCACCTGAAAAACTACAACGACCGCGGTTTGCCATTTTCGGCCTGGCTTTATCGGATTGCCCATAACCTGCTGGCCAACTGGCACCGGGACACCAGCCGTCGCCAGATCCTGCCCCTCGAAGAAGCCACCCCGCTCGACTGGCAGGGTTTGGCCGCCGAGGCCCCCGAGATGGCCGCGGCGAACCAAGTTGAACGCGAGCGACTCTGGCGCGCCATCCGCCATCTGCCCGAGGAACGCCAGCACTTAGTAATGCTTAAATTTACCGAGCACCTATCCAATGCCGAGATCGGCGTTATTCTCAACCGCACGGAAGGCGCGGTGAAAAGCCTTTATCATCGCACCCTGCTGGTCTTGCGCGACGAGCTAACCCAGGAAGAATAAGCCGGCTCGCCACTTTATCCCCCATCCATTAGGAGACCTTACTCAATGGGAAAAATCGCCATCGTCACTGACTCGACTGCTTACATCCCCAAGAATCTGGTGGAACAGTATGGCTTGTATGTGGTGCCAACCGTGCTGAATTGGGGACAAAAACAATATCGCGATGGCGTGGACATTACGCCGACGGAATTTTTCGAGCGGATGCGGACCGACCCGGTGCATCCCACTACCTCGGTCCCTTCCCCAGGCGAGATCAAAGAGATTTATGCGAAAGCGGCTGAAAATGTTGAAGCCGTGGTGGGGATTCATATATCTTCCAAACTTTCGGGCACTTTTTCCACTGCCGAGCAAGCCGTGACGATGATCCCCGATAAGGTCTGCAAGGTGATTGATGCCAATACCACGGCCATGGCTTTGGGGTTTGTGGTGCTGGCCGCCGCCAAAGCTGCCGCGGCCGGGCAGGGTCTGGCTGAAGTTCTGCAAGTCGCTCACAACACCATCCCCAAAGTCGGCGTGGTGTTAACCGTGGAAACGCTCGAATATCTGCGGCGCGGCGGACGCATTGGCGGGGCCCAGGCTTTTCTGGGCAATCTGCTGGATACGAAACCCCTGCTGGAAGTTCGGGGGGGCCGGGTGGAACCGTTGGAGCGGGTGCGCACCAAGAAGAAAGCCATGAATCGCTTGGTCGAGGTGATTGTGGAGCGCATCAAAGGCAAAGGCCCCATCCGCCTGGCCACCTTACATGCCGATGCCAAAGCCGATGCCGAAATGATTCTCGAATTGGCGAAAACACAATTGGGCGCGATTGAAGAGAGCATCTTCGCCGAAGTCAGCCCCACCGTGGCCACCCACACTGGCCCCGGCACCGTGGGGTTGGCCTATTGCGTTGGCTAACACGTTACCGTTCAAGGAAGTTGATTCATGGATGATCAATTCGCCAGCCAACTTGCCACCGCGCTTGCGAAGCCAGAAACCCCCGACTCCCTGATCGCCCTGGCTCAGGTGATGGAAGCCGCGTTCCCGCCGGTGGAGCCGCGCCCGGAGTTCATTTCCGAACTCAAGGGGGAGTTGCGCGCCCAAGCCCGGCAAGTGCGCGCCAAACTGGCGCTGGCCGAAGCACATCAACATCGCCTCATTTGGCTGGCGGCGGGGTTGGGCGGTTTGGTATATTTCATGGGCATGATCGTGGTCGGCTTCAAATTGACCTGGTCCCTGCTAAGTTTTATCGCCGGCCTATTGGGCTGGAAGATGACGCGCTCCATCACGACCAAACCCCGCGTCATGTCATCGTAAGCCAGCTAGGCCAGCTTACCCAAACTGCCTCCGGCGCGCCGCCGGGCTTGCCCGGCGGCGCGCGTTCTTTAATAACTCACCTTACGCCTTGTCATTCCGAGGCGCGCTTTTTGCGCCGAGGAATCGCTACCTTCGGTGTAGAGCCCCGCGCTCCACTCAGGGTGACATTTAAAAAAACACGCTCATCTGCGTAAGGTGAGTGAATAAGAATGGGCGTGATACAATCGCGTTCATCCCAATCCGAGGAGATTTTTCATGCCGCGTTTCACCACCCCCCAGGAAATTTTCGATGCCATGCCCACCCAGTTCGACCCGGCCAAAGCGGGCGCCATGAACCTGACCGTGCAATTCGATCTCAGCGGCGAGGGGGGCGGCCAGTGGCACGTCACCCTCGCCAACCAACAAATTGGCGTAGCCACCGGCGTGGCCAGTGCCCCCACCGTCACCCTCACCGCCGCCGCTGGGGACTACGTGGGCATTGCCAATGGTGACCTAAACGCCACGCAGGCTTTTATGCAGGGCAAACTCAAAGTCAAAGGCGACATGTCAGCCTTGATGAAGTTGCAAAGCCTGATGGGTAAATAGGGGACAATCTCAGACCCATTCGCCGCCGCCCTCAAAGCGGCGGCCTTTTTTAAGCCGCACGTCCGTGCGCACCAAACACCCTCTCGACACCGCACGCTATTTTGGGCAATCTAATCTTGCCACCCAACTTGTTTAATCTCATGTGGCCAGGATGCCATTCCCATGTACCCCCTCTTACAACTCACCTTCTTTGTGCTCATGCTGGGCGGGCTGATTGTGGCCCACGAACTTGGCCACTTTCTCGCCGCCATCCGCCTCGGCGTGCAAGTTAAAGAATTTGGACTGGGCCTCCCGCCCCGCGCGCTAAAACTCTTCGAGTGGCGGGGCACGGTGTTCAGCGTTAACTGGGTTCCGCTCGGTGGCTTCGTGCGCCCCCTGGGAGAGTTTGACCCGAGCGTGGTCGGCGGCCTCGCGGCGAGCGCGCCCTGGAAGCGCATGGTGGTTTTCGCCGCCGGGCCTTTGGCCAATCTCCTCATTGGTTATCTCATCCTCGTTATAGCCTTCACCCTCGGCTGGCCCGACCAACTCAAAGTCGTGGCCGTTCTCCCCGCCTCGCCCGCCGCCCTCGCCCAACTGCAACCCGGCGATATTCTCCTCCGCGCCAATGGCCGGGTCTTGCATGATAACTTTGAGTGGAACCGGCTTCTCCGCAATAACCTCGAGCGCCCCATCACCCTCGAAGTCCAGCGGGGCGGGGTGGTCGTGCCGCTGACCCTCGTGCCGCAGACCAACGCCACGGCCAGCGCGCTCCCCACCGGGCTTACGTTTACCCGCCTCATCATTAAGTATTCACTCCTCGATGCCAGTCAGCGTGCCTACGAGCGCATCGCCCTGCAAATCAGCGAGACCGCCAGCCTGCCCCTCCGCGCCCTGCGCGGCCAACTCGCCCCCGACGAGGCACGCCTCAGCGGCCTGATTGGCCTAAAGCAAATCAGCGACCGGATGTTGGACGATGCCATTCAAAATCAGTGGTTTTATCCCGTGCTCAACCTCACCGCCCTTATCAGTGTCGGTCTCGGCTTTATGAACCTGCTCCCTTTCGCCGCCCTCGATGGCGGGCGCATCGCATTTGCCGCCCTCGAAATCCTGCGCCGCCGCCGCGTGGATGCCAAGCGCGAAAAAATAATTCACATGGTGGGCATGGTGGCGTTGTTGGGGTTGATGTTCGCGCTCATGGTGCAGGATTTGATCAAGCCAGTGTTTTAGAAGCCCGGCGACTTCAATGTTTGACCACCCTCTGTCAGGCCGGTGTGCCCGGCGCAGGCCGCCGTCGCGAAAAGAGCCACATGAACAGGAAACTGCCCAGGGCGGCCGGGAAGCTAATTCCTAGGCTTGCCCCATAGTCGCTCCAGGTTTGAGTTTGGGGAGGGCTAGCGTCATCGGCGAAAGCACAGACCTTGGGTTGCCGGGCATAACATGCTTGGCGCAGAGCCGGAGGAATGAGCGCGCGTTGCCACAGCTCATTGATAATCGCAGAGCGATACGCTGTGTACTCTGCTACATACTCTGGCGGGAGCGGGTAGTAGCACCCGCATAGCCCACCTTCTCTCACATCCCCCGTGATGGTTTTAACAATGTAAACAGCCTCTGCTCCCACCCGTGTATAGAAACCAAAAATCACTCCCCAGGCTAACAGCCCAAGACAACCTGCCACCAGCCCTTTAAACCATAAACTGGCTTGTCTTATTTTCTGCAGGGGCGGCAACAAGAGTGGCAGTGAGAGCACCATGCCCGGTAGGAGGTAGCTGGCTATGAAAATAATAATCGCTAATAATGGTTGTAAGTAATCTGCCACCTCGTCACCTCGTATACAAGCATCGTCACCGCCGGTTTCAATCGTTAGATTTCTTCAACTCCACGACCACATACGCTTCTAAATCCGGCTCGGTGTCGGGATGCTTGGTCTTAAGTAGGCGAAGCGGCCCGACTTCCACCAAACGATCCACTTCATTGTAAACCTCGCGGCTGATGAGCACCTCGCCGCGCCCGGCCGCGTCGCAAAACCGCGAGGCCCGGTTGACCGCATCGCCGATGACGGTATAGGCCATGTGTTCCTGTGAGCCGACGAAGCCGTGCATCACTTCGCCGGTGTGGATGCCGATGCCTATTTGCAACGGGGGCAGGCCATGTTGTTCGAGATGTTTCTTCAACTCGCCATTGACGACGGCTTGCATTTCGAGGGCGGCCCGCACCGCCCGTTCCCACTGGTGCGGGTCCTCGTCGGGACTGCCGAACACCGCCATCAGCGCGTCGCCCACGTATTTGTCCACCGCGCCTTCGTATTTCTTCACGATGGGGACGAGGTCGTAAAACATCCGATTGACGATTTGCATTACATCGCCCGGATGCTTCTCGCGGCTAAAGGCCGTGAAGCCGCGCACATCCGAGAACAGGACGGTGGCCGGGTATTTCCACTCCCCACCCAAACGCAACCAGCGCGGGTCTTGCCGAATCCGCTGGGCCACGGTTGGCGGGAAGGGTCGCAATAACGCGTCGAGCACCTCCGCCTCGCGCCCCAGTTTTTGTTGGAGCAGGCTGTTCTGAAAAAACAGCGCCGCCTGATTGGCGATGGCCGCCATCAGCCGCAAATCGTCGTCGTCAAAAGCCGTCGCGCTTTCCACGCTTTCGGCGTACACCACGCCCAGCCCGCCATCTTTGCCAACAAGGGGGGCGTACAGGGCGCAGTGGGTTTTGTTCTCGGCGAGGCTGGGGCTGTGCGCCGACGCATCGGGCCGCCAGAGCATGGCCTCCTGCTTCTCCATCGCCCAGCGGGCCAGGGTGGTGCTGTAGCGGGCGCGGTCTTTAGGCCAATAGGTGTGCGGCTTCAAGTTGGGCCGGAGCAGGCCCCAACACCCGCTGTGTGGAAACGCGCGCTTGAGATGTTCCACCACAATCGTCGCCAGTTCATCCTGCGACTTGGCCGCGCTCAAGGCCGGGCCGAGGTCGTACACAATGGCGAGGCGATGGCGCAATGCCTCCAACGCCGCCTCACCCACTGGCCCGGGCGCGATGAGCGTCCCTAGCGGCTCGATTGAAGCAATGGTGGCAGTGATGTCTTTCGCGCGCGGGGGCGACTCAGCATCCCAATCACCTTCAGCGACGGGCAGTTCCGACACCATCCGCACGGTGAGAGTGGTTTGCCCTACTCGAACTTTGTCACCCGCCCCCAGCCGCGTCGGCGCGTGCGGCGCAATCCTTTGGTCGTTCACATAGGTGCCGTTCTTGCTCCCCAAGTCCTCCACCCAGCACGCGCCGTCCTGAACCGTAAAGCGCGCGTGTTGCCGCGAGGCTTCTTCATCGCGCACGGCGAGATAGGCCGGGTCGGCGTTGGATAGGTCACGTCCTATCGTAACGATATTGGCGGCGAACCAACGCTCTTGGGCGGGTTGGGAGGGGGAGGAGAAGGTGAGGAGGAGCATAAAGAGGCGTGGCAACGGATTACTTAGCCGCTTCGCGTGTAACAGATGCCCACCCATCCGCTACACGCGTAGCGGTTATGCCGTAGGCAATCCGTTGCCAATGTATATCACTCACCCCACTCAACCAATTGCTTCCGCGCCTGCGCCGCCTTCGGGCTTCCGATTTGTTCAAAAATCTTAAGCGCCTCTTGGGCTAGGCGGATGGCTAACGGGCGGTCTCCTGCCCTATCTACTGCTATGCTCATATTGAATAGCACTATGCTTCCCGTCTTCCAGTCGCCGATCTCGCGCGCCATTGTCAACGCTTGGTCAAAAAACTCACCAGTCCGGCGCGCGTCGCCCAAATCATAATACGCCACCCCTAGGTTGCCCAGCGTAATGCCTTCGGTGCGCCGGTCGCCGATTTCGCGGGTGATGGTCAAGGCTTGCTCCCAGAATTCAATTGCCCGGCGGGCGTCGCCCAACGCCTGATACGCATTCCCTAGGTTGTCTAGTGTCATGCCTTCGCCACGCTGGTCGCCGATCTCGCGCGCAATCATGAGGGCTTGCTCCCAGAATTCAATTGCCCGGCGGGCGTCGCCCAACGCCCGATACGCATTCCCTAGGTTGCCCAGCGCTCCGTCTTCGACGCGTCGGTCGCCGATCTCGCGCGCAATCATCAGGGCTTGCTCGTAGAACTCAATCGCCCGACGTGCGTCGCCCAACGCGAAGTACGCACCCCCCAGATTGCCCAGCGCTCCGCCTTCCTCGCGCCGGTCGCCAATCTCACGCGCAATCGTCAAGTCTTGCTCAATGAACTTAATCGCCCGGCGCGCGTCGCGCAAAGCCAAATACGCAGTCCCTAGGCAACCCAGCGTCTGGCCTTCGGCGCGCCGATCGCCAATCTTGCGCGCAATCGTCAAGCCTTGCTCAAAGAACTCAATCGCCCGGCGCTCGTAGCCCAACACCCGATACGCCATCCCTAGATTGCTCAGCCCCGCCCATTCCAACTCGCTCTCTGCCTCTGCCCGCCCGGTTTGGATGACCCGCTCAAAATACCCTGCCGCTACTTCAGCCTTGCCAATATCCTTGAACGAAATACCCAAATTGGTATATGACCAACCCGCCGCCACCCGGTCGGCGCGTGTTTGCGCTTCACCCGTTATCTCATCCGGCGCGTCCACCCACATCACCTTTTGATAAGCCTCAGTGATAGCGGCCTCCACTTCACCCCAGCCCGTGTAGCGTTTCTCGCACTCCGGGGCAAGGCAGTGGCGGGCCAGTATCCTTACTTCTGTTGGGAGCTTATACAGCAATTCCAACATCTGCCCATCCTTGCGCGCTTGCCACAACTCGTCCGTGCTAATGCCCGTCACCATTTCGTACACCATCAGTCCTAGCGCGTAAATATCTGCCCGCGCGTCCACCTGCTCGCCACGCTGTTGTTCCGGGGCCATGTAGAGCGGCGTGCCACCACTGACTTGGGCCTGTGTGCTGGCCAACCCAAAGTCAGTCACACGGGCCAACTCATCGCGCCCTACCAGCACGTTTTCAGGTTTTAGGTCGCGGTGCGTGAGGCCGGGTATCGTGGTTGTGACGTGCTTCATCCCGCGCGCGATGTGCAAAGCAAAGAGCAGTATTTGTTCTAGTGGGAGTGGGTGGCCTGGGATGAGCCATTGCCGCAGGGAGGCGTCGTCCTTGCCCTCCGCGCCTGCCACCAATTCCAAAGCCAAATACACCTCGCGCCCATCACCAATATATGCCACTGTATAAGCGTGGACGATGTGTGGATGCTTGCCCAAGTTCACCCAGGTGTTGCCTTCATTCAAGAACAGGTCGCGCTTGTGGCGGTCGGAGAGATATTGGGGCTGGAAGGTCTTGAGCGCAACGGGGAAGTCTTGTTGCTGGTCACGGCACAGATAGACCAAGCCCATGCCGCCTGCTAGCGAGGGCTTCTCACGCGGGCCTTGCACTACTTCGTAGCGCCCAGCAATAACTGCGCCAGAGGGGTAGACGCTATTCAGGTCGAGGTCAGTGCGGGGCTTGTAAAACTTGCGAGGTGATTGAAATGGGCGCTCAATGGGCGAGGTGCGGGTGGCCTGACCCGGCGGCGCAGGGGGGGCGGTGCGAGTGGTTGGAGCTGGAGGCGGGAGGGGAGGCTGGCTGTTGAGTCGTCCAAAGAGTTTGCGAAGAAAGTCCATGGAATTACTCCCTGAGAGAAAATATGTAAATACGTTTCTCCAATTGACGCTTCCACCATTTAGATTTATTATACATTCAACCAATAAACCAGTTCGTCTGGTTTACGCGCCCCCAACAATAAGGTCGCCAAGTGTGGTGGTCTTCCTCTATGAGGATAGTTGGGGGTGTTTTATTTCTCGCGCGGCGGCAATTCCCATAAATCCACGACCTTGTTGACAAACATCTGGTAACAGCGCGAGTCCTCCCCGGCGCTGTGCTGACGCACGGCTCCCGCCACCATATCCGCTAATTGCAAACCATCTTCACGGTCTGACTTCCCCCCCGTGATTTTTCCAAAGGGGCGCGCCCGCTGGTGTTGCCGACATTCCTCCGACAAACGCACGCGCAAGGCCCGGCACAAGGCCGGTGTCGCGGCATCTATGATGAGAACGTCATTAGCAATGTCAAGAGGGTTAGCTCGCATGATTAGGCCGACAGCCAACTCAACGGTCAGTTCTTGTCCAGAGTATTCCCGCCAGTGGGATTCCAGCCGCGCTTTATCTGCTACCACCGCGCGAACGCGGAATGGGATAGAGTGTGCCGAATTGAAGAAGGCCTCTTTGATTTCATGACGGATGGTGTAGTACTTAAACTCAAAATTCGATTTGAAATGGAATTTTTGGCGGACTTCAGCCAGAGCAGGCAACGACTGCGTATCTATCAATTGCACCATCGCCAGCGTAAAGTGGCTGGATGAACCTTCTGCTCCAGCCAGGCCGGGGTCGCCTGAGTCGTCAAGATAAAAGAAATGCGGCATTTCTCACTTTACCCGCTCCATCTCCTCATTCTCACACGGCCTCCGTCCCACCTTGGCCATATCGCGCCACACGCCATCCACTTTCACGCGCACTACATCGGCAGTGAAGTCGGTGACGGTGTCGCCGTTGTTGTTGAAGAGCGATGACCCAACCGCGTAAATATCCACCGGCACGGCCAGTTTTTCAAAGCGTTTGATTTTCTCCGGGTTGAAGCCGCCCGAGACCACAATCTTCACCGAGCGGCAATACGCGCGGGCGCGCTCCACCCACGGGGCGGGGAGCGTCCAGCGTTCCCACGCGGAGTCCAACGCCTGGCGCACGTTAAACACTAGGCGCGGGTTCACACCTAAATCCAGCGCCGCGTCGCCTAACGGCGGCACCGACACATCGCGCACACTGCCGCCCGTATCCAGCCGCACACCATACAACACATATTTTTTGGCCTCGGTTTCGTCACCGACCTCCATCAATTCGCGGTAGCGTGCGAACATCGCGTCGAGCGTGGCCAGCGAATCACCGACGGAGTCGTTGTTGAAATCCACCAGCGCGATGCGCGGGATGTGCGGCGGGCGCGCGCGACAAAACGCGAGCATGGCCTCGGCGGTGTCGCCAAAGAAACAGGCGATGGCCGCGTGCGCCACGGTGCCGCCGCCCGCGCCGCCCCACCAGTCGCCCTGCGCGTCGGTGGAGATGAAGGGGCGCACGGGCGCATCATGATTCGCTCCCATATCGAGATTGAAGCGCTGGATGGCGATGTTGTAAGCGTAACCGTCGGCGGCTTGCACTTCGTGCAAATCAAAGCGCGCCGGGAAGAACAACACCGGCTTGCCGCGCGCCGCGATGAGGGTGTTGTAAACATTGGTCGCCACGCGCGAGGCGCGGGTGAGGATGCCCAGCGTGGGCGTTTCGAGCAACGCAAAATCGCGGTAGCGCCCGCGCGCGCGCATGACGGGTTGAATTTCCAATGGGTCGCCGGTGTATTTGACCACCGCGCCATCGTGGATGGCCTCCACCGTCAACTGCGGCCAGGTGTTGATGAACGTCTCACCCTCAAAATAACCCGTGCAATGCCGGAGCATTTCGATGGATTTATCCACCCCGACGACGAGCGTGGTCCCGGGCCGTCGCGTGAACCATTGCATTTCCACTTCGAGGTCGCCGGTGGCCGCGCCCTGCGGGTCACCCGCGTGGAGACGGGGTGCGTGGCCCGCGTAGCGGTAGCCCTCGGCCGTCAGCGCCTGCAACATCGCGCCGATGTTCTCGAAATATTTATCCGAATACCAGCCCCGGCGCATCCGCTCCACATCGAGTTTGAAAGTGGCGTTGGTCAGGCGTTGCTTGTCGAAGATAGTCATGAAAAACTCCCAATTAAAAAATCTCAAATCTCAAATCCCAAACCTTTAATCCGTTGACAGTCTCATCCCGGGCCAGGTTGCCATCGGCTCGGTTGAGCGCACCACGTGCATGCCGGCCTCCGCGAATTTGCGGAAGGCCGCCTCAGCGTCATCGGTGTAATCAATTGCGCCGGGCACCACCACCGGCGAAGTGCAGTCTTCAAGTAAATAGACTTTGCGCGCGAGGCTGGCATCTTTATCCACGATGCTGGTGAGCAAATCCTGGATCGTCCACGCCACACAGTGACTCTTGGCTTGTCCGGTGATGATGACGGCATCGAAGCGGAGTAGCGTCTCAATCAACGCCACGTTTCTATCCACCAGCACTTCGCCCTCGGGGCCGTGCCGCACTTCGGGGCCAAGCACCGAATAGTTTTCGGTGAACGGGTGATGGCCTTTGATTTGGAAATTCACTGGAGCCGCGCGGGCAACGCTATGAAAGAAGATGGCTTCCTCCACCGCCGTGACCAACGCATGCCCCAGCCCGCCCAGCATGGCATGGTAAGGCCAGATGGTCAGGGCATATTTGCCGCTCTGCGCCAGCGTGCGGGCATAGTGGCGCAAATGCCGGTCACCATAGTCGGCGCTCACCCCCAGACTCCCCGCCAAAGCGGGATTGAAACGCCAGATGCCGGACTCTATGGCTTCGGTTGGGATGAGCGAATAGGGCGCCGGGTGTTCGCCAGCGGCGTTGACCAAAAACAGCGCGTGAAAAATCTGCGCGGCTTGGTGCGTGTCAAGTGTGGGACAGATTTGGGTGATGTGCCCCAGATTACGGTAGATGAATTCGCACAGGCGGCGATTATCGTCTATGGCCCCGGTGCCACTGCGTCCGCCGACGTACAGCTCGAAATCGGGAATACAAAAAGTATTTTGTACATCCACCGCGACCAGACAGATCCGCAACTTATCTTCGGCGGTCGGGCGCAGATGGTGTTGTTTAGCCCAAGCGGCGGCTTCGCTGGCACGCGCTTCATACGGTACGCGCCACACCGCCCCCACACGGGCCGGGTCGAAATGGGATGGAATGGGTAAATCAGAGGTCATGGAAGGTTCCTTTCGGAGCGTTGGGCCAGATTGGGATGAGGTAATTACGGGAACAGCCGCCGCGCTTTGATTTCGGTGACGGCGTTTTTCTTGTACCGATACAATTGCGCCGGGCGCCCGCGCCCTTCGTCGGCGCCCGCGCGGAATTTGTTGGTCTCGACGAGGATGCCAGCCTCGAGAATGCGACGACGGAAGTTGCGTTTATCCAACTGCTCACCCAGCACGATTTCGTAGGCGGTTTGGAGTTCGGTCAGGGTGAATTCGTTGGGCAATAACTCAAACCCCAGCGCGGTGTACTCGAGTTTGTAACGCACGCGTTGTAAGGCATAGTGAATAATTTCGGCGTGATCGAAAGCCAGCTCGGGCAGGGCGCTCACCGCATGCCAGGCGGTTTCAGCGGCATCTGTTCCGGCTTGGGTGGCCAGGGGCTGGGTGACAAGGGCGAAATACGCCACGGTCACCACCCGCCCGCGCGGGTCCCGTTTAGGGTCGCCAAAGGTATAGAGTTGTTCAAAGTAAACGTCACTGACGCCGGTCTCTTCTTCCAATTCACGGCGCGCGGCGGTTTCCAGGCCTTCACTGGGTTCCACAAATCCGCCGGGGATGGCCCATTTGCCTTTGTGGGGGGCGGCGGCGCGGCGGATGAGCAAGACTTTTAAATCGCCAGCGTGCAGGCTGAAAATAACCACATCCACGGTGACAAGCAATTTTTCAGGGGGCATAGCAATTTCTTATTGGTGTTATTGATACACTAATTATAGGGTGACTTAAACAGAAGTCAATGGGCGGCGGGCTAGGTCAGGTTGTAATCGGCGCAGGTGGCGAGACGGGAATAAGCGTGACGGGCATCGCCCAACTCAACCCCCCACCTAGCCCTATACAGCCGGGCCGGGTCTGATTAGAATCATCCGGCTGACCCCCTCATAATTTATCTCGGAGACACCTGTGTTCAAATCCTTAGCTGATAACTTGGCCCAGTCTGCACCGCGCCGCCACGCTTTATTTTTTGGCGCGGCGGTGTTTACTATTGTTTTCATTGGTTACCACTTTGGCACGTTTGACCAGGCCATTCATATTCCCTTCCTGAAAAAATATGTTGACCCGACGCTGTTTCCCAACGATCCGTTTTTTGAATTAAGAAATCAGCACTATTCGTTTTTCTGGTTTTTCTTTCAACCGTTTTATCGGTTCGGGATTTTGGAACCGGTGATGTTTGTGGTTTACCTGTTCGCCGTGCACCTCACTTTCTGGGCTTTGTGGACTTTGGCCCTGCAACTGTTCGGGAATGCGCGGAGCGCTTTGCTGACGGTCATTGCGTTTTGCATCCCGCATATTGGCTTCGCGGGCTTTCCGATATTTGAATTCAGCTTGTTAAATCGCACCTTTGTATTGCCGTTTCTGTTATGGGGCATTATTTTGTTTTTGCGCGGGCGCTATTTATGGGCGTTCGCGCTCATTGGGGCGATGTACAACCTGCACGTGGTCTCGGTCAACTTTGTCATCGCCATGTTCTTGTTTGACGGTGTGTTGGAATTTAAGCGCATTGGCTGGAAAAACATCGTGTTCGGGTTGGGGCTGTTCGTGGTCTGCGCCTTGCCCGTATTAATTTGGAAATTTACGACTTCGCATGCCGATCTTACTCCCCGCCCCGACTGGTTTGAAATCATCGCCAAGGGCACGCTCTATAACCTGTTTTTTTTGATTGCGCCGTACCCACACATCCTGTTTATTACAGCCAGCGGGTTGAGCGCGGTGGCGATGTTTTTCATCGCGCGGTGGCCAAACCCCGCGCCCGGCTATGACCGGACCATGACGAATTTTGTGTATGCGGCGCTGATTATTCTGGGTGTGCAAATCATCACTGCCCAATGGTATCCGGCCACGCTCATCGTTCAATCGCAAATTATCCGGGCCGGGATTTTCATCTTAATCTTTGCTTATATTTACTTCGCGCACTATCTGATCACCCGGTGGGAAACCAGCCCAATGGCCGCCCTCGATGCGGGGGTGCAAATGGCGGCGTATGTGTTATCGCCGTTGCCGCCGATTGCGCTGGTCGTTTGGGGACTGGGCAAGCTCGTGGGGTCGGCAAAATGGCGGGGCGCGCTATCCGCGCTGGCCCTCGTCGCTTTGTTCGCCGGGAGTTTGGTCATCGTTCTGCAATATCGCATCTGGTATCCGGGAATCTATATTTGGGCGCGTCAGGATCCGTGGTACGAGACGCAGGTGTGGGCGCGGGATAATACCGCCCGCGAGACGGTCTTCATCACCCCGCCGCATATTTGGTGGTTGTATGAATCGGAATGGCGTGTGTTTTCGGAGCGCTCAACGGTCAGCACGCTTTCGGAGCTGTTGGAAGCGGCTTTTGCGCCGGAATATATGGATTACTGGCAACCCCGCTTTGAGGCCGTGGCCCCAGGGGCTTTGGCCCGGTTCCAAGGTAACTTTTTTGAGAATATTGAGATTACGGCGGCCGCTTATTACAATCTTCACGAGCCGGATATTCAACGGCTCGCCTGTACTTACCATGCCTCATATTTCGTGGTTGAAAAGACGCACCCTTATAATTTCCCTATTGCCATAAGTGCTGATGGACAGCCGTTTGAGAATCATGAATTTATCATTTATGACCTCCGCGCCCTCGGGTGTGAAGGGGGTTAGAATAACCAGCTTCTTATTGTTTTTAAGAAAACGCTATTTGACTTTCTGTAAAACGGGATTATAATCTGCGTTCCTGTTAATCCCAGAAAGTTTTATCGTCATTTTCTAGTCGGCCAACAAGGGCGGCTTTTTTTGTTGCCTATGGCCGGGAGAGTGGATAATAATGGCAAATACTTTGGGTCGTAAGTCGTACGCGCGCATTGCTGATGTTCTTACACTCCCCTCATTGATCGAAGTCCAACTCGAATCCTTTGAATGGTTCCGTAAGGAGGGGTTAGCCGAGCTCTTTGACGAAGTTTCCCCAATCGAATCCTTCAACGGTGGCATGCAGTTGTGGTTCCCGTGCAAACGCGCGCGGGATATGGGGTTTAAGGACCTCGGCTATCGCTTTGAAGACCCCAAGCATAACATTGACGAGTGCGTTGAGCGCGATATGACTTACTCCGCGCCCCTGTATGTCTCCGTGCTCCTCACCGGGAGCGAAGTTTCCTCCCCCGTGGTGAATGAAATCTTCCTCGGCGATTTTCCATTGATGACCGAGAATGGCACTTTCATCATCAATGGCACCGAGCGTGTCGTTGTTTCGCAGTTGATTCGCTCCCCAGGCGTGTACTTTGAAGCCGAGGAAGATCGCACGTCCGGCCGCCGCCTGGCCGCGGCCAAACTCATCCCCGACCGGGGCGCCTGGATGGAATTCGAGACGCGCAAGAGCGATTACCTGACCCTGAAATTTAACCGCAAACGCACGGTGCCGGTGACCATTTTGCTCCGCGCCCTCGCGGCCGTGGGGGATGGCCTCGCGGGTGACTCGCCCATCCAAAAGGGCACCGACGAGGAAATCCTGGCCCTGTTCCAGGATGTGGACAACAACCCCGATCATCTGTTTATCCCGGCCACCCTGCGGCAGGAACCCACCTGGGAACCTAAAGACAAGCGCTCCATCGCCCAGGAAGCGCTGATTGAATTCTATAAGCGGATGCGCCCCGGTGACCCGCCGACGCTGGATAACGCTCGCGAGTTTATGGGGCAACAGCTCTTTGACCAGCGGCGCTATGACTTGGAGCGAGTGGGGCGCTATAAATTGAATCAGAAGCTTAATCTCACCGAGGTCATCCCACTCTCGCACCGCACGGTGACGAAGCACGACATTATTAATCTCATCCGCCGGATGATTCTCATCAACAACAGCGTCGAGGACAAAGACGATATTGACCACCTCGGCAACCGCCGGGTGAAAACGGTGGGCGAGTTGATTCAAAACAAGATGCGCATTGGCATTCGCCGCACCGAGCGCGTTATCAAAGAGCGGATGTCCATCCGTGAGCAACAGGATAAAGTCACGCCGCTCACCCTGATTAATATCCGCCCCATTGTCGCCGCCATCCGCGAGTTCTTCGGATCTTCCCAGCTTTCGCAGTTTATGGATCAGACCAACCCACTGGCGGAGTTGACCCACAAGCGCACCTTGTCGGCTCTCGGCCCGGGCGGTCTGCGGCGTGAACGCGCGGGTTTCGATGTGCGCGATGTGCACCATTCGCACTACGGACGCATTTGCCCCATTGAAACACCGGAAGGTCCCAACATTGGTTTGATTGGTCGCTTGGGATCCTATGCCAAAGTCAACCCCTTTGGCTTTATCGAGACCCCCTACCGCAAGGTCTTACGCGCCCTGAAACCAGATGACAAACGGTTGATAGGGCGGCGCTTGCGTGAAGATGTCGTCAACCCCAAGACGAATGAAATGATCGCCCAAACAGGCGAGGAAATTACCAAGGATTTAGCCAAAACCCTGGCTAAATCGGATAGCGAGATTGCGGTCGTGCCGTTTGTGTCGGATGAGATCTATTACCTCTCCGCTGATACCGAAGACCGCTATACCATTGCCCAGGCCACCACGCCCTTGAATGAAAGCATGGAATTTATACGCGCCCGGCCTTCCTGCCGGCATGCTTCCAAATTCCTGTTTGCCGCGCCGGATCAGATTGATTATATGGATGTGGCGCCCCGTCAAATCGTAGGGATCAGCGCCGCTTTGATCCCCTTTCTCGAGCACGACGATGCCAACCGCGCGTTGATGGGCTCCAACATGCAACGGCAGGCCGTGCCGTTACTGCGCCCCGAAGTCCCCATTGTTTCGACCGGCATGGAACGGCAAGCCGCGCTTGATTCGGGACAAGTCATTGTGGCCGACGAAGATGGTGATGTCGTGTCAGTCACGGGCAAAGAAGTTGTGGTGCAAAGCGGCAATAAGAAACACACTTATCATCTCCGCAAATATCAGCGCTCCAACCAGAGCACCTGCATTGACCAACGCCCGGCGGTCTTCAAAGGCCAGCGCATTAAAAAGGGCGATGTTATTGCCGACTCGTCTTCAACTGACCATGGTGAGATCGCCCTCGGGCAAAACGTCATGGCGGCGTTTATGTCGTGGGAAGGTGGCAATTACGAAGATGCCATTCTCATCTCCGAGCGTTTGGTTCGGGAAGACCGCTTCACGTCCATCCATATCGAGAAACATGAAGTGGAAGCGCGGGATACCCGCCTCGGCCCGGAAGAAATCACGTATGACATTCCCAATGTGGGTGAAGACGCGCTGAAAGATTTGGATGAGCACGGCATCATCCGGGTCGGCGCAGAGGTCGGGCCAAACGATATCCTCGTGGGCAAGATTACCCCCAAAGGCGAGAAGGAACTCACGCCGGAGGAGAAACTACTGCGGGCCATCTTTGGTGAGAAGGCGCGCGAAGTCAAAGACTCATCCTTGCGCTTGCCGCACGGCGAAAAAGGCAAAGTGGTGGATGTCAAGATTTTCACCCGCGACGAACACCGTGACCTGCCCGCCGGAGTGGAGAAAATGGTGCGGGTGTCAGTCGCCCAAAAACGCAAACTCACCGAGGGCGACAAGATGGCCGGGCGGCATGGCAACAAAGGCGTCATTTCCAAAGTTGTGCCGGTTGCCGATATGCCATTTATGGAAGATGGCACACCGATTGACATTATCCTGAACCCGTTGGGTGTGCCTGGGCGTATGAACATCGGCCAGATTTTGGAGACCCATTTGGGCTGGGCCGCTGAACGCCTGGGCTTCCGGGCGGTGACGCCGGTTTTCGACGGCGCCTCGGAGGAAGAGATTGAGGCCGAATTGGCCCGCAGTTGGCTGGTGGACCGTGCCTGGGAGGATGTGACGGCCAAGGCTTGGGGCTGGCTTCAGCAACAGGCTTATGATCCTGAAAGTATTGAGGATGACGCTGAAGCGCGCCGCTTGTTTATCTCACACTGGCTTAAGAATAAGAAGTACAGCCAGGATTTGCTGGCCACTGATGAGCTCTATTCCAAACGAGCCGCCACCCGCGAGTGGTTGCGCGAAATGGAATATAACCCCGAAGAGATTCTGGTCTTTGAGGATAGCACCGTGCCGGTCGGGCAACGCAAGCCGCTGGATGAAAACGCCATTACGGCCTGCTTACGCTTGTGGATGGAAGATCATGGTCACAAGGGTAATCGCTGGGAAGGCGAAGAACTGCGCCGGCGCGCCGATGCCATCGCCTTGGAAAACAATCAACCCCTGCCCATCCTGGGCAAGCAAGTGCTCTATGATGGCAAAGCCGGTTTACGCTTTGATCAACCCGTGACGGTGGGCGTCATTCACATGCTCAAACTGGCCCACTTGGTTGAGGACAAAGTCCATGCCCGTTCCACTGGCCCCTACTCCCTGGTCACTCAACAACCCTTGGGCGGCAAGGCCCAGTTCGGTGGTCAGCGGTTCGGCGAAATGGAAGTGTGGGCGCTCGAGGCTTACGGCGCGGCGCACACGTTGCAAGAGATGCTAACGGTCAAATCGGACGATGTTCAGGGCCGGGTAAAAACTTACGAAGCCATTATCAAAGGCGATCCGATCGAAGAACCCGGGATTCCGGCCTCCTTCCGTGTGTTGGTTAAAGAGTTACAGAGTCTGGGTTTGGTGGTGGAGGCGGTGATGGAAGGTAATGATGTGGTGCGCTTCGGCAAGGATGAAGAGAAGGGGCGCACCCCGCGACCCGGGGTTACCGGGTTGATGAGTTTGTCTGACGACATGTGATGTGAAAAGTCGCGCAATCCCTTGACATTCACATATTAGATATGGTAGACTAGCGACCTGTAACCAATATGCATCCGTGTGGGCGATAGTAACCCGCGCTCACATGAGTTGAATACGGGAAATAGCCAAGGCGAGGCCATCGTTGCTGTATACGATGGCCTCCCTTGTCGCAAAACGAAAGTTACGGTTAATAAAGAGTTTGGAGAAATAGCGTGCCGACCATCAATCAGCTTGTCCGCAAAGGACGCCAGAGCAAGAAGACGAAAAGCAAAGCGCCCGCTTTGCAATTCACCTTCAACAGCATGAAGCAACGCCGCACGACGCAACCCAAAGGGGCGCCGCAGAAGCGGGGCGTTTGCACTGTCGTCCGGACTCAAACCCCGAAAAAACCAAACTCGGCGTTGCGTAAGGTTGCCCGTGTTCGTCTCAGCAATGGGCTTGAGGTCACCGCTTACATCCCTGGTGAAGGCCACTCTTTGCAAGAGCACTCAGTTGTTCTGGTGCGCGGTGGCCGTGTCAAAGACCTTCCCGGTGTCCGGTATCACATTGTCCGGGGCACTTTGGACACAACTGGTGTGGATGCCCGGCGTCAAGGCCGCTCCAAATACGGCAATAAGCGTCCGAAAGAAGCCAAGAAATAGATTCCCCTACGGGTCAACGATCAAGAGTTTTCATCGTCGTTGACCTGTGGTTGTGATTTTGATTTTTTTACGGAGTTTTCATGTCACGTCGCAATCGTCCCGCCAAACGCCTACTAACCCCTGATGCTCGCTATCACAGCCTCGTTGTCCAGGACTTCATCAATCGGATGATGCGCGTGGGCAAGAAGAGTGTTGCGGCGCGCGTCATGTACACTTCACTTGAGTTGGTGGCAGAACGCGCGAAGAAAGAGGGTATGGAAGTCCTCGACGCGGCGCTAAAGAATGTCGGCCCGGCGATTGAAGTCAAACCCCGCCGCGTGGGTGGGGCGACCTACCAGGTGCCGGTGGAAGTGGCCCCAGACCGGCGCCAAACCCTGGCGATGCGCTGGATCCTCGCCGCCGCCCGCGCCCGCGCCGGAAAATCCATGGCCGAAAAGTTGGCCGCCGAATTACTGGATGCCTCCAACAATCAAGGCGCGGCCATTAAAAAGCGCGAAGAAACCCACAAGATGGCAGAAGCCAACCGTGCCTTTGCCCATTATCGCTGGTAATTCATTGTTCGGTTGTTAGGTAAGGTTGCTCAGCGACCTCCGCTGACAACCACGCTGAAGACCGCTTTTACCTGACAACCATGCCTGGCAAGTATCCCCTCGAAAAAGTACGCAATATCGGTATCATTGCCCACATTGATGCGGGCAAGACGACTACCACCGAACGCGTCCTCTTCTATACTGGCAAAACCCACCGCATCGGCTCAGTGGATGACGGCACCACCGTCACCGACTGGATGGAGCAAGAGCGCGAGCGCGGTATTACTATTGTTTCCGCAGCGGTCACCGCCGAATGGCGTGAGCACCTTTTCAACTTAATTGACACGCCTGGCCACATTGACTTCACGGCTGAAGTTCAACGCTCCTTGCGGGTCTTGGACGGCGGGGTGGTGGTCTTTGATGCGGTGCAAGGGGTTGAGCCGCAAAGCGAAACTGTCTGGCGTCAAGCTGATCGCTACGGTGTTCCTCGGATTTGTTTTATCAATAAAATGGACCGCACGGGCGCGGATTTTCTGCGCTCGGTAGGCACCATTAAAGAGCGCCTCGGCGCGAACCCCATCCCCATGCAATTGCCCATTGGACAAGAGTCGTCCTTCAAGGGCATCGTTGACTTGTTGAATAACAAGGCGCTGTATTGGTCGGATGATATGGGCCTCAAGATCACCGAGATGGAAGTCCCGGCGGAGATGCACGAAGCCGTTGCTTACGCCCGCGCCAAGATGGTGGAAGGCATCGCCGAGACCGACGACGCCTTGACCCTCAAATATCTAGAGGGGCAAGAGATCAGCATTGACGAGTTGCGGGTGGCTTTGCGCAAAGCGGTCATTGCTGGGAAGTGCAATCCGGTTTATTGCGGCTCCGCCCTCAAAAATAAGGGCGTCCAACCCGTGTTGGACGCAGTGGTGGATTTCCTGCCCTCGCCGTTGGATATTCCGCCCACGCGGGGAACCAACCCCAACACCGAAGAACCGGTCGAGCGGAACGCAACGGTTAATGACCCTTTGGCGGCTTTGGTCTTTAAGATTGTGGCGGACCCCTATGTTGGCCGTTTAGCTTACTTCCGGGTTTATTCCGGCAAGATCAGCGTCGGCACCATGGTTTATAACTCCACCAAGGGCAAGCGTGAGCGCATTGGCCGGTTAATCCGGATGTATGCTGACCGCCGCGAAGATGTGGAAACCGTGGAAGCGGGTGATATTGCGGCTGTGCTGGCCCTCAAGGAATCCTTCACGGGCGATACTTTGACGGATGCCGCTAACCCCATCGTCCTTGAGGCGATTACGTTTCCCGACCCGGTGATTTCGGTTGCCGTGGAACCCAAGACGACCGCTGACCAGGAGAAGATGGGCGAAGCCTTGCGCAAGTTGGCCGAAGAAGACCCTACCTTCCATGTGCGTTCGGATGAAGTGACCGGCCAAACCATTATTGCTGGGATGGGCGAGCTTCACCTGGAAGTTTTGGTTGACCGGATGTTGCGGGAGTACCGTGTGCAGGCCAATGTTGGTCGCCCGCGCGTGGCTTACAAAGAGTCCATCACCCGTGAAGTCCCCAAAGTAGATTTGAAGTTTGCCAAGCAATCCGGCGGGCGTGGGCAATATGCGCATGTGGTGATCGCGATGGAACCGGGCCCCCCTGGCTCGGGTATCGTTTTTGAAAATAATATTGTCGGTGGAAAAATTCCAAAAGAATTTATTAATCCCACTGAGAAAGGCATTCGCGAAGCCGCCGAGAGCGGCGTGATTGCCGGATATCCGGTCGTGGATGTAACTGTTTCCCTCTATGATGGCTCGGCCCACGATGTGGACTCGAATGAAATGGCCTTTAAGACCGCCGGGTCAATGGCCTTCAAAGAAGGGATGCATAAAGGTGGGGCGGTTTTACAAGAACCCATCATGAAAGTTGAAGTCATCGTGCCGGAAGAATACATGGGCGATGTATTGGGCAATCTTTCCGCCCGGCGGGCCACGATTGAAGGCATGGAGCCGCGCGCCAACACGCAAGCCATTCGTTCGATGGTGCCGCTGGCCGAGATGTTCGGCTATGCCACGGAATTGCGTTCCATGACCCAGGGGCGCGGCGTGTATACCATGGAATTCCATCACTATCAGCAACTTCCGACTCATCTGGCTGAGGAAGTTGTCAAAGGTAGTGTCAAGAAATAGAGCAGACGGGGTGATGGGCTGTGTGACATCGCCCACGCTGAGTTCAGTATCACGGATTATTTGGAGGCCACATGTCTAAGGAAAAATTTGATCGTTCGAAGCCCCACGCGAACGTGGGCACGATTG
>CAYUFY010000039.1:0-23267 GCA_964443795.1 uncultured Anaerolineales bacterium | reverse complement strand
GTTGGTGGGTACCGTCAAAGAATTGCGCGGCGAAGATGGAACGTTACTCAAGGGAATGCACTTGACGTTGACGGGTGAATTGGGCGACCCACCAGAGGCGCTGTTCGAGAGAAAGTAGGAGGCAAACTAATCTGTCGGCTTAACTCACCTTAAGCACTGTCACGCGAAGTGATGCACGAGCGAGGTGAGGTGCATATTGCATGACCAGATACCCCACCATCTAGGGCTTTGCCAACGCGGCCAGCCGCGCTTGCGCTTCGGTCAGCAAGGGGTCGCGCGCCAGCAACGTCCGATAAACGTCAATCGCCTGATCCACCTGGCCTTGCGCCTCATATAGTTCACCCAGCGTCAGCAAGCGTTGGGCCATCGCGTGAGGCAAGTCCGCGCGAACGAGTTGGGGGAGCAGTTCGGCGCCTAATCCTTCGCGTTGAAAAGTAAAAAAATCATACGGCGTCCAGTTTCCCACCCCGGCCCCCCAACCAGAAGCGCTGTCATCCGTCAGGCCAGCTAACACCGAACGGTAGAGCATTTCCGCATGGGCCAAGTTGCCGGTTGCGTGGGCCAGGTCGGCCTGTTCGAGCATCAGGAAGTATTGATTGTTCAAGTCGCTCGCTTGCACCCACCAGGCGCAATCAATATACCGTTGAGCGAGCGCCAGTTCACCGCGCAGGCGTGCCAGCCGAGACCAGTTAAAATAAATAGTGCGGTCTTGAGGGTTGGCTTGCCAGGCTCGGATTAATACCTGTTCGGCGGCGGCATAGTCCGGTGCAACGAGTGCCATCTCAAACTGCTCATTGATAACAATTGAAGGTTGATCAGCTTGCCAGGCGGCCAAAATGGTCAGCCGGAGCGGGGATTCTTGCCAAAAAGAACTCGCGGCGTAAGAAGGGTCAAGTTGAAGAGCCTGTTGATAGAAAGTTCGCGCGCGGGTTTCATCCGCTTCGGCTTCGGCATAAAAACCAAGATTAAGTTGATAGAGCGCCACAGTGGGGGCCATTTCGGCGGCAGATTGCATAGCCTGGCGAGCCTCAGCCCGGCGCTGGGCTTGCCAGTAGAGCGCCGCCAAGTTGGCGCGGGGCACGGCATACACTGGTTCAAGCGTCAAAGCGTGTTCCAAATACTGAATGGCTTTGGTGCGCGCCTGCCTATCCCCTGTCGCCGCCACGCGTCCATAAGCATAACCGGCCTGTTGCCAATAGAACGCCAACCCCGGGTCAGCCGCAATGGCTTGGTCAAACAATCGGGCGGTAACGGCCCAATCCGCCGCGCCACTGGCGCGGGCTTGCTCGCTAAAATAATAGGCACGCAATGAAACCCCGCTAAATATTGCCAACCCCATCGCGGGTAGCGCCAACCACAAGGGGTGCCACCGAGGCTGAGGGATGGTGGGCCGCGCCTCAGCGAGGGCCATCGCCAGCATGACTACAAGTGGCAGTGCCACGTTCGCCGATCGCGAATGATCATCGGCCAACCCGTGCATCAGAAAACCAAGCCAGATCGCCACGATCGCCGCCCACCGCGCCCGCGCCGTGACGGTCTCTGCCCCCCGGCAACGCCATAAAGCGCGGGCGCCGCTTACCAAGACCAGCACTAATCCGCCTACATTGATGAGACCGCCTTCCGCGAGGGCATTTAAAAAGACGTTGTGGGCATGCAAAAAAGGGCGGGTGGGAAAGACGCGCAACAACACGGTGGGAAATGTTCCTAACCCAACCCCCCACACGGGCGCTGTCAACCACGCTCGGATAGCCGCCCCCCAATACTCACCGCGGGCATCCAATACAGACTGGTTCATCGCCTCCCCACGAAAGCTAAGCAAGGCAAAAATAAATAGACTCGCTCCGGAGAAGCCGAGAATAACTAACACCCCCATGACCACCGGATGTTGGCGCCAGAAGTTCCACCAGTGTTTGATTTGCCCATAAGCCGCAGGGGAGACAAGGCCCACCCAAGCCACAGCCAAAGCGCATAGAGCCGCTACTAATCCGGCTATGCCCCCCCGTGAACTGGTGAAGAAGTGCAAGCCTATGCCCGCCGCCGCCAAAGTAAACAATAATAAACGCGGCAGGCGGGCCGGGGTTACGAAAGCGCGCGCCAAGGCCAGTGGAATAACCAGATTGAGACAGGCCGCCATCAAATTGGGGTCGCCTAATGGGGCATATAAGCGAAAGCTAAAATTAGGCGCATAGGGCAACCCGACGGTGACATTCCACCATGCCAGCCACACACGGAGTACTTCCAACCAACCCAACCCAACCAGCACCCCGCCCACGATCAGCCATGTTTTTTCAATTAGTTCAGCGGGCCAACCAGCCCGCAGACAATCAAAGGCACACCAAAAGATAAGGGCATACGCCAGAGTTTGCGCCGGGATGGATAAACTCCGGCGCGGGTCGTGTGACAATAACACCAGACCCAATTGCACAACCACAAACAGGCCGATGACCTTCTCCAAACCAGTCTGCGGCAAGGTGGGTCGCCGCAATAGACGCCAACCCAACCAACTACCCACCAACACCATTAAAATCGCCGCCGAAGCCACTTGAAAGCGCCAGCGGAACATCCCATCCAATGGCCCGGCCACAAATAAAACATAGGCCCAGAGAAAAATTAATACTGTCTCGCGGATGAGGTAACCAAAATTCGAGCGCGAGGAACTCAGGGTTGCGGCCATGAATATTAAAATGGAGGAGCTCATTGGTTTATAACCCTAATGAGCCTTAACTAATCCCTACTTTATCATAAGCCAATACCATGTACTCTCTCAAACATGATCTCATCCATTTCTTCTTTGATCAGCCAAACCGCATAAGTCAATTTGCCGTGTCCCATTGTGAAAGTCGGGCGAGGGCTAGGGGCATCACCTGTTATGATAGAATTTCTTCACTGTTCGCCTGTCGCTTGTCTTACCCCATGCCTCCCTTCCAACTCCATTCCCCCTTTCAACCCACTGGCGACCAACCCCAAGCCATCGAAAAACTGATGACGGGTCTGCAACGCGGCGACAAACACCAGGTGTTGCTGGGCGCCACCGGCACCGGCAAGACCTTCGCCATTGCCAATATCGTTCAACAGACCCAACGCCCCGCCCTCGTCATGGCCCATAACAAGACGCTGGCCGCGCAACTCTACGCCGAGTTCAAAGAGTTCTTCCCCAACAACGCCGTGGAGTATTTTGTCTCGTACTACGACTACTATCAGCCCGAAGCCTATGTGGCGCGGCACGACCTGTACATCGAAAAAGAAACTGAAATCAACGAGGAGATTGAGCGTCTGCGGCTGGCCGCCACCACCGCCCTGATGAGCCGGAAAGATGTGATCATCATCGCCTCGGTGTCGTGCATCTATGGCCTCGGCTCGCCGCAGGCTTTCGGTAAAGCCGTCATCACGCTCAAAGTCGGCGAGCAAGTGCGCCGCAACACACTCCTGCGCGAACTGGTCGAAATCCATTACGAGCGCAACGACATGGAACTCAAGCGTGGCACCTTCCGCGTGCGCGGCGACACCCTCGAAATCATGCCGCCCCATGCCGAAATCGGCTACCGCATGGCCTTCTTTGGCGATGACATCGAGCGCATCACGGAATTCAACGCGCTCACCGGCGAAATCCTGCGCGACCACGAAAGTGTGGAATTCTATCCGGCGCGCCACTTTGTGACCGAAAAAGAAAAAGTGCAGGCCGCCATCCTCGACATCGAGAAAGAAGTCGAAGAACGCATCGCCTACTTCAAGCAGAACGAACTCCTGCTCGAAGCCCAACGCATCGAACAACGCACCAAATACGACCTCGAAATGTTGCGCGAGGTCGGTTACTGCTCCGGCATCGAAAACTATTCACGGCACATGGACCGCCGCGCGCCCGGCACGCCTCCCTGGACCCTGCTCGACTACTTCCCGCCCGACTACCTGCTCGTCCTCGACGAAAGCCACATGACCATCCCCCAAATCGGCGGGATGTATGGCGGCGACCGCTCGCGCAAAGAAGAGCTCATCAAATACGGCTTTCGCCTGCCCTCGGCGCTCGACAACCGCCCGCTGAACTTTCCCGAATTTGAAGAGCGCACCGGGCAGATTATTTACACCTCAGCGACCCCTGGCCCCTACGAAACCGAGCGCGCCCACCAGGTGGTGCAACAAATCATCCGCCCGACGGGTCTCGTGGACCCCGAAGTGGAAGTGCGCCCCAGCACCGGGCAAATTGACAACCTGCTGGGCGAAATTCGCCAACGCGTGGAGCGCGGTGAGCGCACCCTCGTCACCACCCTCACCAAACGCATGGCCGAAGACCTGGCCGATTATCTGCTCGAACTGGGCATCAAAGTCCACTACCTGCACTCGGAAGTGGAGACCCTGGAGCGCATCGAAATTCTGCGCGACCTGCGGCTGGGGGTGTACGACGTGGTCGTGGGCATCAACCTCCTCCGTGAGGGCCTCGACCTCCCCGAGGTCTCCCTGGTTGCCATCCTCGATGCCGACAAGGAAGGTTTCCTCCGCTCCGAGCGCGCGCTCATCCAGACCATCGGGCGCGCAGCCCGGCACATCAACGGGCGCGTCCTCATGTACGCCGACAAAATGACCGACTCCATGCGGAAAGCCATTGACGAGACCAACCGGCGGCGCGTGGTGCAAGTCGCTTATAACGAAGAGCATCACATCGTCCCAGCAGGCATCATCAAAACCGTGCGCGACCTCACGGCCCGCCTGCACGTCATGGCCGAGGGCAAAGGCGAATACATCACCACCCCGGCGCAACTCCCCAAAGACGAGCTTAACCGACTCATCAAAGAACTCGAAAAACAAATGAAAGACGCCGCCCAACAACTGGAGTTCGAAAAAGCCGCCCTCTTCCGTGACCAGATTTTGGAACTGCGCCAAACCCTGGTCGAGAAGGACGATAAGATTCCCGAATGGCAAAAGGCCCAAAAGCTGGCGGAGCTGAACGACTGATTGACCCACCTGCCTCACAGGAATAAAATAGACTTATGCCAACGCCATTTCCGGGCATGGACCCCTATCTCGAACAACCCGGCCTGTGGGAACAGGTGCATACGCGCCTCATCGTCGCCATTGCTGATTTTCTAGCGCCGCAACTGCGCCCGAATTATCATGTGGACATTGAACAGCGCGTCTACATTGACAGCGGCCTCCCCACCCCCGCCGATTTTCTCGGCAAGCCCGATGTGGTTGTGACGGGCCGCGACGTTACCGACTTCGGGCCGGTGGCCACCCTGGCCGGGCCAGCGCCCCTTGTGGCCGAACTCCCCGGGCTAAGTGAAATCACCGAGCGGTATTTGGAAATCCGCGAGGTCGCCACGGGCCTGGTCATCACCGTCATCGAAGTGCTCTCCCCATCCAATAAGCGCCCCAACAGTGAAGGCCGCCGTGAATATGAAGCCAAACGGCTGAAAGTGTTGCGGAGTTTGACGAACCTGATTGAGATTGACCTCATCCGCGCGTATGGCCCCCTGCCGATGCGCTTGCGCTCGGGGTCACCGGGGGCCTACCGGGTCCTCGTCCGCCGGAGCAACGGCCCCGGCCCACACGTTTACCCGTTCACCATGCGCGACCCCATCCCGGCGTTTCCCGTCCCGCTCCTGCCGACCGACGCGGAACCCACCGTGCCGCTCAATCAACTCGTGCATGATCTGTACGACCGCGCGGGTTACGATTTATCCGTCAACTACCGCCAACCGCCCGAGCCGCCGCTCGCCACCGCCGACGTCGAGTGGGCGATGGCGCTCATTCAATCCGCTTTACAAGCGTAACCCGGAGAATCTTATGCGATTGATGACTCGCGCTGATTGGGATGGACTGGTGTGTGCTGTCTTGCTGAGCAAAGTCGAGAATATCGAAGGCATTCATTTCGCCTACCCGCGCGATGTGCAGGAGGGCAACGTCACCGTCCCGCCCGAGTGCATCGTCGTCAATCTCCCCTACCACCCGGCCTGCGCCATGTGGTTCGACCACCATATCTCAGAACTCGACAAGGCGCAAAGCGTCCAATTCCAGGGCCGCTTTTCGCTCGCCCCCAGCGCCGCGCGTATCGTGTATGAATATTATGGCGGCGAGGCCAAATTCCCGGAATACAAGGAACTGTTGGATGTCACCGACCGCGTGGACAGCGCGTACCTGACCTTTGAAGACGTCACCAAGCCCCAGGGCTATATCCTGCTCTCCTACACGGTGGACCCGCGCACCGGGCTAAAAATCTCCTACGAAGACTATTTCCTGCTCCTCATGGCATTACTCAAAACCCAGTCGCTGGAACAAATCCTGGCGCACTCGGAAGTCAAAAGTCGGTGCGAACGCATTCTGGCGGAGGAGGGTGAATTCAAACAACTCATCCAACGCTATTCGCGGCTGGAGGAAAATTTGGTCATCACCGACTTGCGCGGCGTGAAGGAGGTGCCCCCCGGCAACCGCTTCCTCATTTACGCCCTCTACCCCAGCGCCAACATCTCCATGCGGTTGTTCGATGGCCGCCCCGGCGAGGTCACCGTCTCGCTCGGCCACAGCATCTTCAACCGCACCTCCCGCACCAACATCGGCGAACTGCTCTACGATTACGGCGGGGGCGGGCATGCCGGCGCGGGCACCACGCAAATCGCGGCGGCTGAGTCCGAAAAAATCAATTTCATCATCGCCAGCATCAAGGCGGACGGATAATCAACCCGACCATGCAACTCGTCACACGCGCCGATTGGGATGGCTTGATTTGCGCGGTCTTGCTCACGCAGGCCGAAGAAATTGACGGCATTTTCTTTGCACATCCCAAGGATATGCAGGATGGCAAGGTCAAAATCCCCCTCGGGGCGGCGGTGGTCAATCTGCCGTATCACCCCGATTGCGGATTGTGGTTTGACCATCACGTCTCGGAGGCAAAACGCGCCGCCGACTTGGGGCCGAAGCTCGTTGGCCGGTTTGCCCTGGCCCCAAGCGCGGCCCGGCTCATCTATGATTATTACGGCGGCTCGGCCAAGTTCCCGGGTTACACCGAACTGCTGGACGCCACTGACCGATTCGATAGCGCCCAACTTTCGATGGAGGACGTGATCAAACCCCAGGGATACATTTTGCTGGCCTATACCATTGACCCGCGCTCGGGTCTCAAAGGTTATCAGTCCTACTTTTTGCGGATGATTGAACTGCTGAAAAATCCATCGCTCGCGCCAATCCTGGAGGACGCGGATGTCCGCGCCCGGTGCGAGACCGTGCTGAGCGGCGATGTGCGCTTCCGGCGCGCGCTGTTAATGAATTCCCGCCAGGAAGATAACGTGGTCATCACCGATTTTCGCGGGCTGGGGGAGGTACCGCCGGGGAATCGTTTTCTCATCTATGCCCTGTTCCCGCGCGCCAATGTCTCGGTGCGGTTATTCGATGGCCTGGGCGGCCGGACATGGGTGGTGGCCGCCGGGCACAGCATCTTTAACCGCACTTGCCAAATCAATTTAGGGGCTTTGCTTAGCCAATATGGCGGCGGCGGGCACACCGGCGCGGCGACCGCCCAACTCGCCAAAATCGGCGGGGAGGCGAAGATCGCCGAGATCATCGCCACCCTCAAGGCAAACGGTTAAAGCAAAACCCCAGGGGTCGGGTTGACCCTCGGGGTTCAGCTACCCTTTGAACTGCCGACTGTCTAGTCGGCAGTTTTGTTATTGGCCTAGCCCGCCGAAGAGCAACAAGGCGGCAAACAAGCACGTCCCCGCCACCCCGCACAGGGCCACACAGCCCAACACGGCCAGCCCGACAATTTTCACGGTCTTCGTGCCAGTCGTATCACCAGACGGGGTTGGGGGATTAGTCACGCGCGCACCTCACAGACCAGCCAGGGCTGGGCTAAATTATTCGGCCAAGGCGGCTTTGGCCGCCGCCAACACTTCTTCGTAATTCGGCTCATTGCCCAACTGAGGCATATAGGCCACGTACTTCACTTTATCATCCTTGCCCACCACAAACACCGCGCGGCGATGCCAGCGGCGCTCTTTGATCTGCGTGGCATAGGCTGAGCCAAATTCCAAAGTCATGTGGTCGCTCACCGTCATCACGCGCTCCACGCCCGCCGCGCCGCACCAATTCTTCTGCATCGCGGGCAGGTCGGCGCTCACCACCACAATGCGGATCTCTTCGCTTAATCCAGCGGCTTCCTGATTGAAGCGGCGGGTCTCGGCATCACAGGTATTCGTCGCCAACGACGGCACGGCGGCGAACACGCGCACCTTGCCACGCGTGGCCGGGAGCGGCTCAACCGCATCCCAAGTATTCAAGCCGGGCCAGGTGCCCACTTGGGCCGCAAACGCTGGGGCCGCCTCGCCCACCTTCAAATCCTCCCCGACAATGGTGACCGGTTTGCCACTTAACTCAAACGCGCCAAAACGCTCAATCGCCATACATCCATCTCCTCGATTTTATAAAGTGGGCGAATGATACCATAGCCCCTCCGTTGACAAACCCCTCTCCGAATGCTATTCTCGCGCGCACAGGAAATCAATCATCATGCTTTTCACTCGTGAGCAATTGGAAGATCGTGAAGCGCTGACCCTGGCGCCTTATGGCCTCCCGAGCCGCGCCTCACGCGGGCGCGCTCACCAGCCCGACCCGGAGCCGACCGACCGCACGGCTTTTCAGCGTGACCGCGATCGCATTCTGCACACCACCGCCTTTCGCCGCCTGGAATATAAGACGCAAGTTTTTGTAAATTACGAAGGCGATTATTACCGGACGCGCCTGACCCACACCCTGGAAGTGGCCCAACTCGGGCGGACGCTGGCCCGCGCCCTCGGGGGGAACGAGGACCTTACGGAGGCCATCTGTCTCGCGCATGACCTCGGCCACCCGCCCTTCGGCCATTCTGGCGAGGGGGCCTTGAATAAATTGATGGCCGGGCACGGCGGCTTTGAACACAATAAGCAGTCGCTTCGCATCGTGACCAAGCTGGAACACCGCTACCCCAACTGGCCCGGCCTGAACCTAACCTGGGAAGCGCGCGAAGGCATTGTCAAACACGAAACCGAATATGACGTGACCGACGCCAGCGACTATGACCCCGACACGCGCGGCCATCTCGAAGCGCAAATTGCCAACGTGGCCGACGAGCTGGCCTACACCGCCCATGATTTGGATGACGGTCTGCGCTCCGAACTGATCCACCCCCTGCAATTGGTGGGGATCGAGTTATGGGAAAATGTGTGCGCCGCCATTGGGTGGCGCGGCGAGATGCTCGATCAACTCACCCGGCATCAACTCATCCGGCGGTTGATTGGCCTGGAAGTCGAGGATCTGCTCCAAACGGCCAACCAGCGTCTCACCGAGGCCAACATTCAATCCGCCGCCGAACTCCAACGCCTGCCCCACAATGTGGTGGGGTGGAGCGCGACCATGACCGTGCGCAACAAGCAACTGAAACAGTTTTTATATGCCAATATGTACCGGCACTATCGGGTGGTGCGGATGCAAGTGAAGGCCGAGACAATTTTGAGTGACTTGTTCAACGCCTACACCCGCGAGCCGGGGCAACTGCCCAAAGAAACCCAGAAGCGCGCCCAGGCCAAAGGCGACCTGCACCGCGCGGTGTGCGATTACATCGCGGGCATGACCGACCGCTTTGCGCTGGATGAGCACTACAAGTTATTTGACCCGCGCACCCGACCCTAAAAGCACGCCCCCTCCCAGTCCGCGAGGATTAGCCCCCATGAGGAATTATGTCTGAAACCTATCTTACTCCCGCAGGCGCCGAGAAGCTTAAAGCCGAACTAGAAGATTTGACCACCACCAAACGCACCGAGTTGGCCGCCCGCTTGCGTGACGCCATCAAAATGGGCGACCTGTCCGAAAATGCCGATTACATCATGGCGAAGGAACAGCAGGCCTTTTTGGAAGGCCGCATCCTGGAATTGCAAACCCTCCTCCGTAGTGCAACCATCATCACCGAGGGCGGCGGCGGCAACGAGGTGGTGCATGTGGGCAACCGGGTGACGGCGCAAGAAGCGGGCGAAGACCCCGAGGTGTTTATCCTGGTCGGCGCCAAGGAAGCCGACCCGCGCGCGGGCAAAATATCCAACGAGTCGCCCATTGGCCGCGCCCTACTGGGCAAACGCGTCGGGGATACGGCCCAGGCGCAGACGCCCAATGGCAGTATCCAGTTTAAAATTCTCAAGATTGAATAGGCCGAAAACAAAACGACCCGCATTTCAGCGGGTCATTTTTATTTTCAGGCTAACGAGGTAGTGTTTACGCGGCGGGTTTCTTATAAGCCGCTAGTTCAATCGTAATGCGCTCGAAGAAACTGCTGGGCGGGAGCGCGCCGCCGCCGTAGGCCATGTCCACCATACGGGCGGTGACGACGAGGGTGGCGGTTTCGAGCGAGACGGTATCGCCGGGGCCAGCTTGCACCGGCTCGCCCTTGGCGGCGAGGCGGCTCTTGAGCGCTTCGTCGCGGAAGGCGTGGTCGCTCATGATGACTTTGGTCACGGTGCGGATGTCGTTCTTGTCGAACAGCCACACTTCAAAGGCCGTGACCTTCTTGGGGTCACCGACCCCGATGGTCTCGGAGATGCCCATCCCACATTCGCCGTAGAAGTTGCCATCCGGCCCATCCACGCTGAAGGAGTCATCGTACTGATCATCACCCAGGGTATAGGTGGTCATGAAGCGCTGAATGGGCGGTTCGCCAAACGGCGTGGTGGAAGCAGGCATGGCGGCGGCCATCTCTTCCATGGCCTCCATCTTGGCGGCGGTGGAGCCGGGCTTGGGTTTGGTCGGCGCGCGCTTAAACCCGCCCATGCGGGAGTAAAGGATGAAACCCACCACCCCGAGGATAATCACCGCGCCACAGCCGAGGAGCGGCAACCCCAGTTGAGATAGCAGGCCCGGCGCGGGAGCGGCTCCCCCGCCCAGGGTGGCGAGATCGCCGGTGGCCTCCATCACCGTCTTGAGCGAGGTCAGGCGGTCTTTTTCAGCGCCCGAGGCCGCGCCAATGGCGGCATCCAAAACGCCCGCCGCTCCGGTTCCTAGTGCATCCAACCGGGCTTTGGCGCGGTTATAGCCTTCGGTGCTCGAGTCGAGGGCGTAGGAATTGGCCACCAGCGTGGCGTACTCCCGTTTCCAATCAGGGTGCAGATGGGCCACGTCGCCATCTTTCCATTCAACGGGCATCAACCCCCACCCGAGCACCGGCAAGCCGATAATCAGGCCCACGATGAACGCCACCAGGGCGACCACCAGCGGTTGTTTCTTGACAGTTTCATTGACACTAGCAGAAAGGTTATTCATCTCAAACTCCCTAAGGATTTGGGCTGGATTTTATATAGATTAGCCAGCAAATGCAAACGGGGCGCAAACCAAATTTGCCCACATTTTAGTTAATGCACGAGGTGTGCCAACCAGCCTAAAACCAAGCGGCGAGTTAGCACTGTTCAGTTAACTCGCCGCTGGAATTTTTGGCTCTACCAGATTTAACGGGAACCCTCCCGCAGGTTGATGCTGTCAACCAAGTGGGCTGGAACGGAAAACTGGCGGGAAGGTGGGTCATTTCCCGCCCCAGCCGGATGAGCCGAGTTTTTCAACGAGTTGCGCTGCTGGGGACCTCATTCAAGCCAGAGCCGGGTTTTCCACACTGGGCAGGGCCGCCAATCCCACTTGTTCTTCACACTTAAGGCATTGCGCGAAATTTTTGTTGGCGACAACCAGCAGGCCAGCGCAGGTGGGGCAAGGCTGAGGCAGGGGGCGCTTCCACGAGGTGAAGTCGCACTGCGGATAGTTGGCGCACCCATAAAAGGCTCGGCCTTTGCGAGTTTTGCGCGCGGCAATCTCGCCGCCATCTTTGGGGCAGAGCACGCCAATCTTTTCGAGCCAGGGTTCGATATAGCGGCAGTCGGGGAAGTGTGAACAACCAATGAACTTGCCATAGCGGCTGTAGCGGATGATGAGCGGGTGGCCGGACTGGGGGCAATCGCGGCCCACCAGTTCGGGCCCGGCTTTAACCACAGGCATCTCGGCTTCGGCGGCTTTGACTTGCGCCGCGAATTCATCCCAGAACTCGCGCAGAACCGGCACCCATTGGCGACGGCCCTCGGCAATTTCGTCGAGTTCTTCTTCCATGTTCGCGGTGAAATTCACATCCACGATCTCGGGGAAGTGGCCGACCAGCAGATCGTTCACCTGAATACCGATGTCCGTGGGGATGAGGCGCTTCTCTTCGCGGACCACATAACCCCGCTGTTGAATGGTGGAGATGGTCGGGGCGTAAGTCGAGGGGCGGCCAATGCCATATTCCTCCAGGGTTTTGACCAGGCTGGCTTCGGTGTAACGCGGCGGGGGCTGGGTAAAGTGCTGTTCGGGCAGTAACCGCACGAGCGCCAGCAGGTCGTCCACGGTGAGGAGTGGGAGGGTCTTTTCTTCCTCATCCTCGGCGGGGGCGGCGTCCTCGTCCCGAGCTTCATGATAGACCGCCAGGAATCCGGCGAATTTCAAGGTCGAACCCGCGACGCGAAACAAGTAGGCTTGTTGGCCCTGAGCCAGAATGTCCACCGAGACCGTGTCGAAAATGGCCGGGGCCATTTGGCTGGCCACAAACCGTTGCCAGATGAGTGTGTAGAGCTTGAGCTGATCTTTGGACAGATATTGCGCGAGGCTCTTGGGTTCACGCATCACCAGTGTCGGGCGAATGGCCTCGTGGGCTTCCTGGGCGCCTTTGGAGCGGGTTTTGTATTGCGGCGCCTCGGCGGGCAAATAGTCCGCCCCAAAGCGCCCCCGGACGAAATCGCGCGCTTCTTTTTGCGCGACCTCGGCCACATTGACGCTGTCGGTGCGCATATAGGTGATTAGACCGGTGGCCTGCCCATCGCCAATTTCGATGCCTTCGTAGAGTTGTTGCGCGGAAGCCATGGTGCGCTTGGCGGTGAAGCCCAGTTGCTTGGAGGCCTCTTGTTGCAAGGTGCTGGTGGTAAACGGCGGGGACGGGTTGCGCCGCCGTTCGCCGGTCTTCACTTTGGTAACGGTGAAGCGTGCGGTCTCCAAATCGGCAACCAGCGGGTTGACCTGGGCTTCGGTCTTCAGCAAACAGTCTTCGCCCGTGCCTACATCTTGATCGCCGATTTTGACCAGCTTGGCCCGGAAGGTCGGCGCGTTGGCGACGGTCTCGGTTTTACTCAGGTCCGCTTCGATGCTCCAATATTCCTTGGGCACAAACGCATCAATCTCGCGCTCACGATCCACGATGAGCCGCACGGCCACCGATTGCACGCGTCCGGCGGAGAGCCGCCCGCGCACTTTGGCCCACAACAACGGGCTGAGGGAGTACCCCACCAATCGGTCGAGGATGCGGCGCGCCTGTTGCGCGTTGACCAAATCCATGGCGATCTCACGCGGGTGCGCGAAGGCTTCTTCGATGGCGGATTTGGTGATTTCGTGGAAGACCACCCGCTTGGCGCGCGCCGGCTCAATCTCGGCGGCTTCCAGCAAGTGCCAGGCGATGGCCTCGCCCTCGCGGTCGGGGTCGGTGGCGAGGAAGATTTCCTCCGCGTGCGCGGCCTCGCCCTTGAGGGCTTTCACGACCTCACGTTTTTCGTTGGGGACGCGGTACTTCGGCTCGAAATCTTTTTCCACGTCCACCGAGAGCGTGGAGCGGAGCAAATCGCGGATGTGGCCGACGGAGGCTTTAACGGTGTACCCTTTGCCCAGAAATCGCCCGACGGTTTTGGCCTTGGCGGGCGATTCGACAATGACCAACTTGCCGGAGCGTTTGGTGTTGGCCTTGCTTTTGCTATTGGGTTTGCGCGCCACTTTTTCGGGGCGCGGCAACCCCGTGTGGGCCTCGGTCACGCCCATGCGGAACAAAGTCGTGCCACATTCCGGGCATTTGCCCTTGGTAGCTGGTGTCCCCGAAACCGTAAAGACGGCGGCGGGTTCCAGCATTTCTCTTTTAGTCTTGCATTTAACACAATACGCTTCCATGTTTAACTCAGGTGTCGGGTGACGGGTGTCAAGTGTCGGCGGTTATCGCCCCCGGCACTTATCACTGGTCACGCTCCACTTACAAATACCTTTCCTGGGCTTGCTGTTTCAACCGTTCCACCAATACCCGCACATCTTGCGATTTTTCGCGGGGACAAACGAGCAAAACATCTTCGGTGTCAATAATAATCATGTTGGTCACGCCCAACGTGGCAACCAACCGCTGAGAGTCGGAGTGAACAAGTGTGCCGCGCGTCCCAATGCCCAAATGCTCGCCGATGACGACATTGCCATGCTCATCAGGTTCCAGCACATCGAGCAGGGATTCCCAGCTCCCCACGTCGCTCCAGCCCAGATCTTTTGCGGGGATCACGGCCACGTTTTGCGCCCCTTCCATGATGCCATAATCAATGGTGACGTTGGCAACCTCGCCCCAGACACTGGCGAGTTGTGCCGGGGCGCGCTCGATGGCGGCCAGTTGCGCGGCGAAGGCGGGCATTTGCCGCTCGAACTCGGCCAGCAGGCGCGCGGCCTGCCACACGAACATCCCCGAATTCCACGTATGCTCACCGTCAGCCACGAAGACTTCGGCTTCGGCCTGGGCGGGCTTTTCTTTAAAGCGGCGGGCGCGATAAACCTCGAACCCGGCAAACGCGCCGAGCCGCGCGCCCTGTTGGATGTAGCCAAACCCGGTCGCCGGGAAAGTCGGCGTGATGCCCAGGGTGACCAGAAAATCCTGCTGGGCTACTTGGGCGGCGGCGACGAGCACTTCCCGAAAACGGGCTTCGTCTTTAATGAAGTGGTCGGCTGTCAGGCACGCCATAATACCAGATGAATCCCGGCGGCGAATTTCCAGCGCCGCCAGGCCCAGGGCCGGGGCGGTGCCGCGCGGCGCGGGCTCGACCAAATAGTTCTCTGTGGGCACGCTCGGGCACTGCGCCTGCATCTCGGGCGCGTAGGCCGCGCTGGTTACCACCAGCACTTTTTCCGGCGGGAACAACGGGGCCAGGCGCTCGACGGCGATTTGGAGCATGGTGCGCTCGCCGAGCAGTTTGAGCAATTGCTTGGGGCGGGTTTTGCGCGAGAGCGGCCAGAGACGGGTGCCGCCACCGCCCGCCATGATGACGGCGTAGTAGTTAGGGATGGTGGTCATTTCATCTAAAGCAGGGGAGCAAGGGGGCAAGGGAGATTCTCTCTCCCCGCTCCCCTACTCCCCTGCTATCTCTTCAATCCACTTTATAGTCCACCCGCGTCTCGCGCACGGCCACGTAATTCATGCCGCCCACCTGCCGCACCATGCCTTTGAGTTCCATGAGCGCGAGGGTGCCGGTCACTTGGGAAATCGGCATGCCGGTTTTCACGCCGAGGTCGTCCACGTGCGTGGGTTCGGGCGAGAGCAAGGCTAACAATTGTTTTTCGGTTTCATCCGCCGGGAAAATCAAACTGGCCTGCGTGTATTCGGTGACAAGCGTCATATTCAACTCCTCCAGAATATCGCTCGCTTGCAGAACCGGCTTGGCCCCGGCTTGGATCAATTTATTGGTCCCCCGGCACGATTTGAGCAGAATGCTCCCCGGCACGGCGAAGACATCACGCCCCTGCTCGGCGGCGTAGTCGGAAGTGAGCAAGGCGCCACTGCCCTCGGGGGCTTCGGCCACCAGCACGCCTTTGGCCAACCCGCTGATGATGCGGTTGCGCGGCGGAAAGTTCGCGCTCTCGGGCGGGGTGCCGAGGGGATAATCGCTGACTAGCGCCCCGGCGTGGGTGATTTTTTCGGCGAGGGCGGCGTTCTCGGGCGGATAGATCTGGTCGAGGCCCGAGCCGAGGACGGCGATAGTACGGCCCCCGGCATCAAGCGCGGCTTGGTGCGCGACCGCGTCAATGCCCCGCGCGAGGCCGCTGACGATGGTGACGCGGTTGGCCGCGAGGGTGAGGGCCAAATCGCGGGTGACTTCACGCCCGTAGGCGCTAGCTCGCCGGGTGCCGACCACGGCAATCGCCCACTCATCGGTCGGAAGCAAGGTCCCTTTCACATAGAGCACCGGCGGGGGTTGCGCGATGTTGAGCAGGTTGCGCGGGTAATCGTCCGACTCCCAGGTCAGGACTTGCACACCGGCTTGTTCCACGCGTTTCACCGCGCGGTCAAGGTCAATGCCGGTCCGCGCGGCAAGGAGATTTTCGTAGGAACGCCGATCAAGCCCGGAAACGCGCAAGGCGGCGGGGTCGGCTGTCCAGGCGGTTTGCAGGTCGCCAAAATAATCCAAAAGCGCGCGGACTTTAGCCGGGCCAATCCCCCGCACGAGGTTGAAGCCAATCCAATAGCGGAGGTCAATGCTCATCGCCCCTCAATCGCACACCCATTCCAGTGGTCACTCAATTCAATATGGTTCAAAAGCATCGGCAGGCTACCCGGCGCGGGCAGAATAGCATAGGGGTTTGCGGGGTGTCAATCCCCACCCTTGCCCTCCCCCATTTGAAAGTTCACACATGGGGGAGGTTGGAGGTCAACGCAATCCTTCGAGTAAATGCACGGTCATCAACTTGGTTTCCAAGTCAATCGTCAGGATGACGCTCTTAATGGCGGGTAAAAGGATTTCGCCGGTCTCGCCGCGCACCACATACACATCATTTGCGCCGGTTTCGATGATTTCCACCACCGTGCCGAGCGCCTCGCCGGTCTCGGTGATCACGCTGAGGCCGATGACTTGATGGAAGTAATACGCGCCCGGCGGGGGGGGCGCGGCTTGTTCGACGCGGATTTGCACCAGTTGCCCCCGATAGGTATCGGCGCGGTCACGGTCGGCGCAGTCGGCAATCTGAATGAGCAATTGGCGGCGATGGAAGCGGACATGTTCCAGCGCGTAGGGCACGGCTTCGTCGCCGAGATACACGGTTTCCACTTCAGCCAGATGTTCGGGAAAGTCGGTGAGGGTTTCAAGCAGGAGTTCACCGCGCACCCCGTGCGGGCGTTGAACCCGGCCGATGGCAAGGAATTCAATAGACATTAGGGTTGGGGTTGTTTGTAAAAATTTGCGTGCGCGATTTCCATATAACGGTCCGGCGCTTTGAGTTCGGTGAAACCATATTGACGATAGAGGCCGTGCGCGTCTCGGGTGGCGAGACTCCAGCGGCGCAAGCCCTGCAAATCGGGGTGCGCCATGATGCACGCCATTAACCATTTGCCGAGGCCCTGCCCGCGATAGTCTTCCAAAATATACACATCGGCAAGGTAGGCATAGGTGGCGCGGTCGGAGATGACGCGAGCGAAGCCAATTTGTTTATCGCCGGTATACATCCCAAAGCACAGGGAATGGGAAATGGAACGGGCGACAATGTCTTGGGGGATGCCTTCGGCCCAATAGGAGCGGGTGAGGTAGGCGTGCACCGCATCCACATCCACCCGAGCCGAGTCGGTGCTGATAATGAAGTGGTCGCGCTGGTATTCCTGATGCATACGAAAAAAAGAGCGGGCTGTGCGCCCGCTCGGCTGTCAGTCCACGATTTCGAGGTCCGCGCTTTTACCATCGCGCACGGCGCGCACTTGCAGGAGCGCGCGGATGGCATTGGCCACCCGCCCATTCCGGCCAATGACCCGCCCCATATCGGGTTGGGCCACATGCAGTTCCAGCACAATCTCGTCACCTTCATCTATTTCCGTGACCGAGACTTGTTCCGGTTCGTCCACCAGGGCTTTCGCGATGTATTCGACGAGTTCTTTCATGGGAACCTCAACGAGTAAGGGCGGGTCTGAGACCCGCCCCTACATACCGTGATTATTCGGCTTTCTCGCCACCAGCGGCGGCTTTCTTCTTCTTGGAGACCTTGGTGGTGCTGGCCTCGGAGGTGCGCGGGTTGACCTTGCGGGCGGCGGTCACGGCTTCGGCCTCAGCCACCAGTGTTTCGATGGCCTCGCCCTTCTTCAAGCGAGCGAAACGGTCAAGCGTGCCGGTCACTTTGAAAATCTTCGCGACCGATTCGCTGGGTTGCGCGCCGTTTTTGAGCCAGTGGTAAGCGCGGGCTTCGTCAACCACGATGGTCGCGGGTTGGGTGCGCGGGTTGTAGTGCCCCAACGCTTCCAGAAAGCGCCCATCGCGCGGGTGCTCGCGGTCAGCCGCCACGATGCGGAAGCTGGCTTGAGCCTTGGAACCGACCTTGCGTAAACGTAAACGAACCATGGAAAAGAAACTCCTTCTTGCTTGAAAGGCGCTTCAAAGGGTGAAGCGCGAAACCCGTGCCATGCGCCGCTCGCCAAATCTCGCCCGCGCTGAGGGATGGCCCGAAGGGAGGCCGGCGCGGGACGAATTCATCTGAACGGGGGATGGTCAAGTGGTCAACGGTGTGACCGGAATACTCTGATTGTAACGGAAGAACGCCAATCTGGGCAGTAGGGGCGTTCAATTGAACGCCCCTACCCCAATGACCGAAATTTCGGCAAGCCCATCCCCTTCTTGCCGGTCATCTGCTTCATCAGCTTCTGCATATCTTTGAATTGCTTGAGCAGTTGATTGACGGCATAGACGGTGGTGCCGGACCCGGCGGCGATGCGGCGTTTGCGACTGCCGTTGAGGATGTCGGGGTTACGGCGCTCGCGGGGAGTCATGGACCCGATGATGGCCTCGACATGGGTCAATTCTTTTTCGGCGGCCTGTTCATCAATTTGCATCTTGCCCACGTTCATGCCGGGAATCATCCCGAGCAATTGCCCAATCGGCCCCATCTTCCGCACTTCCTTCAACTGCGTAATCATGTCTTCAAGCGTGAACTTGCCCGTGAGCAAGTTCTCAGCCGACTTTTGCGCGGTTTCCTTGTCCATGGCCTCGGCGCGCTCGATGAGGCCGAGGAGGTCGCCCATGCCGAGGATGCGCCCGGCGAGGCGGGCTGGCTCAAATGGTTCGAGCGCGTCCACCTTCTCGCCCGCGCCAAGGAACTTGATGGGCACGCCCGTCACCGAGCGCATCGAGATGGCCGCGCCGCCCCGGGCATCGCCATCCACTTTGGTCAGGATGAGACCCGTCAGGCCCAGTTGCTTGTGAAAACCCTCGGCCACGCGCACCGCTTCCTGCCCGGTCATCGCGTCGGCGACCAGAATAATCTCCACAGGTTTGGTGCGCTCGCGGATGGCCACAACTTCCTGCATCAGGTCATCGTCAATCTGCAACCGCCCGGCGGTGTCGAGGATGACCACGGTCTTGCCTTGCTTCTCGCCCGCGCGCACGGCTTCGGCGCACAAATCCGGCGGCTTGGCCTCGCCCGTGTACACCGGCACATCAATACTTTGCCCAAGAATCTGCAATTGCTGGATGGCGGCGGGCCGATAGGGGTCGGCGGCGACGAGCAGAACCCGCTCCCCCTGCGCCCGGAGCCGCCGCGCCAGTTTGGCGGCAGTGGTGGTCTTGCCCGACCCTTGCAGGCCGACCAGCATCACCACACGTGGTTGTGCGCCTTTGAGATTGAGCCGCCCCGGCTCGCCCAGCGTGGTGACGAGTTCCTCGTTGACGATTTTGATGACTTGCTGGGCGGGGTTGAGCGCCCGCGAGACTTCTGCGCCCACCGCGCGGGCGCGGACCCGGTCGAGGAAACTCTTGACCACTGAGAAGTGAACATCAGCCTCGAGCAGGGCGAGGCGCACCTCGCGCAGGCCCTCGTCCACATCGGCTTCGGTCAGCTTACCGCGCCGGTTGAGTTTCTCAAAAACGCCTTGGAGTTTATCGGAGAGATTCTGGAACATGAGTCAACGGATTGAACAGATGAAACGAATAGTGTGTCAGCAGATTGGCACACAGAACGGCCAGCATCTCTGCCAGCCGTTGCGAGGAGGATTGTAACCGGAGGGGGAGGGGTGCGTCAAGACAGTTTAATAAGGTATCTTCTCAATAAATCGCGGTTGAACATTTGTGCCACGCCTTTCGTCCACCATATGCGGTTGTCGCGCACTGAACAAGCCGTATATATGGCGGTCAGAAGACATTAGAACATACGTTTACCCCGAATTATTGAGAAGATACTTAATAAGGCTTTTCGGCCTCGAGCTCAGTAAAAGGCACAAAATGCCGAAGATTAAGCGTCGCCAGCCGCAAAGCATTTGACGTTGCGGTGACGGCAATTAAACAATCGAAGAACCCCACATTCTGACTGAGATGATAACGACGATAAAATTCCAAGGCTGACCGAGAGATTTTCTCATCAAGCCAGATCATTTCATATAGGGCTAGTTCACGTTCCACCAGTCGTTGCTCTTTTTGATTGCGGCAACCGGCCAGCAATTCTGCGGCAGTCACCACTGCCACATAGCGGGTCTCGGGTAACAGAGAGTCAATCCACATTTGCGCTGGTTTATACCCCCGCAAAACATCTACGAGAATAGACGTATCCAGTAACCAGTTCACCTCAGCCACGCCGGTCGGCTCGATTCTGCATCTGTTGCCTTAAGTAGGCCGCGAACAACGCCGCCTCAGCCGCCTCGGGCCGGTCAGCCCAAATACCGAAAGCCGGGTGCGCCTTTCGCCGCGCCGACCGAGGTTTGACCGGCCGGGCCAGCGCCTCGCTTAGCACAATGACTTCCACTGCGCCCGGCGGGATGTTCCGGGGTAATTTCACCACCAACTTCCGGTCAGAAGTGACTTGGCCTTTTAGTTTAGTTGCTAACACAAGTGGCTCCTTAAATCATTCGGAATAGCGCAATTACTATAGCATATTTCCATTGCCCGCACTTTCAGATTGAATGCGCGGAGGCCAATGGAGGTAGCCTTGTTTACTTGTTAGCCAGCACGGTGCTACAATCCGACCATCTCTATCCATTTTATTCAAGCGTGGGAAATATTATGAGCGACCTGATTGGCAAGACCATTGGCGCGTATCAAGTTGTAGAGAAACTGGGCGAAGGCGGTATGGCCGAGGTTTATAAAGCCTATCAGCCCAGTTTGGAGCGCCACGTCGCGCTCAAATTCATTCGCCCCGAACTCGCCGGGAAAGAAGGCTTCCGCCCGCGCTTCGAGCAGGAAGCCAAACTCCTCGCCCGGCTCAATCATCCGCACATCATTCACATCTACGACTTCGGCGAGGCCGAGGGCCGCTTGTATTTGGTGATGGAATACGTGCCCGGCGGCACGCTGAAAGACCACGCCGCCCGCCTCGCTGAACCCGAAGCCCTGGCCCGCTTGTTGGACGCGCTGAGCGCGGGCCTCGATTACGCGCACGGGCAGGGCATCATCCACCGCGACATCAAGCCGGGCAATCTCATGTTCACCGCCGACGAGCGCCCGGTGTTTAACGACTTTGGCCTGGCGAAGTTGGTCGGCACGGTGAGCGACAAGAGCGAGGCGGGCGACACCAGCGGCACTCCCGATTACATGGCCCCCGAGCAGGTGACCGGCGACCCGGCGCGGGTTGGCGCGGCCAGCGACATTTATGCCCTCGGCGTGGTGATGTTTGAACTACTCACCGGGCGCGTGCCATTCACGGGCAACAACGCCTATGAGGTGATGTTCAAGCACGTTCAAGAAGAAGCCCCCTCGCCCCGCGCCTTCCGGCCCGACTTACCTGAGGCCATTGAACCCGTGCTGGCCAAGGCGCTCGCCAAAGACCCGGATGAGCGCTATGCCAAAGCGAGTGAATTGGCCCACGCCTTCCGCGAGGCGTTTGGGTTGGTGGCGGGCGCGACAGTGATTGTGCAGGCGCTCGACGACCTGCCACCGGAGCCGGGCGAGCCGCCTTTCAAAGGCCTGCAATACTTTGATGAGGCCGATGCCGAGAGATTTTTTGGCCGCGAGCAGTTGGTGGCCAAACTGGCCGACCGCTTGCGCCACGACCGTTTTTTAGCAGTAGTCGTGGGGGCCTCGGGGAGCGGCAAATCATCCCTCGTCCGCGCGGGTCTGGTTCCGGTCTTGCGGCAGGGTGGCGAATACGCCGCCATTCACATCATCACCCCGACCGCGCACCCGCTGGAGGCATTGGCCGTCAGCCTGACGCGCGACTCTGAGTCGGTGACGGCGACGACCATGTTGATGGATGATATGGGGAGGGAGGGGAGGTCGTTGCATCGGTTCATGCGAAAAATGATGCGCAAGGGAGCAGAGAAGCAGGGGAGCAGGGGAGATGCTTTGCGTCTGCTCTTGGTTGTGGACCAGTTCGAGGAACTCTTCACCCTTTGCCACGATGAAACTGAGCGCAAGGCGTTTATTGAGAACTTGACCATTGCCGTTGCACCGGAGACAAATGGCCCGACCACGGTAGCCATCACCCTCCGCGCGGACTTCTACGCCCACTGCGCCCCCTACCCCGCCCTGCGGGATGCGGTGGCCCAACACCAAGAGTACATCGGCCCGATGAGCGCGGAAGAGTTGCGGCGGGCGATTGAGGAACCCGCGCGGTTGGGCGGCTGGACGTTGGAAGCGGGGCTGATGGATACCTTGCTCAAAGACGTGGGCGATGAGCCGGGCGCGCTCCCCCTGCTCTCACACGCCCTGCTCGAAACGTGGCAACGCCGCCGGGGGCGCACCCTCACCCTCAAAGGTTACGCCGAGTCCGGCGGGGTGCGCGGCGCGATTGCCCAAACCGCCGAGGCCGTTTACCAACAACTCACGCCCGAACAGCAGGCCATTGCCCAAAACATCTTTCTGCGGCTGACGGAGTTGGGGGAGGGGACGCAGGACACCCGGCGACGGGAGCGAATTTCAAATTTCAAACTTCCAACCTCACCCAATCCGTATTGCAAATTCTTTCGGATGCGCGCCTCATCACCGTCAGCGAAGACACCGTGGAAGTGGCGCACGAGGCCTTGATCCGCGAGTGGCCGACTTTGCGTGAGTGGCTGAACAGCAACCGCGAGAGTTTGCGCCTACACCGACAAGTGGGCCACGACGCGGATGAGTGGCAGAGATTGAACCGGGATGATGGAATGTTGTATCGCGGGGCGCGGCTGGCGCAAGCGCTGGAATGGGCGGAGGGGGCAAGGCAGGCGACTGAATTGAATGCGCTGGAGCGGGAGTTTTTGCGAGCCGCCAAAGAACTGGCGGAGCGGGAAGAAGTTGAGCGCGAGGCGCAGAGGCAGAGGGAGTTGGAAGCAGCACAAAAACTGGTAGCCACAGAAAAGCAAGCCGCCGCCCGCTTGCGAACGCGTAACCGCATTATTACTGCGGTGGGCATATTGGCGTTGTTTGCCGCTATCACTGCCATTTGGTTTGGCATTCAATCGAACCAAAACGCAATCACAGCCCAAATTGCTAATACCCAATCCGCGCAGAATTTAAATATCGCTAATGAGAACGCCGCCACTGCCCAAGCCGCCAGTACATTAGCAATAGCCCAATCACGAATTA
>CAYUFY010000038.1:0-23474 GCA_964443795.1 uncultured Anaerolineales bacterium | reverse complement strand
CGTTGGGCGGCCTGCGCCAGTTCTTCGGGAGTGTAGAGGCTAAACGCGAGACGCATGGTGTTCTGACCCCGCCCATCGAGATGGAACCGGACCCCGGGCGTGTAAGTTACCCCACGCTGTTCGGCCTGTGGCAACAACTGCCGGGCATCCAGACCGGCGGGGAGCGTGACCCAGATAAAATAGCCGCCCGCTGGTTTGGTCCACGCATACCCGGCGGGCAGGTGTTCGGTCAGCGCATCGTGCAAGGTGTCGCGCCGTTCGCGATAGGCGGCTTTGAATAGCTCAATTTGTTGATCAAACTCGCCGCTTTGGCACAGTTGCCCCACGGCCATTCCAGTAAAGTGATTGACACCGCCCCCGCTGTTGCGTAGCCCGGCGCTGATGATCCGATTGATTTGCGCGGGACTGCCGTTCACCCAGCCCAACCGCAAGCCCGGCGCGAGCGATTTGGCGAACGACCCCAACCGCAATACCGTGCCGCGCGGGGCGAGGCTCCACAACGAGGCCGGGGCGGGGCCATCGTAGGCCAGTTCGCGGTACACATCGTCTTCGACAATGAGAAAACCTTCGGCCACCGCCAGCTCGATCAGGGCGCGGCGGCGCGCGGGGCTAAGGCAACACCCAGTGGGGTTGTGATAAGTGGGGATGGTGTACAACATTCGCACGGTGCGCCCCTGCTGTTTAAGGTCACGGACTTTTTGCGCCAGCCCCTCCACCTGCAAGCCCTCCGCATCCACGGGGACGCACTCGACCGTGAGAGGGTGGTCTTTCATAATCTCCAGCGCCAGATGATAAGTGGGTGATTCCACGAGGGCCACATCGCCGGGGTGGGTGAACAACGAGCAAATCTGGTCAATGGCGTCGGAGTTGCCGGCGGTGATCACAATCTCTTCGGTTGAAACGCTTTGCCCTTCCAGGCGCTCAATGCGATTTTTGAGCCACGCGATGAGGGTCTCGGCGCCCGCTTCTTTGCCATATGACAAGGCCACTGGCCCCAACTGTTCCAGCATGGCAATTGAAGCGCGCCGCACCGCCTCAACCGGCAACAGGCGCGGGTCGGGTTGGCCGTAGTTGAGTTCAAAAATGCCGGGGCGCAGGCTGAGTTGGGTGGAGAGGGTGGCGGAGAACATGATTCAGCTCCCTTTCAACTCATTCACGGCCCCGGCCGGGCGCTCGCCGCGCAGGACATTGGCGACATACCCGGCGGCCCATTCCCACACGGCTTGGTCGGCTTCCTCGGAACACCACGCGCAATGGGGGGTGACGATAAACCGGTCATCGTGCAGGAAGGGATGGTCGGGCGGCGGGGGTTCAACGGATAGCACATCCAACGCGGCCCCGGCAATTTGCTCGGTTTGCACGGCTTTGAGTAAATCACCTTCGTTCACCAATAGCCCGCGCGCGGTATTGACCACATAGGCGGTGGGTTTCATTAAGCCAAACAGGTGGGCATTCAGCATGCCGCGCGTCTCGTCGGTGAGCGGGGTGTGCAGGGAGACGTAATCGGCGGTGCGCGCGATGGTTTCTTTATCGGCGGGGGTGACGCCTGCGGCCAACATGTGTTGCGGGTCAATGTAGGGGTCGTTGGCAAGCACGTTGAATCCCAGGGCTTGGGCTTTGGCCGCGACCGCTTTGCCGATGCGGCCCCACCCGATCACGCCGAGGGTCTGGCGGCGCACATGGGGCAGGGGGCGCACCGGGCGCGGATCCCATTGCTGGGCGCGGGCCAGCGCGCGGGCTTGAGGCAAGCGTCGCGCTTGGGATAAGATGAGCGCGAGGGTATGCGTCGCCACTTCGTCGGTGCAGTAGCCTGGGCAATTGGTCACCCAAATATTGTGCGCGGTCGCGGCGGCTAAATCCACATAGTCATATCCGGTGCTGGCGCAGGCCACAATGCGACAGCGCTTAAACGTGTCCATCATCGGCCCGGTCACCGGATGCATTTCAGTGATGATGCCGTCGGCCTCGCGGTAGAGTTCGGCCTCCGCCGGGTTATCAAAGCCGATGATGGAATGAACCTGGATATCCAAGCCGTCGAGGGCGGCTAGGTGTTGGGGCGGGTTGCGGGTGTCAATGCAGGCGATGACAAGGTTGTAGGTCATGGGAGGTATAAACCAAACCTGACAGGTTTCAGAAACCTGTCAGGTTTGGTATTAGACTAAGCCGTGTTCAATCTTATGGTGTGGTCGTAATGACCGTGCTGGTGCTGGGGGTCGGTGCCGAACTGCTCGGCGTCACCGTGGGGTTCGTCGTCCCATTGGGTAACGGGAGCAGATACGGTGAGTTGGCCGGCAAGTACATGACTTGCACGTTGGGCGCGAGTTTTTCGATATAGCGGTAAGTCAGCAATTCCGGGTTGGTTTCCAGAGTCTTGCCAATCAGCGCCAACGCCTCAGCCTCGGCCTTGGCCTGAATCACGCGCGCGTCGGCCTCGGCCTGGGCTTGCAGGACCGTGGCTTTAGCGCGCCCTTCGGCGGCCAGCACCGCCGCATCGGCCACGCCTTGCGCCACTTGCCGGGCCTGCTCGGCTTCCTGGCGCTTTTGCTCCACCACAAACGCCGCTTGTTGCGCCAACTGCTCGGCGATTTGTTTCTGCTCCACGGCCGCCGCATACTCATCACTAAAGCGGATATTGCGCACCAAAAAATCCGCCAGGATTAAGTTGTTGGTGCCGAATTTTTCGTTCAACAGGCTGGTGATGATTTGTTCCATCTCGGCGCGTTTGGTGCTCACCACTTCTTCCACCCCATATTGCGAGATCACATCGCGGATGATGCTCCGGGCTTGGGGGCGCACCACACGTTCGACATAGTTATTTTGCATGGTGATGTGCAATTCGATCAGTTTGTTGGGGTCAATCGAAAATTGCACCGACGCGTCAATCAGAATTTCCTGACCGTCCTTCGTGCGGGCGGGCACCGAGTCGTCGCCAGAGATCGCCCCTTCACTGTTCACCGAGGACATCGTATACGTCTCTTGGGAAATGCTATACGTCCTGACCTGTTCGCCGGGGATAACCCACCGCAAACCCGGGGTTAAGGCGGCGTCCCGATAGCCCTTGGAGGCGTAAGGCGAAATCACCACCCCGCGCTCGTTAGGCTCGATAAAGACGATGCCCGCCGCCACCACGGTTAGTGCGATCGCCGCCACCACCGCGACAATCACCATCACCGCGCCCCCGGCAAACTTGCGCCCGCGCGCCGCGTTGAACACCGCGAACCCCAGTGCGCCAATTGCCGCCAACCATGCCAGGCTGGCCAATCCTTGGATTAAACTTGCAACATTCATTGGGTCATCTCCTTGAGTAACTTTCGCTTACCTAAAATTATACTCCCATGTTACCATCTCCCCATGCGCCTCAGCCAACTCCCAGTGGTCGAAATAGCGACAAAGAGCGGACAGTTTGCTGTCACCTGTCCGGGGGCGCTAAATTGCGCCCCCGGACAGTTTTACCTCGCCCGCGCGTTGACAGCGTCCCCCACCGAAGTCCGCGTCCCCATCTTTCCTTTCCCCGGCCCGCCGGGCCACGTGGACTTCAACATTGACCCCGCCTCGACCTTAATCACCCTCCAGCCCGGCGATGAGGTGGATCTCCTCGGCCCCTGTGGGCGCGGTTTTGCTTTACCCCAACGGCCAGCTAGCTTGCTTTTGGTGGCTCACAATCTGGTGCGCCTCATCCAACTGCTGCATCTCGCCCTCGCCCGCCAGCACGCCGTCGCCATCCTGTGGCCCACCCCGGCGCGTTTGCCCAACCTGCCCGCGGCCGTTGAAATCCAGCGCGGCCCGCTCACGCCCGACCTCGCCCAATGGGCCGATGTGATCGCGCTCGACCTCCCCGACCCCGAACCCTGGGCCAGGAATGCCCGCGCCCTGTGCCCGCTCCCGCGCCCCACCGATTACATCCAAGCGCTCATCACGCCCTTCATGCCCTGTGGCACGAGCGCGTGCCTGGCCTGCTGGGTCGAAACCAACTACGGCAAAAAACTAGCCTGTGTGGATGGCCCGGTCTTTTGGTATTGAGTGATTTAGGATTTCTGATTGTCATTTGAAGTTTGAGATTTGGGATTTGAGATTTTCCTCATGCTTTCCCTCCTTTGCCTCGTAGCCCATCCCGACGACGAAACCATCCTGTGTGGCGGCACGCTGGCCCTGTTGGCCAGTCGGGGCGTGGCTGTTCATCTGGTTTGCCTCACGCGCGGCGAGGGGGGCGAAGTGGGTGACCCGCCCCTATGTACCCGCGCCGAACTCGGCGCGGTGCGCGAGCAGGAAATGGTGGGGGCGGTAAAAGCGCTGGGCGGCAAGAGTCTCACTTTTTTGGGGTACATTGACCCCACGGTCGGCCCCGACGATAAACTCTTCGCGCCCGAGGCCAACCCCGTGATGCTGGCCGGGCAAATCGTTAACTGTATTAAGCAGTTTCAACCAGAGATTGTGCTCACGCACGGCTCGAATGGCGAATATGGTCACCCGGCCCACTTGTTAGTGCATCAAACCGCGCTGGCTGCGGTTCAATCCCTCGGGGACGCGGCCCCCGCGCTGTATTCGTTCGCGGCGCATTATCCAGACCATCCCTATCCCCGCCTGGCCAACCCCGATGATGCCGCCGATCTGGTGGTGAATGTGTCGCCTGTTTTGGAAAAAAAAGCGGCCGCCGCGCTGTGCCATGCCACCCAGACCGCGCTCTTTGTCCGGCGCCGCTCACAACAGGCCGGGCGTCAACTGACGGTGGCAGAAGTTTTACTGAGTGAAGAATCTTTTCATCGGCATTGGCCGATTGCCCCGCCCCCCGGGGATAATTTGCGGATGTGGCTTGGCCAATAAGCGGCTTACCCGGCGTCGAGGCCGCGTAGCGCCTCTTCGGCGGCCTGGCGCACCCGTGTGTCGGCGTCGCGCCGGAGTTGCTTGAGGGTGGGCACCGCATGCGGGCTATGAAGCTGGCCGAGCGTTTCGGCGGCGACGGCGCGCAATAGGGCATCGGAGGACCGCGCGGCGCCCAATAAGGCGCGCAAAGCAACTTCGCCCATGGTGCGCAATTGCGGCTGGGCCTCTGGCTTGGCCAGGGGCAGGGTCATCGCCAGCGCCAGGGCTTCGGCGGCGGGCACGGTGCCGATGTGAGCCAGCGCTTCGGCGGCGCGCCGTCGCACTTCCGGCGTTTCATCGCGCAATAAGCCTTCCAGCGCATCCAGCCCATCTTCCAAACCCCAATCGCCCAAGGCATCGGCCACTTCCAGCCGGACATTCTCGTGCGTGTCATGCGCCATCAATTCCAGGCGGGGTAGGGCGCGCGGGTCGTTGATTTGAGCGGCTACCCGCACCGCCAGACCGCGCAAGTGCGGATCGGTATCGCCGAAAATTTCAAAGATCGCGTCCAGGGTGGCCGGGTCCCGGCGGCGCCCCACCGCCGCGAGCGCAGTCCGCCGCACGCCGAAATCGGGGTCTTGCAAGCCCGAGAGCAAAATTTCCGAAATGCGATAATCCTCCAAAGTGGAGGAGACATCCATCACGGTGCGCCGAATCCATCGGTCCGAGTCGCGCGCCAGTTCCCAGAGCGCTTCATAGACGCGCGGGTCTTTAAGCCGCGCCAGGGCCAGCACCAGCGCTTTACGCACGCGCCAATCGGGGTCCGTGACGGCTTGTAGCAGGGCGGTGACCGCGCGGCCATCGGGGATGTGGCTGAGGGCCTCGACCACTTTTTGGCGCACGAGGCTGTTGCGGTCGCCCAGCGCTTCGATGAGGGCGCCCACCGCCCGGGTGCCGCGCACCTGCGCGAGCGCCTCCGCCGCTGGGTAGCGGATCGAATCATCCGGCAGGCGCGTGGCATTGAGCAAAATGCTGACGGCGAACTCATCCCCAAACAGGCTGAGCGCCAAAGCCGCCGCCCGGCGGGTGGCGGGTTGGCCCGCATACAGATAATGTTGCAAATATTCCTTGAAGTTATTGGTGCGGCTGGCGTCGCGGAGTTGCCCCAACACCCCGAGGGCGGTGTCGTGAGTGGCCGGGTCGGCCAGGGCTTGCAAGAGGCCTTCATAGGCCGCGTCACTGCCCATTGAGCCGAGGGCGCGCAAAATGGCCTGGCGCACGTCCAGGTTCTCATCCATCAAATGCTCAAGCAGAGCCGAGACGGTGGATGGGTCGGCTTGCATGCCCAGCAGTTCGGCGGCGTTTTCGCGCACGAGCGCTGCGGGATGGTTGAGCGCCTCCAACAGCGCCGGGATGGCCGAGTGATCGTAGCGCAGGATGGCCTCGACGGCGGCATAGCGGAGGGTCTCATGGCTAAGCCCGAGCGCCATAATCAGATCGGGCAGGGCTTCGGGCGCGGTCAGCCAGCCCAGCAAGTGCGCGGCATAAACACTGCCTGGTTCGACACTGGTTTTGAGTTCGCGCACCAGGGTGGCCACCGGCAGGAGTTCGCGCAAGCGGGTCAGTTGGGTCGAGTCCATGCGGCGCATGGTGCCCGGTTCGATGACAATTTTGATGAGGGCTTCCAGGCTGGCCGCGCGCACGGCTTCGTTCGGGTCTTCCAACGCGCCCACCAGGGCTTCGGCGGCCTCGACTTGTTCAATGTTCCCCAGGGCTTGCACAATGGCCGGCCGGGTCCAGGCATCTTGTTGCATGAGCGCCAGCAGGGGGCGCACCGCGCGTTCGTCCCCGATTTTCCCCAACGCTTCCACGGCGGCCACCCGCACCCAGAAATCGCCTTGCTCGGCGGCTTGAATGAGCGCCGGGGTGGCCGCATGGTCGCCGATTTTTCCGAGCGCCTGAGCGGCCGCGTGCCGCACATTGGGGAATTCTTCACCGTTGATTAGGCAAGCGCTGAGGGCATTCAGGGCTTCCGGGTTGCGCAAGTCGCCCAGCACTTCAGCGATGTGCAAGCGCACTTCGGGCACGGGGTGGGTGAGCGCGGCCAACAGCGTGGCCGGTTGGCTTGAGCCAATTTCGATCAGGGCGCTTAACGCGGCATTGCGCCGGCCGGGATGGTTCTCGCGCAGAACGGTGACTAGCCCGGCGATGAGGTTGGGGCTGGCTTGGCGGGCCAACGCGTGAATGAGAATTTCATTGGTGGGCGGATCGGGATCGCCCAGCGCGGCGAAGAGGCCCTCGAGGGCGCGGCTATCCGGGGCGGGGGCCTGATCCGCGAGGGCGCGGGCCGCCGCCTGGCGTTGCGCCGGGTGGGCCGCTTTGAGATCCAGCAATAATTCGGTCAGCGAATTAGCCACGCCGCTGATCCTTCACATAGTAACTGCCCTCATGGCTTTTGGCGAAGTGCTTGAGTTCCGCGCCAATTTCACCGATCTCCCAATGGCTGGTGATGGGGTGGAATTGGTTGTGAACCACGGCAATGGATATGCTGAGCAGAGGAAATTTTTTGATAAGCCCCTGCCGGTCTTTGGTGGTCAGGTAACCCCGCCGCCGGTCGGCGGGCGTGTACAGCTCGGGCACCTGGCGATCGAAATCAGCGATGATGCGTTGGGCGAGGGCGTCGCACCGGTCGGGGGTGGAGATGACGACAAAATCGTCGCCCCCCACGTGGCCCACCAGATCCGAGGGATTACCCAATTCGCGCGCCGCGACCGTGAGGACGCGGGCCACCAGGCGGATGGCCTCGTCCCCGGCGGGGAAGCCGTAAACGTCGTTGTAGGCCTTGAAATGATTGAGGTCGGTGTAGAGCACCGCGAAGACCCCATGCCCGGGCAGGGTGAGGCGGCGAATCTCCTGGTCAATGATGAGATTGCCCGGCAAACTGGTGAGCGGATTGAGGGCTGGTTTAAGCTGGGCGCGGCGGATATGGGCTTTAACGCGCGCGGCGACCTCGTGGTAGTTAAGCGGCTTGATCAGGTAATCGTCCGCCCCGGCTTCCAGCGTGGCGACCATGTTGTGCATGGCCGATTGGGAGGACATGAGGATGATCGGGATATGGCGGGTGCGGCTGTCGTCGGCAATGGCCTGACAGAGGCGCAGGCCATCGGTATCGGGCAGGAGTGCGTCACTCACGATGAGGTCGGGCGAGTGCTGGTGGGCCAACTCGATGCCTTCCGCCCCAGTGCGCGCCAAAACCACGGTGTAACCGCGCCGCTCCAGGTTGACTTTGAGCAGGCGCAGACTCACTTCGTCATCATCAATAACTAAAACCAGTCCAACGGCATTGGCAGGGAGTGTCACAGAGTTGGGCGACGGGGCGAAATGTCGAGAGGCTTCAGTACGTCACTCGTCACTTGGCGCCCGTCATTTCAGGAATTGCTCGACCCAGCCGACTGAATACGCGCCCGCATAGGCAACGAGCAACATCTTGGGAATTTTACCCACAGCGCACCAAAAAAGAAAACGCTGGACGGGCATTTTCAACGCGCCAGCGGCAATCCCCGCCAGATCAAAAAAGGGGATGGGGAGGAACCCCAGCCCGGCGATGACCACCGGACCGTATTTTTTCATCCCGCCTTCGAGGCGGTCATACATTGCCCGGTCTTCAATAATCGCCCGCCCGCTAAAACCGGCGAGATAGCCCGAGAGTTCCCCCAGGGTGGCGCCGAGCCCGGCGGCCACGCCGACTCCCAATGGTGAGAGCGCGGGTAGCGCGCCCGCCGCGAACACAAAGACCAACCCCGGTGCGGGCAACACCAGCGTGGCGCTGGCCAGCACCGATAGAAGGAAAATGCCGGGGTAGCCGTAACGGACGAGAATATCGGCGCGGTCGCGGATGGAATAAACAAAGACACTGACCGCAATGACAAAAACTATAGCGCCAATACGGGCCAGGGTAAGTTTGAGAGCGGCTTGAGCATCAACGACGGGAGGCGGGGGGGCTGACGGTGGGGTTGGGGCCATGACCCGGTTTTCTGCGTCCCCATGCCGCGTTGGACATGGGGACACTTGATCTACGAACTGGCGGCTTACTGCTCGGCAATGTCTATCGTGATAATTTTGGTGCCCGGTTTGGCGGCGCGCCCAGGGTCGCGCTCGGGAATGGCGAGCACGATGTCTAGGCCCTTGACGACCTTGCCAAAGACCGTATGTTTGTTGTCGAGGTGCGGCGTGGCCCGATGGGTGATGAAGAACTGACTGCCGTTGGTGCCGGGGCCAGCATTGGCCATGGAGAGGATGCCCGGCCCGTCGTGGCGCAGGGCCGGGTGGAACTCGTCGGCGAATTTATAGCCGGGGCCGCCGGAGCCGGAGCCGGTGGGGTCACCGCCCTGGGCCATAAAATCGCGGATGACCCGATGGAAAGTCACGCCGTCGTAGAACTTATCGCGCGCTAAAAAGACAAAGTTGTTAACAGTCTTGGGCGCTTTATCGGCGAAAAGTTCGATAACAAAATCGCCGGCTTCGGTCTTGAAAGTGGCGCTGTATTTCTTCTTGGGATCAATGACCATCGCGGGCGGGGTTGCGTATTGAGGCATGAGAGATTCTCCTGAAACGATTTAGGCTGGCCCGGTGGCAGGCAACCGGGCCAACTTGGATTTAGGGCAAGGGTTGCAAAGTCGCAAACCAGGCTTGCAAAGAGGGTTGTTCGGTTTCCGGGGCGACGGCGAGCGCCTGTTGGCCGTAAGCTTGCGCCTGAGCGGGGCTTCCCAGATTTTGGTACACCTCCGCAATCGTGCGATAAGTTTGCCAGGGAGTCTCGCTCACTCCCAATGAGCTGACAAACGCCTGTAGGTTGGGCTTTTCGCCCTCGGGAGCCGCATCGGCGGCGAGTTGGCCATAGATCCGGCCTTGTTCCAGATCACCTAGCTGGCGAGAGAGTTCGGCGATGGCACGATAGACTTGCCATTGGTTCCCCCCCAGGCCAATCTTGGTCACTTCTTTGTAGGCTTCAATCGCGGGCGCATTTTGCTGGGTGGCCACATAGGCCTGGGCCAGGCCGATATACAGATTGACCGGGTTGCCTCCGCGCTCTTTCATAACGGCGATACCGTTGTTGAAATTATCAATCGCTTTTTGATAGTACATCGCGCGTTCGGTGTCGGTGGTGGCGCGTTGGGCGCGAATGTTGTAAACATCCCCTTGCAATTGATACGTCTGGTCGTAGAGTTTATCCAACTCAAAGGATTTATCCAACTTCGCCTGCGCGCCATCGAGATCGTCGCGCAACTGATAATCCAGCGCGGCCCATTCATCCCACAAGGCGGCGCTGTGCGGGCTGAGCGAAAGCGCCTCTCCATAGTATTTATCAGACTTTCCGGCTTTCTCCTGGCGCACCGTGGGGTCGCCGACGAGCGCGGCCCACTGGCGGTTGAGGCGTCCGAGATTGGCGGAGTGATCAGTGTTGAGCGGGTTCAGGAGCCGGGCTCTGATTAGTTCTTCCTCGGCCTTATTTAAGCCACTCTGTTGTTGCACGGTATCGGTAATCGTGCCGGTATAGTTGAGGTACGATCGCCCCAGAAACAGGTAATAGTAATCCTGTCCCGGCGTGAGATTGATGGCCTGCTCGTAAATCTTGATGGAGAGTTGCGGTTGCCCTTGATCATCGAATTGCAAACCGGTTTTGTAGATGATATCGGCCTGGATGAGTTGCAAATTGTAGAGGACCGAGAAGATGACTGCGGCCAGGGGGAGAGTGGTGGCCCACATCAGCGTCATCCCGCCCAAGGGTCGACCGGCGCCCCCGGGCCACGAACCGGGCAAAATAACGCCCAGCCCCAACACAATCGCGAAAATCAAGAAGTAGAACAAGCCTAACACCCCCGCAATGCGGGAAGTCGATTCGAGCAGTTGCTCAACCGACTGTGGCACAAACCCGGCGATGTTGGCTAACTGCGAAGCCAGAATGAGCCAACTGATAAAACCGAGGAACAACGTCAACCACAAACTGGCAAAGATATTCCCCCAAGTGGGTTTCTCGCGGGCATCAGACGCTTCCTCCAGGTTTAGGAGTAAAGTGCCAATGAGCCAGGTCAGAACTATCATTGCCAAAACACCATAGGAGGTTTTGTTGCCCTGATTGGGCAAGACCGTGAGCGCATCGCTGATGATTTTATCGAACTGAGTGATGTGGCCGGAATTGGTGATGAAATCGAACCCAAGGGTAAGCAGGATAGCGGTCATAATGCCGGCGGCCGGGTTGAGCGGCCCCAGGCTCGCCGGGGTGCGGTTGACCTCGCCGGAATTGCCCCCCCGCCGTTGTTGCTTACGGCGCGCGGTAGCGCCGGATGTCGGCGCGGGATTGACCGTTGGGGTGGCGGTGGTGGCTTGGGCGCGGGTCGCTGGAATCCAATAACCTAGCACCGCCAGTAGCCCCGCAAAAATCCAAAAATGGGTGCGGGTTGAGACAATCGCAATCCCGAAGTGGATTTCTGCAAAGTGCGCCACAATGGCGGAAATGACGCTAATCATTGCAATCGCGCGCCACCGCTCAGGGATATTCCCCTCCGTTTCCTTGGTTGTCATACTCCGTAAAGCATATAAGGCCAGATAAACGATCAACCCGACCAACATCCCGGAAGGTAACCCGACGCCAAAGAAATGGGGCCCCTGCCAGAGAATGAAGCCTATGGAACTGGCGAGGCCGCCACCTAAAACTAATATCAAGAAGATTATCAATCGGGTGCGTGTGCCAACCAACCCCAGCCATTTAAGCCCATAATAAAAAACACTCACGAACACGCCAAGATATACGCCTAACCCAATAAAACCGGTAAAAGCCAGTGAATCGAAAGTCTCGTTGTGTGAACGATCTGGCGTAGCATTGCGGGCCTCAATGTTGGCCAAGGCCGGGGGGTAGAAGCGGTTATAGGAAACATACAGCGACTCGGGGCCATAGCCCACAAGCGGTCGAATAATATTCCATGGATCTGGACGACCATCTGGATATTCCAGCGGCTCATGCGGCGACATCAATTCCACAATACCGCCCCAAATAAGAATCCGAACTTTATTGGTGCCGCCCTCTGTGTCCAAAACACTCCCGAGGCGCCCCACCCCCGGAATTTCTTTGAGATTGGCAATTGGGCTGTTGGGAATATTAATGAGGATTAGAAAAACTCCGGCTAACCCGGCCAGCGCAATTGAGGCTAGGGTTAATGGCCGGACGTGCCATTGTAATGAAAGTAATACGAAGAAGAAAAATAGCCCGGCTAACAAACCCAGCCAGGGACCGCGGCTTTGAGTGAAGTAGATGGCGACCAGGTTAATCGCCAGAATAAAAACGTAACTCGTTGCACGGATCATATTGCGCGCGAAATCGTCGGCGCTGGTTAGGATGCTATGGAATGAAATTACAACCCGCCCCAGGCATAAAAACACGGCCATAATGAGATACGCCGCTACAAAAATGGCATTGCCCATATTACTGGTGACACGATCAACCGTGTCGCCACCCCAGGGTAGCGGGTCAAGCTTGTAGCGTTGCAAAATCCCGTACATGGCAATCGGGAGGCTGGTAATGATGACGGTCGTGATCAGCCGCTCGGCCTGGGCCCGCTGCCGCAAATTCCCGACAATGGCCGCAAAGAGCACGATATACGAGAACATCGAGAACGTGCCTTGCATGCGTTGGTATGAACCAAGTAGGCTGGCGTAAGTGGACACGGAGAGCGCCGTGCTGAGCGTGTAGGAAAAGATAAGCGCCAGGACCGGAAGGGTGAGCGGCTGACGCAAGAAATATTTGACCCCGGCCCAGGGTTTAGTTGCCCCCTCGTCAACTGTGGTCTCAACCGGGGTTAATCGGAACCCACCCTCAGCGCTGATTTTAATTAACCACGCGGCGGCGGTGATGAGTGCCAAGGAGCGGACGAGCGCAATTTTATCGGGCTCAAAGACACGCGATGAGTAAACGTTGAAAAACAGGGGGGCGAGGATGAGGGCCAGGAGCCAGCAGGCTTCCATGACCCCTTCACAGTAGCGAATGAGACGATTAGACATGGTTGATAATGTTACCTTGTTCCGGCTTAATTCACAATTGAATGATAAATTTCTTCCACCCGGTGGATCATGACTTCCTGACTAAATAATTCTAATGCGCGACTGCGGCCTGCCGCGCCAAACCGCGCCCGCAAATTCGCGTCAGCGGCCAGGCGGTGAATGGCCTCTGCCAGCGCGGTCGGAGAGTTTTTGGGGACAACCAGCCCGGTGCTTTCATGCTGGACCACAAACGATGTGCCTGAACCAACTTCCGTCGTAATACAGGGTAGACCGGAGGCCATGGCTTCAACAAGAACCGTGCCATAAGCCTCAGCGCGGGAATTAACAGGATAAACAAAAATGTCGCCCGCATGATATACACTCGGCAGGGCTTCATCTGCTACTCGTCCCCAAAAGGTAACGCGCTCACTTAGGTTGAGTGATTGGCTAAGAGTTTCCCATGCTTGTCGCATGGGGCCATCGCCGACTACTATGGCGCGAATGTTGGATGGTAGCAGAGGTAAGGCGTGCAGTAAGTTATCAAGGCCTTTGTAATGTCGTAGCAGACCAACAAAAATGAGTGTAATTGGGCGTGTCTCTCGTATAGCGGGAGGGGTAAAACGGGTTAAATCTGCCCCTAAGGGGACGATTGAAACCTTGTTGGCCAGCCCCTGCAGATAGGGCGATGAGGCCGCATAGGGTGGACTATGAACTAGGATACGGCTTGCGCCGCGGAGGATGCGCCGAAAGATCGGGCCGTACAAGCGCATAATGACCCTTTGTATTGGCCGGGTTACCTCAGCTTGATACGAAATAATATATTTGCGCCTTCGCCCAAAAAGCCATTGTGCCACCTCGCCGACTGGGTATGGGATATGCAAGTGTGTGAGATCAGGCTTTTGTTGTTGCAACAGGCGCGGTAATGCAACACTGAGTGGGGTTGAAGCCACGGTGGCTAAACGTCCGGCTTTAAGAATGCGCACCCCATTTAAAACTTCTGTCTGCGATAAATGAGTAAGATTGGTGACTAGGACGGTCACTTCATGGCCATGCTTAACCTGAGCTTCGGCCAAAACGCGAATATGGTTTTCCATCCCGCCTAGAACAGGGTAATAGTCCTTGTATACATGCAAGATATGCATCTGAAATCAACTCTGCAAGGTGCGGTATATCGTGAGTGTTTGTTCTGCTGTGCGCGCCCACGTAAAGTGGGCAGCATAATTTAAACCTTGCAGGTGTTTTTCGGCCCGCCCAATCTTATCAGCCAGTGCTGTGGCAATGGTATCCCTAAGATTGTCTACTGACATGGGATCAAACAACCAGCCGGTTTCACCAACTACCTCCGGTAAACTGGATGTACTGGCACAGACCACTGGTGTGCCACAGGCCATAGCTTCCAGAACCGGCAAGCCAAAACCCTCGTACTCGGAAGGAAAAATGAACAACAACGCGCCACTATACAACGCTGGCAAATTCTCTTCACTGACTGCGCCAATAAACTTTATCCGCTCGGCCCAATTATTTGCCTCCACTTTTTGTTTTGCTTCGGGATAGCGTTTATCCCAATGTCCGGCGATTACCAACGTAACTTGAGAGTAGCGTGCGGTGAGTTGTCCAAACGCATCAACCAAGCGGGCTAAGTTTTTGTGTGGTTTGTTGCTTCCAAAATAAAGCACATAGTTTTCAGGTAGCCCTAGTTGGCGACGCAAGGCTTCCACCTCGGCAGTGGGGCGGGGCGCAAAGTGCGGGCTGGCGGCCAATGGGGTAACGGCGATTTTCTCCGGGGCCACGCGAAATAGTCGTATAAAATCGCGTTTGGTCGCTTCGGAAATTGCCAGCACTGCCTGAGCAGCGCGCAAAGCCAATAGATGGGCGGCACGGTAAATAAGGCGTTGTATGGGGGAATAGTAATGTGGGTACAGCAACGGAATTACATCATATACGGTGAGCACAGTAGGCACTCTCGGGGCATAGGGCATAAGGTAATACGGGCTATGATAAAGCATGGCGTGCGTTTGACGTAACTGGGCTGGGATAGTCCATTGCTGTTGGATGGAGAAAGGTGATGCGGGATTGGATCGGCAAAGTATTTCTGGCAACCTAGACTGAGCGGCGCTTGTGGGACTAGTTAGGAGCGTTAATTCACCTGGACCAACCAATTTGGTCAACCCATGTGCGAGACTGACAACATAGCGCCCAATGCCGGGAAAGTGGTTGGTCGCAGTGCGGGTATCGAGAACAAACATCTGAAGTAGAGAATGCTGAAGAAAGCGGGGCTTACTTTTTGTTCATGACCCCGGTATAAACAGCCAATGTCTTTTGCGCCGTGGTTTCCCAGGTAAACTGCGCGGCGCGGGCGAGGCCGCGTTGGCGCAAGTCGGCGCGCAAGATGGAGTTGGCAAGCACGCCGCGTAAGGCTTCGGCCCACGCGCGCGCATCGGTGGGCGGCAATAACAGCCCGGCTTCGCCCACGACTTCAGGTAATGAGGAAGCGTTGGAGCAGAGCACGGGCACGCCGCACGCCATGGCCTCCAGTGGTGGCAAACCGAAGCCCTCAAATACAGAGGGGAAGGCGAAGACTTCGGCGCAGTTGATGAGCGCGGGCAAATCTTCGTCGGGCACATAGCCGGTGAGGGTGACGTGCTCTGCGAGATCTAAAGCGCGCAACTGCTCAAAGAACGATTCGTACAACCAACCTTTGCCCCCGGCAATCACTAAGCGCACATCGCCCATCTCGTCTTTTATCGCCGCATACGCCTCCAGCAACGTCGCCAAATTTTTGCGCGGCTCGATGGTGCCAACGTGGAGGATGAAGCGCGGCGGGAGATGATATTTGGCGCGAATCTTTTGGAGAATTGGTGGATTGGAGATTGGGGCGAAGCGTGGCTCTACGCCTTCGGTGATGACGTGGACTTTGGCGGGGTCGAGTTTATAAAAACGGAGCGCGTCGCGACGGGTGGCTTCGCTGACACAAATTACCGCGTCGGCGCGGGCGAGGAAGCGCGGCATCATCAGCGTGAGATAAATTCGATTTTGAAGTAAGTGGTAAGTGGGGAAGAGTAAATACGCGATATCGTGGAGCGTGATGACACTGCGCGCTTGAGTGAGATAGGGCAGGAGATGTTCGGTGGCGTGGAAGAGCGTCACGCCTTTCAGCGCCGCATTTAAATTTGGCCCACCAAAATACGAGAGCGCCGCTCGCAAGCGCCACCGCTTGCGCGAGAGATTGGCGCTGTGCAAAGTGAGTTGCGCCAACGGCGCTTGCAACCGCGACTCGGCGCGATGATTGACGAAGCCCTCCAATGGCACGCTGAGATTTAACAGTGCTTGTGCGAGGCTGGTGGCGTAACGGCCTAGCCCCGCTTTCTCGTGCGCGGCGGCGGTGAGGTCGAGGCAGAGGGTCATGGGCGTTGGGCCAACGCGATATCGTAAGCGGCTTGCATCCTCGTAAGCATGTGCGCCAAACTAAATTCGGCCTCCACACGAAGGCGGGCTTGGTGACCAATGCGAGCGCGCAAATCAGCGGAGGCGAGCAAGGGCTGTAACACAGCGGCTAAGTCGGCAGGATCATTGGGTGTGGCGAGAAAACCGCTTTCGCCTTCCACGATGATTTCTGGCAGGGCTCCAGCGCGCGCGGCCACCACGGGGCGTTCAGCCATCATGGCTTCAATCACGACCCGGCCAAATGGCTCTGGAAGTGTGCTGCTGTGAACCACAATATCGGCGGCGGCATAGGCTAAACCGGGGTGGCGCACAAAGCCCGCAAAGGTCAGGCAGTCACGCAAACCGCTCGCGGCGGACAAGGTTTGTAAATCATGGAAATAACTTTCACCGCCGCCCAGCGGGCCGGGGCGCTCATCTTCTTTATTCCACGCGCCCACAATCAAGCCGCGCAACTGGGGAAATTCGGCATGCAACTGACCAAGTGCGCGAATGAGCACCGCCTGCCCTTTCCAACGCACCAGCCGCCCAATATGCACCACCAGCACCGCGTCCTGTGGCAAGCCCAATTCGGCGCGGGCGGCTTCGCGGGTCACATTCAGCGGGGGCGGCGCGCCATCCGAAACAATGCCATCGAAACGCACCCGCGGGTACTGCGCGGTGAGCCAGCGCGACACGCCCACAATGTGCTTGGGGACACCCGCAAACAATTGCAACAGCGCGGGCGGTACAGTGTCGTCGCCCAAGCGCCACAGCAACGGCACGCCCGAAAGCCGCGCCGCGACTGCGCCGATGAGGTGGGCGCGCGCGGTGAAGGAGTGCATCAGGTCAGCGCGTTCGCGTTTTGCCAGTTGCGCCAGTTGCGCGCCAGCACGCCACAAACGCCATAAAAACAGGGGGTGGCGGTTGATATGCGGTAGCGGTGTAGTGAGTGTGGGCACGCCCGTGGCGCGAAATTGTTCCAATACCGGGCTATCCGGCGCGGTGATGATGGTGGGGGCAAAACACGTTAAGTCTAACCCACCGACTAAATCGATGAGGAACGATTCTGAACCGCCGAAGATGGGGGCGTGGTCTATGAGGAGGAGGCGGGCGGGCATGGTGGGGCTAACGCTTGGCAAAGGCCACGGCACTCCCGGCACAGCCCACGACGCGCCAGTTTTGTTGTAAGAGTTCGCTGGCGGCGCGTGTGACTCCTAAAAAGGTATCCCCAATCACATCGTGCATGATGATGACGCCGCCCGGAAGCACGAACGGTGCCCAAATTTCTAAATCGCCTTTGACATCAGCGTAGGTGTGTCCTGCATCTACAAACAGGATTGCGCCGGGGGTGTTCCAGTTTTTGCCAACCGCATGGGTTAAGCCCTGATGAGTCTGCACCTGTGCGGTGACACCCGCTTGCCGTAAATTATTTTGAAACCGTTGGCTCACCGAGTTGGCCGCTAATGCACCGCCAGCATAGGCCGATAAATCAGCTACATCTAAACACCACGCATCTACGGCATGGATGGCACGTCCGGCTTTAGCAAAAATCACAGTCGATTTGCCTTCATACGAGCCGAGTTCCAACACAGGCCCTGCCACGGGCCACGCTTTGGCGAGGGTATAGAGCAACCCTGCTTCTTTGATGCTAAGGAACCCTCCCAGTGGTTCAATAGCGCGCCATACATCCGTTGGGATAGGGTAGTGTCGGCGTTGTTGGAATGCTTGGAAGACCAAGGGCACATCGTGCGGATAGCGAATGCGGGTAAAAAAGCCAACCCAAAGTTGGAGCCGTCGGAGGAAGGGAGATAGTTGAGTGGTCATAAGGATCAGAAGTAAGTTAGGCGTTGAATAGCTGTTGATTGTTGTACACCCAGTCCCACAAGCGTTTCAGCCCAGTCCGAGTATCGGTGCGTGGTTGCCAACCAATCAACGTATGCGCTTTCGTGTTATCGCTGATAAACACCGGTTGGTCGCCGGGGCGCCAATCGCCCCATTTCACCGCAACAGGTTTTCCGGCGAATTCTTCTAGGAGCGGGCTGAATTCGGGCCACACGGCGAGGGTGTTGGCCGCGCCGCCGCCGACGTTGATGGCTTGTCCACTGGCTTTATCGAGATGGGTGTACGCGCTAGTGTAGGCATTGATCAAATCCTGTACATACAATAAATCGCGCACTTGCTTGCCGTCGCCATAAATGGTGAGGGGTTTGCCCGTGATGGCGGCGATGATGAAGTGCGCCACCCAGCCTTGATCGGTGACACCAAATTGGCGTTCACCATAAATACACGATTGGCGAAAAACCACGGTTTTTAGACCATAAATGCGCGCATAATCGCGCACATATTGATCGCCCGCGCCTTTGGAACAGCCGTAGGGGGAGTGAAAATCGAGCGGCTGTTGTTCGCTTATGCCTTCGGGGTAATCACGATACACATAGCGCTCACCGCGCAATTCGGTGACGACTTCTTCCATGCCGCCATAAACTTTATTGGTCGAAGCGTAGAAAATGGCGGGCGGGGCGCTTTGGGCGCGAACGGCTTCGAGTACATTGAACGTGCCGAGCGCATTGATTTCAAAATCTTCGCGCGGTTGCGTCACCGAGGTGGTCACCGCCACTTGCGCGGCAAGGTGATAGACCAAGGCGGGTTGCGCTGTGCTCAGTGCTTGGCTTAGCGCATCAAAAGCGCGAACATCGCCGCGCACAAAGTGGAGATTGGTCTCGCCAAAACTTTGCCGCAACCATGCGAGGTTGTGTTCGGTGCCGGGGCGGGAGAGATTATCGAAGATGGTGACCGTGTGCCCTTGGCGTAAATGCTGGGCGGCGACGTTACATCCAATAAAACCTGCGCCGCCGGTGATGAAGATGTGCATAACAATTACTCCATTAAAGTTGCGCGTAGAGCGCTTGATAGAGATCAAGCGTTTTTTGCGCCGTTGTATGCCAAGTGAATTGGCGGCTGTGCGCTTGCCCTTTGGTTTGCAGTGCGGCTCGCATAGCAGTATCTGTGAGCAAATGGCGAAGCGCTTGAGCCAACCCAGAGACGTCATCCGGCGCGACCAACAGGGCTGCATCGCCTGCGACTTCGGGCAAGGATGTGGCGGTACTCGTAACGGTGGGTATACCAGCCATCAAGGCTTCAAGCACGGGCATCCCAAAGCCTTCATAAAGCGATGGAAATACAAAAGCATCGGCGAGGTGATACCACGTAAATAAGGCATGCCCTGCAGCAGGGGGAGCCTGATAGATAAACGGGCCTAATTCATGCGCCGCGATAAGCGCTTGTTGTGTCGCCGAGAATTGCCCACCCACCTGCACCCACAATGGGTTGAGATCGGTGATGTGCGCCAAGGCGCGTATGATGGTCTCGATGTTTTTGCGTGGCGCACACGAGCCGACATGAAGCACGATGGGGCGTTGCGTGGCGTTTAGGCGCGCACGGAGGGCATGAAGTTCATGCGCTGGAATAGGAAGGCTGAATTCTGGATTTACCCCGTACCAGATCACTTCGATGCGGGAAGCGGGGTACGTTGTGAACTTTAGCAATTCGGCTTGGGTGGAGTGGGAGATTGCAATGACACGCGCGGCGCGGTGCGTAGCGTGAAGCGCAATATCAAACACTAGTCGGCTTACGCCCCGTCCGCGTTCATTCAAAGCTAACGGCGCAATATCATGACACGTTACCACCGTGCGCCGTGGATCAAGCGTGTACAGCAGATGGGCATACGAATGATCAATGATGTGGTTTACATCGCTTTGGTAGGCGCGGGCGAGGACCGGATACACGCCTAAGCGCCATGCATAGTTGAGTAGCGTATGCGCCGCGCCACGCAGATGTGGCCACGGCCGGCGCGGCGCGTACTCCCGCACCTGACAGCCGATGCCGCGCAAAGCCGCCGCCAGTTCATCCGCATAGCGCTCCATGCTGAACCAGCGTTCGGTGGGCAAATCTCTAAAAAGTGTGACTTTCATGCGCGCGTGCGTGTGGCGTGTGCCCGCGCTAAACCAGCCGCTAAGGTCATCGGTTGCCAGCCCAATTCTGTTTGGGCGCGCGTGGTGAAGTAGCTGGTGTTTTTTGGGCGCGGCGCAATGGTCGGGAAAAAATCACTCGACACCGGATTGAGTTTGCTGGCATCGAGCGCGAAGGTTTCGGCAATCGCCAGCGCTAGCTCGTAGCGGTTGACAATGGTGGCCCCTGCCAAATGATAAAGCGCTTGCCGCCCACGCGTGGCAATCGCCCAAAGCCCATCCGCCGCTGATTCAGCGTATAGCGGATTCTCGTATACATCATTCACTAAATTGAGCGGTTTGCCTTGTCCAAAGCTGTTCACCACCCATGTCAACGGGTTGGCGCGTGCGCCCGGCGGTTGCCAACCGTAGCTCAAAATCAGCCGCACAATCACATGGTCTAATGGACTAGCATCAACAAGTTGTTCGCTCTCTAGTTTGAGTTGCCCATACACGTTGATGGGATGGGGTGTATCAGTTTCTTGATACGGCGCGGCGTTGCCATCAAACACCGCATTAGTCGAAAGGTAGATGAGGCGCGCGCCAACTTCCGCACAGGCACGAATTACATTGTGCGTGCCGAGCACATTGCTTTGGCGGGCTTCATCAGGATGTTGTTGGCAAAAATCGACGTTCGCATGCCCGGCGGCATGTAACACCAGCGTGGGCGCGCTTTCACGCATCACGGCTTGCGTGGCGGCAAAATCGGTGATGTCAACGGCGCGCACGGTGCATAAAGTCGCATCAATGCCCTGCGCGTTGTGGGCATAGGTGGCGGTGACATTGGCCTGTCCGTGGAGCAGGCGAAGCAATGCGGCACCAATGACGCCTGATCCACCAAGAAGGAGCACATTGTTCATTGAATTTGTTCCAGTAGAAATTGATTCAGCGCGGCGGCGATGGCGGCATTGGTATTCCGCGCTAACACCCGCGCGCGGGCGCGGGCGCCGAATTGCGCGCGGGCGGGCGCATCGCTCAAAGCGAGTTGAATTTTGGCGCGTAGGTCGGTAACGTCATTTTGGCGGCATACCCAGCCGGCATCACCAATTAAGTGCGGGGTTTCGCCACAATCAGTGCCAATGACGGCGCGTTCGCACCCCATGGCGCTTAAAACAATCAAGCCGTATTGCTCAACCCACGTCGGCGTATCATAAGAAGCCGAGACGACAACATCCATGCAATTGATATAACGAATCACTTCGGCGTGCGGGACAGAATCGAGGAGGTGCGCGCGCCCCGCCCATGGAGGGGTACTGAGTCTTTGGGCGACGGCGGTTTTCAAAGGGCCAGCGCCAATTACCAAGAGCGAAAAGGATTCGCGACTCAATAAGCCCTCGACCGCTTCGAGCAAAACGAGAATGCCCTTTTCTTCGATAAACCGTCCAGCGAAGCCCACAATAGGAGCGGATAAGCCAATGTCAGCGCGTAACTCAGGCTCAGGGCGGTATTGATTCGCCTCCGCATCTAAGCCTAATTGTGGAATCACCTTGAGTGGCTTCCCGAAACCTTTGCGACGTAAAACCGCCGCCGCCCCTTCATTTCCGGCCACGGCGAAGGTGGCTTGCGCGAGGATCCCGTTTTCGATGAGATTACCCGGAAAGCGATGGGAGCGATCCAAGTTCTCCCATGTAAAAAAACCGAAACGCTTAATCCCGCACAGGCGGCTGAGGAGCAAGGTTTCTAACGCGCTGACGCTCCACGGTTCTTCCTCGATGTAAACGAGGGTGGGTTGTAAGGTGCGCAGTAATTGCCATAGCGCCAAGGGATTAAAGAAAAAACGTAAGCCGTTGTTTACTTGATAAGCCGGAAGCACATGCAGGGTGTACGCCGTATCGGTGGTTGTTGCGGTGCGGGTTTCGCGGATCATATCCGCCCAATACGGCGGCACGACTACATCAAGGTCGAACTCATTGCGCGCCGCCATTGCCACGAGTTTGGCGCGATTGGCGGTGACCACATACGTGTGTGAGATGAGCAGGGCGCGCGGACGGCTCATTTGATGACCTTGAGCGTGTAGTATATATCGCGCGCCGGAAACACCCAGGTGAGATAGAGTTCGTAAAAATCAGGGAAGTGATTGGCCACCCACTGCAAGCCAATGAGCCGGAAGGGACGCGCGAGTCGCAGATGGATGCGTTCTGGCGCAAACAGCGGTTGCAAGTAAAAATCGGGTACGGCGAATTGGGTTTCAAACGCCCGCGTAAAAAAATTAAAAGGCAGGGTGCGCTTCGCCATAAAATAATCGAACGAGCGCCAGCCTAAATGCCGCACATGGGTGGGATCGGTGAACGAAAAGCGACTCGAAAAATGCGGCGTGACGATTTCGATGAGTGCGCCCGCGCGGCTCACCCGATGCACTTCTTCCATGAACTTAATCATGTCTGCCACATGTTCCACGATATGACTACAGACGACCCTATCAAAGCTATTCGCCTCGAGTGGCCACGGGAATACATTAAGGTCGTGGAAAACATCGGCTTGAGTGCCGGGGTTGCTATCAATACCGATAGCGCCGGGGGTCTTGTTGTTGCCACAGCCAACATCGAGGGTGGTTTTCATAAGATATATAAAGTTGCTCAATGAGATTACGGATTATTGGCTTGAATGACTTGGTTTAATTCGCTAGAAACTTGTAAAGTGTGTGTTTGTCGACTTTGAGCACTTAAGTGGTATTCAGTGTCGAAAAACTGCGAATCATCAAATACTGAATCTTTGGGTGTTCCAATGACTAATAGTCCGGGTATTTGGCTGAGTTCACTAGTGATTTGTGCGAGGGCGAGTTGATTATCGGAAAAAGCAAATTGAGATGCAGACCAAGGAGGAAAGAGATAGATAAGTTTTGCTCCTTGGGCGTTTGTAAAAGCCGCGAAGTCTTTCAACGCATAAGCGGTTTCCGAGTTGTAACTCATTTCCAGAAGACGTTCTCCTCCAGATAGATGAGGTATGCTAGGTTTATCAAGATGGCTAACCAAATCCCCATACTTATCAAATGATTCGCGATTATAAATAGGATCGTGCTTGTTGGATGTAAACTCTTTGAGCTTTTGACCCGTGAATTCTGGCACGCTTTTTAGCAGAACTGTGAATTGTTGCAATGAAGAGATTGAAGTCAAAGATTCTGGTCTTGCATATATTGCCCAAAGAGTTATTGGACCACCATCAAAATATGTGCCATACCAATGTTGATATTCGGGACTGACAACAATAATA
>CAYUFY010000037.1:0-23634 GCA_964443795.1 uncultured Anaerolineales bacterium | reverse complement strand
TCCCGGGCGTGGATTACCTGGTTCACCCCACACCGCTTTACGATGCGGGCTTCAACCTGCTCTGGCTGGCCGTTCTCATCGCCCTGCGCGACCACCCGCGGATGCAAGATGGCAACTTGCTCAAGTTCGGCCTGGGCGGCTACGCCCTCTTCCGCTTCTTCGTCGAATTTGTCCGTAACAACCAAGTGTTGGCGTTCGGCCTCACCGGCCAGCAATTCTTCTGCCTCGCCCTCCTCGCTGGTCTCGCTATTTATTACGCCCGTCAGTCCCGCCTAACCAGTCATCAATCACCAATTACCAATTACTGATTACTGGTTACTGATTACCGCTTATTTCATGGCCGACTTCCGCCCTCAAACCATCCGTGGCTATGAACTCCGGGAACGTATCGGCGCGGGGGGCTACGGCATTGTCTATCGGGCCGCGCAAGCCGCCATCGAGCGCGAGGTGGCCGTCAAAGTCATCCTCCCGCAATACGCCAATCAGGTGGATTTCATCCGCCTTTTTGAAGCCGAAGCCCGCCTCGTCGCTCGCCTCGAACACCCGCACATCGTCCCGCTCTATGATTACTGGCGCGACCCCAGCGGCGCCTACCTCGTCATGCGCTATTTGCGCGGCGGCAGTTTGCGTAAACGGCTCGCCGCCGGGCGCTTCCCGCTCCCGGCGGCCCTCACCCTCCTCGACCAAATCGCCTCGGCCCTCGACGCGGCTCACCGCCGGAATGTCGTCCATCGGGATGTCAAACCCGACAACATCATGCTCGACGACGATGGCCACGCCTACCTCTCCGACTTCGGCATCGCCAAACTCATCCTCGCTGACGACCTCCCCGGCGACCAGGCCCTCTCCGGCTCGCTTGGTTATCTCGCTCCGGAACAAGCGCGCGGCCAGGTCGCTCAAGCCAGCGACCTCTACAGCTTCGGTGTGGTCGCTTATGAGATTCTGACAGGCCAGCACCCATTTGCCGACCTCGCCCCCTCCTCGCAGATGCTCAAGCACCTTACCGAGCCTCTGCCCCCGCTCTCCGACTCCCTCGCGCCCTTCAACGACGCCATCCAAAAAATTACGGCGAAAGACCCGGCGACGCGCTACCCGGACGCCCAAGCCTTTATCGCCGCCCTACGCGCTGTCTCCCTCCCGAGCATTTCGCTAACCACGCCCGGCGGGCCTCCCGCGCCCCTGCCCGTTGTTCTCACCCCCGCGCTCACCCCCAACCTCACCCGCGTCTTCGAAATTCTCAACCCCTACAAAGGCCTGCGCCCTTTCGAAGAAACCGATGCCGCCGACTTCTTTGGCCGCGATACCCTCATCCAACGCTTGCTTGAACGCCTCGCGCCTCCCTCCAGTACGGGCGGGTCTCAGACCCGCCCCGACCACCGCTTCCTCGCCGTCATTGGCCCCAGCGGCAGTGGCAAATCGTCCGTGGTTAAAGCCGGGCTTTTGCCCATGCTCCGCAAAGGCGGCCTCCTCGGTTCGGCGCGCTGGCTCATCGCCGAGTTCACCCCCGGCGCTGACCCCATGGCCGAACTCGAAAACGCCCTCCTGCAAGTCGCCGCGCGCCCGGTCGTAGACCTCCGCACCCAACTCTACGCCGACCGGCTCGGCCTGGCGCGCGTTCTGCCGCGCCTCCTCCCTGAAGGCGATTCTGAACTCGTGTTGGTCATTGACCAGTTCGAGGAAATCTTCACCCAGGCCCTGACCGAAGCCAAGCGTGCTCAATTTCTCAACCTCCTGCATTACGCCATCACCTTGCCCGATACGCGTCTGCACCTCATCATCACGCTCCGCGCTGATTTCTACGACAAGCCGCTCATGTACCCCGGCTTTGGCGAACTCATCCGCCTGCGCACCGAAGTTGTTCTGCCCCTCGCCCCGGCGGAACTGGAAGAAACCATCGTCAGCCCGGCGGAACGCGTGGGCGTGATCTTCGAGCGCGGCTTGGCCGCCGACATTGCCGCCGATGTGAGCACCCAACCTGGCGCGTTGCCCTTGCTCGAATATGCGCTCACCGAACTGTTTGAAAAACGCGAGGGCCGGCTCATCACCCGCGCCGTTTATAAAAGCCTGGGCGGGGTGTTGGGGGCTTTGGCCCGGCGCGCCGAAGAAATCTATCAGACCCTCGACCCGGCCAGCCAAGCCGCAGCCCAAATTATTTTTCCGCGGCTGGTCACGTTGGGGGAGGGTAGTGAGGACACCCGGCGGCGCGTGTTGCGCTCCGAACTTGAGTCGCTTTATCAACCGCCGAAAGCCTCAGCGCCCGATCAAAAATCCAAAATCAAAAATCCCCAATTACCAATTACCAATTACCAATCTCCAATCACCCTCGTTCTCAACACCTTTGGCAACTCCCGCCTGCTCTCCTTCGACCGCGACCCCGCCACGCGCGCCCCGATCGTCGAGGTCGCTCACGAAGCTCTCATCCGCGAATGGCCCACCCTGCGCGGCTGGCTCAACGACAACCGCGATGGCTTGCGGTTGCAACGGCATCTGACCCAGACCGCCGACGAATGGAATCAACAAGGTCGCGCCGCTGATGAACTGTATCGCGGCGCGCGGCTGGCGCAGGCGCGCGAATGGGCCGAGGCGCATCCCGCCGAACTCAACGCGCTCGAACGCGAGTTTCTCGCGGCCTCCCTCGCGTTGGCCGAGCAGGAGGAAGCCGCGCGCGAACAGCAACACCAACGCGAACTTGAAGCCGCGCGCCACATGGCCGCCACCGCCCAAAAACTCGCCGAGACTGAAACGGCTCGCGCCGAGGAGCAGGCTAAAGCCGCGGGTCAATTGCGTCGGTGGGGGCGCGGGTTGGTGGTCGCGCTGGGGACCGCCGTTCTGCTCCTCGTCGCCGCCCTCGTCCTGGGCGTGGTCGCCAATCAACAACGCCAAGCCGCCGAGCGCAACTTCACCCATTCCGAAATCCTGCGCCTGGCCGCCGAGGCCAACACGCAACTCCTCACCGGGGCTAACCTCGAAGTCTCGCCCCTGCTCGCCATTCAATCGCTCAAACTGGGCTACTCACCCGAGGCCGACGCGGTGTTGCAACGGGCGGTCACTTACGTTTATCCGGCGGTGAAATTCGTCGGGCATACCAATTCCGTTTTTGGGATCGCTTTTTCAGCCGATGGCGCGCGCGTGGCCACGGCCAGCACCGACCAGACCGCGCGGGTGTGGGACACCGCGACGGGCGCGGAGTTACAGCGGTTCACTAGCCCCGGCGAACCAGTGAATTCCGTGGCCTTCTCGCCCGATGGTCAACGCCTGGCGTATTCCACCGATGTGGCTATTCATGTGTGGGACCTCACCACTGAACAGGAATTGCTCACGCTGACCGGCCACACGGGCAATATTTGGACCGTGGTTTTCTCGCCCGACGGCCAGACTTTGCTCTCGGCCAGTGTGGATGAAACTGTGCGCCTGTGGGATGCGGCCACGGGGAAAGCCTTGCGCGTGATTGAAGGCGGCACGGGTTTTAGTTCGGCGACCTTCTCACCCGATGGGCGTTATATTGCTGGCGCGGGCGATGACGCGCTCATTCATTTGTGGGATGCGCGCACGGGCGTTGCCATCCGTCAATTCCATGGTCACAGTCTCCCCGTCATCGCCGCGACCTTTTCGCCGGATGGCACGCGGTTGGTCAGCGCCAGCGATGACAAAACCGCGCGCGTGTGGGATGTGGCCACGGGCGCGGAGCTTCGGCAACTCAACGCGCATCAAGACAGTGTGTATAGCGCCGTCTTCTCCCCCGATGGGCGGTTCATCCTCACCGCCAGTCTCGATCGCGTCGCCATGTTGTGGGAGGCCCAAACCGGGGCGCTCCTGCGCCAATTCGTCGGGCATCGCGGCAGTCTTTATAGCGCCGTCTTTGCGCCCGATGGCCGACATTTCCTCACCGGCTCGCTCGACCAAACCGCCTGGCTTTGGCCCACCAGCTTCGAACCCAAACCCGCGCGCTTCAACGCCACCAGCCCGGTGCTGGCCGTGGCCCTTTCACCCGATGGGCGCTACGTCCTCACCGGCCACACCGACCCAACCGTTCATCTCTGGGAAGCCGCCACCGGCGTGCTCGTGCGTTCATGGGTTGGGCATACCTTTGATGTCTCGGGCGTGGAGTTCTCCGCCGATGGCCGCTATGCGGTGACTGCCAGTGGCGACACCACCGCGCGCATGTGGGAGGTGACGACGGGCCAGGAACTAAAACAATTTAAACATGACCAACGCCTGTGGGTTGCGCGCTTCTCGCCCGATGGGCGTTATCTGTTGACCGGGGGCGATAACCGGGGCGCGACCCTGTGGGATGTGGCGACCACGAGCGTGGTGCGGCATTGGGGCACAACCCCGGTTTATGCGGTGGCCTTCTCCCCTGATGGGAAACAGGCGGCGACGGGCGGGTTCGATGGCCGCGCGCATGTGTGGGAGGTGGCGACCGGCGCGGAGTTGGCCAGCTTGGCCGGAACCGGCACCTCCGTTTATGGCGTGGCCTTCTCGCCGGATGGCAAAACCCTCGCCCTCGCCGAACGCACCCTCCGGCTCTTTGACTGGCAGACCGGCGTAGAAATTCGCCAGTTGCCCGGTCACACGGCCTCGATTGTCTCCATCACTTTCTCGCCCGATGGCCGTTACCTGCTCTCGGGCAGTGAAGATGGTTCCGCGCGTTTGTGGGATGTGGCGACCGGCGCGCAACTCCGCGCCTTCACCGGCCAACAAGGGCTGGTCTATGCGGTCGCTTTCACCCCGGATGGTCAGCGCGCCCTCATCGGCAGTGCCGATAACTCGGCCTGGCTCTGGGATTTGGATTATCACGGCCTGATTGACTTCGCCTGTGCGCAGTCGCCCCGCGACTTCACGCTGGCCGAACGGCAACAATTTGGGATCACCTCCAACCCGCCGACCTGCGCGACCCCCTGAGGCTTAGAGCGTGTTTCTTAAAGGCATTTACGCCATTGCCTGTCATGCCGAGCGAAGCGAGGCATCTCTACGTCGGCCCTGTTTCGCGCTTATCTAAGATAGAGACCCTTCGCTCAGAGCCTGCCCTGAGCTTGCCGAAGGGGTGACAGGCCTCAAGAGCGACTTAAGAAACGCTCTCTAAAGCGATTCAAGAAACAATCTCTTAGGAGACTTTTATAAAATGACCCGCCACACCTATACTACCCGCAGTCAAAAAACCGCCCATTTTTTTGGGGGCTTCTTCGGCTGGTTTTTGCTCAACCTGCTTCTCTTAGGCGGAACCTACCTCGCCGACTTTCTGTTCGCCTCCCTCCTGCCCGCCGATGACCCCAACTCAGCCAACCTGCTGGGGTTGATTGGTTTCGCGCTCAGTTGCTTGGGCTTTATCCTCAATATCGGCTTGCTGATCTACTTTGGTTTCACCCGCTATTGGATTGCCCTGGGCGGCCTCGTGGCCTTTGCCATCAGCCTTCTGCTGGCCCTGTGCGCCGCCCTGGTGTTCTTTGGCGTTTGTTTTTTGGCGCTGAACGGCGGCAGTCTGCCCAGCCTGTTCCCGACCCCCACCTTTGTTCCCTGATACTCAGAACTCGGAGTTCTTTAAGAACTCCGAGTTCTGAAAGCTCTCCCCCTTCATGCCTACTTCCAAAACTGACCGTCCCGAAATTTTTTGGGAATTTACCAAAAGCCTGTGCCCCACCTGTAAAAAAGTAGTGGATGGTCATGTGCTTCTGCGTAACAACCAAGTCTTTCTCCGCAAACGCTGTCCGGAGCATGGCCTGTTCGAAGCCCTGATTTTTGGCGATGCCGAGTTGTATACCAGCATCGCCCCCTACAACAAACCCGGCACCCTGCCGCTGGAATTTGCCACCGAAGTGCGCGACGGTTGCCCGCTCGATTGCGGCCTGTGCCCCGACCATCAACAACACGCCTGCCTCGGTCTCATCGAAGTGAATTCGGCCTGTAACTTGGATTGCCCGCTGTGCTTTGCCAACTCCGGCACGCACAACGCGCATAATTTTGAACTGACCTTCGAGCAGGTGAATTTTATGCTCGATAAATTTGTGGCCGCCGAAGGCAACCCCGAAGTGATCCAGTTCTCCGGCGGCGAGCCGAGCCTGCACCCGCGCATTTTGGACTTTATCGAACTCGCGCAACAAAAGGGCATTGGCTATGTCATGCTCAACACCAACGGCCTGCGGATTGCCCGGGATGACAAGTTTCTGGCAGGCCTCCAACGCCTCAAGCCGCATATTTATTTGCAATTTGACGGCTTCGACCCCGAGACCAACCAAATCCTGCGCGGCAAGCCCGATCTGGTCACCGACAAACTGCGGGCGCTCGACCGACTCGCGGAAGTGGATATCCGCGCGGTCCTCGTCGCCGCCATTGAGCGCGGGGTCAACGAACACGAAATCGGGCGCATCGTCGAGTTTGGGCTTAAGCATCCCGCCGTCTTCGGGGTTAACTTCCAGCCTGCCTTCCGCGCCCAGCGCCACGCCCTCCCCGCCGACCCGCTCACCCGCATGACCATCCCTGATGTGCTGAAGTTGCTGGAAACGCAGACCCAGGGCCTGTTCAAGTTGAGTGACTTTGTGCCCGTGCCTTGCTGTATGCCCACCTGTAACTTTGTCACCTATGCCCTGCTCGACGGCGACGCGGTGACGCCCATCACGCGCGTTCTGGATATTGACGTTTATCTGGATTACATCAAAAACCGCACCATGCCTGGCCTCAACGATGACCTGCTCCATGCGTTGGAACAACTGTGGAGTTCCTCCGCCAAAGTTGGCTCCGACCAGGCCGCCGCTCAAATTTCTAATCTGCCTCTGCCACACTCTCACACCCCCACTCACTTACCCACGTACACCCGCGCCTCCGCCCGTTGCCCCGCCTGCCATTCCCACCTCCCGCTCGAGGCCCATGCGCCCCGTGACTTGGCCCGGCACATTTTCATGATCAATACCCGCGATTTTATGGATCCGTGGACTTTCAGTGTGAAGAACGCCATGAAGTGTTGTGTCGAGTTTCTTCTGCCCGATGGCCGGATGATCCCCTTCTGTACTTACAATTCCGTGGGCTATCGGGAGCAGACTTTTCAAACCCTAATCGCCAATCAGCCAACCCGGCCCTCGCCCACCCGGTAACCCATTGTGTCGCGCTTTGCCGTGGTTTGGCCTTTCATCCTGGGGGGACTCGTCCTTGCGACGTTTACGATTTATATTCCACATGGCCCGGATTATGAACTTCAACCCGTACATGCCGCCGCCGGGTTTCTCTCTGGTGCCACCCGCCTCTATGATGCGGGCAGTCCCGGTTTTTTTAACGCGCCGTGGATGCTGTTTATCCTTTGGCCACTTCTGCCGCTTACCCCGGCGGGCGGGCTATTTGTTTGGCGCGCGCTCAACCTGGTGGGCTTTGGGGTGGCGCTCCGTGTTTTTGGGGAACAGTCGCCCGCGTGGGCGCGGATCCTCGCTGTGGTTACGGTTCACGCTTTCACGCTCCTCGTCGTGGGCAATATGGATGGCTTGATTTTGCTGGGGGTGGCCCTAAGTTGGTTTGCCGCCCAAACGCGCCGCCCGGGGCTCATGGGCCTTGGCTTGTGGATTCTCTCGCTCAAACCGCACAACATCCTGCTCTTTGGCTTGATGACCCTGGTGATTTTATGGCGCTGGGCCTGGCCTGAGCGGTTGCGCGCGTCCGCGCCGTTGGCCCTCTCGGTGGTGGCCTCATTTTTTATCTTTGGTTGGGACTGGCCTGCGCGATATTTTGCCAATATGCAGGTTGTGCCTCCCTGGCCGTTTATCATCACCACCGTGTGGCGCGCCGCCGCCAAACTGAATTTGCCTGTGTGGTGGTTCATGCCTTGCGCCGGATTGGCTCTCTTCGCCTGGGGGTGGACTTGGTGGAAATACGGCCCGGCTCGTCCCGTGTTAGCCGTGGCCCTCGCGACCAACTTGCTGTTCGCCGCCTACGCCATTGAGCCGCATTACGTTTTGCTCATCCCGGTTTTTCTTTGGGTGAGTGAGCGCCATCCGTGGATGGCGCTTTTGGCTTACGGGGCGGCCTTCGGTGTCTATGCTCTGCGCGTTTCCTATGGCTGGGACTATGTTTGGCTGGGTGTGCTTTACCCGCTGATTCTGTTTATAGGCTCATGGTATGCTTTTATATCAACCGCTAAAAGCGAAACCCCTATCCGTTAAATCTGTTGACCAACATGACCTTCCAACACCGCATCACCACCGCGCTCAATAACCCCATTCTGCAGTTGGCCCTCGACCGCAACGCCGAACGGCGCGTGCAGGGCCGCAACGAGCGCTTCGCCGAACTGCCCGACTCGGAGCTAGTGCGCGATAGGGGTCGGGCGATTCGCATTGAAACCCTGTCGCGTCTCGACTACTATCTCGAACAGTTCACCGCCAATGTCGAGAAACATGGCGGCCACGTTCACTGGGCCGCCGATGCCGCCGAAGCGCGGAAAATAATTTTGGAGATTATCAAGGCGGCTAACCCCCTCCCGGCCTTCGGCCACCCTCCCCCATCGCCGCTTACTCAAGCCGTATCATCTAGCCCGCTCTCGGCGGCGATAGGGGAGGGCCGGGGAGGGGGTCTGGTCGCTAAATCGAAATCTATGGTGAGCGAAGAGATAGAGTTAAATCACGCCCTCGAAGCCGCCGGTATCCGCTCGGTGGAGACCGACCTGGGCGAATTCATCGTCCAACTACGCGGCGAGAAACCCTCGCACCTCATCACCCCGGCAGTTCATCTGCGCCGTGAAGATGTCTCCACGCTCTTTGAAAAACAATTCGGTATGGCGCCCACGCTCGACGTGCCAGTGATGACCAAAGTCGCGCGGGAACAATTGCGCCGGGTCTTTTTCACCGCTGATGTCGGCATCTCGGGCGTAAACTTTGGGGTGGCCGAGACCGGCACGCTGGCCCTGGTGACTAACGAAGGCAATGGCCGGCTGTGTACCACCCTGCCGCGTGTGCATATTGCCTTGATGGGGATTGAAAGAATAGCCCCCACGCTCGCCGACCTCGAAGTGTTGATGCGTCTCCTGCCGCGCTCGGCCACCGCGCAGAAAATTTCGGCCTATGTCTCACTGCTCACTGGCCCGCGCCGCCCCAGTGAACCCGATGGCCCCGACGAATTGCACGTTGTCCTCCTCGACAACGGGCGCTCGCGCACCCTCGGCACCGACCTCGCCGAATCCCTGCTCTGCATCCGGTGTGGCGCGTGTCTCAATATCTGCCCGGTCTATCGCGAAATCGGTGGGCATGCTTACGGCTCCACCTATGGCGGCCCCATCGGTTCCGTCGTCTCGCCGGCCCTCTTCGGCTCGGAATTTGGTGAACTCGCCAACGCCAGCACCCTCTGTGGCGCGTGTCGCGATATTTGTCCGGTGCGCATTGACCTCCCCACCATGCTCCTCGCCGTGCGCGGCAAAAATATTGAACGGGGGCAAACGCCCGGCTGGTTGAAGTGGGGGATGAAGGTGTGGCGCTGGGCGATGGCCTCGCCCGGGCGGTATCGGCTGGCCCAACGGTTAGCCGCCCTCGGCGGGAGGCTTGTGGCCCGCGCAGGCCGCCTCCGCGCGTTGCCCGGCCCCCTGAGCGCCTGGACCGCCCGCCGCGACTTCCCCGCCTTTGCCGACGAGACGTTTAGGGCCAGATGGAAGAAGCGAACAGTAAGCGGTAAATAGTAATTTTCACTTTTCACACCATGTCCTCCAAAGCCCTCATCCTCAACTCCATTCGTCACTCCCTCGCCGGGGCGCACCACCTGCCGCCTGCGCCTGCCGTGACTTTGCCCGCGCCCGAATCAATTACTAATTACCAATCACTGCTTGACCAATTCGCCGCCGAACTCCTCAAACTCTCCGGCACCTTCCTCACCACCACCGTTGAGAAAGCGCCCTCGCTCCTCGCCCAACTCATCCGTGAGCGGCAGGCTGAGGCGGTGCTGACCTGGCAGGCCGAAAGCTTGCCGGTGCCGGGCGTGCTGGATTTTTTGCGGCGGGAGGGGCTGGATATTCCCGGTACTAATTTTCCCGTCGAGCACAGTCAGCGCGCCGCGCGGGCGCGAGAAATCGAACGGGTGCCGGTTGGCCTGACGGGTGTGGACGCGGTCCTCGCGGATACGGGCACCCTCGTGTTGCGCTCCGGCCCGGGGCGTCCCCGGCTGGCGTCGCTTTCGGTCAGCACCCACATCGCCCTGTTCACGCCCGCGCAAGTTTTTCCATCGTGGGCCGCGTGGTGGAGCGTCTTAGACAATCGCGCCGAGTGGGTGCGCGTGGCCAGTAATCTCACCCTCATCTCCGGCCCCAGCCGCACCGCCGATATTGAAATGACGTTGACCACGGGCGTGCATGGGCCGGGCGAAGTTATAGCCCTGTTGGTTGCATAATTGGCGTTTCTTTCTTTTCCAGTTATACTTTCCCACGATGCCAACCGCTGAATTGCTCGGAACTTTTTTCTACCCCAACCGCATGGGCCGGATTCTGTTGCTCTCTTTGCGCAAAGAACTTGGTCCCGACCGCTTGCACGAGGTGCTGGCCGCCGCTGGGCAGGCCAAGCTGACCACCGGGTTGTTGCCGAACAATCTCGATAAGCGGTTCTCGTTTGAGAGCATCAGCGCTTTGCAGGAAGCCAACGAAAAAGTTTTCGGCACGCGCGCCGGGCGGCAGATTAACTACCGGGTGGGCAAGGGGACTTTTGAATTGGGGCTGAAGGATTTTGACCCGGTGCTGGGGATTGCCGATTTGCCCAAACGCCTCACGCCGTTGAGCGTGAAGATGCGGATTGGGTTGGATGTGTTTGCCCGGGTGTTCAACCAGTTTAGTGACCAAGTGGTTAAGTTGTCGGAAAACGAGACGCACCACTTGTGGATTATTGAGCGGTGCCCGGTGTGTTGGAAGCGCAAAGCCGAGGATGTGTGTTGTCACTTGGCGGGCGGCTTGCTGGAAGAATCGTTGTTCTGGGGCACGGGCGGGCGGCGGTTCAAAGTGGAAGAGATTAACTGCATCGCCAAGGGCGACCCAACGTGCGTGTTCCAAATTGATAAACAGCCGCTGGAGTAGCGGGGCTGATGGTCGCTGGCAATGAAAAACTAATAACAAACCCCGGCGTGTTTCAACAACACGCCGGGGTTTGTTTTAGGGTCATTGTGGGGAGTATCCGCACAAACCTGGCCCGTTGCTCAATTGGCGAATTGCACCCCCTCAAATAAGTCCGTTTCCTTCACCACTTCCCCCGGCTTCACTTCTGGATACGCCCGCATATACATTTCGGTTTGAGACATGAGCCGACTGATCAACCCGATCAGGCCTCGACTGGGCGGCCCACTGGGCAACTGACTTTTGTGACACAGTGAGGCGCGGGCTTTCCTTTGAGCGCTTTCGCCCGCGATGGGAATACGACAATGCACCGGGAACTCGACTTCAGCTAAACTGAGGAGGTCTATGTCTTTATTGCGCCCAAACTGGCGCGGGTTTTGCCCAAAGAGCGGCAGGAGTTTCACGGCCAATTTGAGAAAGCCGCGCGGAAACACTTGATAGTAGAGTTTTTGGGGTTGGTAAGCCGGGCCGAAGTCCGGGCGGTAGGCGGGGTCACCGGCGGCCTGAAAGGCTTTGACCGTGGCGTTATGAATGGCGATATGGTCGGGGTGCCGATACCCGCCGATGGGGTCAAAGGTCACCACCACTTGCGGCTTCACGCGCCGGAGCACCTCGACCACCCGGGCGATGACTTCTTCCACCGGGGCGCTCACCGTGGATTGGGGATGCTGGTTATCCGCCGAGCCGGGCATCCCCGAATCGCGATAGCCCAGGTGAATCACTTCCGTCAGCCCCAATTCTTTGGCCGCCGCCGTCATCTCGGCCCACCGCATATCGCCGGGCGTCGCGTACCCACGCAAATGCTCCTCATCTGCCGAGCCGACTTCCCCCCGCGTGGCGCAAGCATATACGACGTGCGCGCCGTCAAGAGCATATTTAGCTAACGTGCCGCCCATCCCGAAGGTCTCGTCATCCGGGTGCGCGCCGACAAAAATAAGAGTTTTGGTCATTTAGTCACCTAGTCGTTTGGTCGAGTGGGCGGCGGTCGAATGAAGCGTCAGTGGTCAATTGTTATCTGACCATTTGACTAGCAGACCATCAGACCACTCGACTACCAGACCCCCGGCACTTTCGTGCCGCACGAATGATACTGCGGTAGACTCTACCGGGTAAGTAGTTTTTGGTAAACCCCATGTTAGAATTACAGGCATGATGACGATGACGCGCCCCTCCCCCGTTCTTCCGCCTCTCACCGCTGTCGCCGCCCGCACCTCGGCGGAACTCATTGATCGGCTGGCGGCGAATATCCGCGCTGGGGCGGTGGTGGCCCCCGATAAACTGCGCCTCATCCTCGCGGCCTTGCTGGCCCGCGGCCATTTGCTTCTCGAAGATGTGCCCGGTATCGGCAAGACGCTGGTGGCCAAAGCCCTCGCCAAATCGCTGGCGGGTGATTTCAAGCGGGTCCAATGCACTCCCGACCTCCTGCCCAGCGATATTACCGGCTCCAGCATTTACGACCAGCGCGCGCAGGATTTTATCTTCGTGCCCGGCCCGCTCTTTGCCAACATCGTCATCGTGGACGAAATCAACCGCGCCACCCCGCGCACCCAATCCAGCCTGCTCGAAGCCCTCGCCGAAAGCCAGGTCACCACCGATGGCGTGACCCGCGCGCTCCCGGCCCCCTTCTTTGTCATCGCCACCCAGAACCCGGTGGAAACCGCCGGCACCTTTCCTTTGCCCGAAGCCCAACTCGACCGCTTTCTGTTTTCGCTGAACTTTGGCTACCCCGGCGCCGAAGCCGAACTCCTCATCCTGGAACGTGAGGAGCATGCCAATCCGCTCGACGAAATTCACCCGGTGCTTTCGCTCGATGATGTTTTGCACCTGCAACAGGCCGCGCTCAAAGTCACCGTGGCCCGCCCGGTCAAAGAATATATCGTGCGGCTCATCGGTGCCACGCGCGGGCACCGGGAAGTCATCCTCGGCGTTAGTCCGCGCGGCGGGGTGGCCGTCCAGCGCGCGGCGCAAGCCCTCGCCCTGCTGCAGGGCCGCGATTTCGCCACCCCGGATGACGTGAAAGTCATCGCCCCGGCCACCATGGCCCACCGCCTGCTCACTCGGACGCGCGGCCTCCCGGCGGCGCAAGCCGTGATTGAAGAGTTATTAAATAAAGTGGAAGTGCCGGTTTAGTTTCATGTGATAAGTGACGAGTGACATGTGATGGCTGATTAAGTGCTGGTCACCTGTCACCTGCCACTTGTCACTTCTCTGGTAGATTTATGCACACTATTCAATGGAAAAAAATCGCCCGCACCTGGTGGGGCCGGATGCTGGTTGGAGCGTTTATCGGCGGCTTGCTGGTCGCCTTCTCTAACATCCAAGACCCGGCTTGGTTCATCGGCGGCATTATCGCTGGCGCCTTCGCCATGTACTTCCTCGGTTTGTGGGAATGAGCCAGGCTCATTCTCCGCTGACCAGTTGACCTGCAGAATACGCAACCCGAAATCCTCCCGCCCCCGGGAACGCGTATTGCGTCGCGCGTAATCGCGCCTCATTTCCGTGTGACAATATGAATCTCACTCCTCGCGGCCGTGTGCTGGTCGGGATTGCTTTGGCATTGTATTTTTTCGCCAACCAGACCCAGATCGGTTGGCTATACCTCATGGCGGCCCTCGCCGCGGGTCTCGGCCTGATCTCGTTATTTGTTCCCCGCCGCATGGCGCGCGCCCTGGGCCTCACCCGGCGCATCAATGGCTCCCCCAACCCCACCGAACTCGAACTCCACGTCGGCCACCCTTTGCAAATTGATCTGGATTTTCACAATAGTGCTGGCTTCCCCGCCCTGCAACTGCGGGGCGAGGAGACTTGTCCCCCGGCCCTCCCCGCCGACCGTGTCCAGCCGTTCTTTATCCCGAGCATTCCGGCGCGCTCCACCGTGACCTTGACCTACACGACCACTTGCGCCCGGCGCGGCTGGTTTGATTTTCCTCCGGTCCCGCTCGGGACACGCGCCCCCTTCGGGTTGGTCGTCGCCCGCCGGGCCTTGCCCGTCCCGAGCAGTCTCCTCGTTTTCCCGGCTTATCGCGAACTCACGCATCTCAGCCTCTTCGATCGTCAACCCGCGCCCCAAAACACTTTTGAGCGGCTCGGGTTGGGCGGGGAATTTGTGGGCGTGCGCGAATACCGCCCCGGCGACTCGCGTCGGCACGTCCATTGGCGCTCCACCGCGCGCGTGGGGCAACTCATCGTCAAAGAATTTGCGGAGGAGACCCAGCCCGGTCTCACGCTGGCCCTCGACTTGCGGGCCGCCTCCGCGCTTGGCTCCGAGGACAATAACTCGCTCGAACTCGCTATTCAACTCGCGGCCAGCCTCGCCCGCTACGCCGAACGGCGGGGCCTGCCAGTGGCGCTGGCCGCCAACTCGCGGCAGTGGCCCGCGCCTTCTGGCCCGCTTACATGGTGGGCGCTCATGAATTATCTGGCGCGGGTACAACCCAGTGGCGATGACTCTTTTGCCGCTTGCTTGCGCTCCCTCCGCGCCACCGGCTATGTCGCGGTGCTTCTCCCCGCGCCCGATACCTCCGTCCTTGAACCTCTCGCCCATTTGCGCCATCTCGGCCTGGGTATCTTGGCCCTCATCGTTGACCCGACGCAATTTTTGCCCGCTGAGCCGGGTGGGGCCAACCAAGCGCAAGCTCTGGTCACGACTTTGAAAATGAATGGCATTGAAGCGCGCCTGATTGACAACCGCCCCGACTGGGAAAGCCTGCTGGAGGATTGATAGCCCGGCTGGTCAGGCCGCTATCATTTTGAAATCCGTGTTCCGCCGCACCCCCGCCCTCCCCGAAAAATCCCTCACCCTGCGCCGTTGGGTGTTTGTGGCTTCGCTCCCCGCGTTGCTGGCGGTGGCCCTCATCGGCGGTCTGTGGGTCCCGGCGTTCATTACACTGCTCACGCTCATGGGCGGGCACTACTACAGTTGGCGCGCGGCCCACACCGGTGTCAGCCGCCCCCCGGTGCGCGTGGCCGTCTTCATCGCCCTGCATCTCGCGCTCGTGTATATGTGCGGCGGTTTCATGGCGGGCATCCGTTTGCCGCAGGCGCAGTTTGCCATCTACGCGCAGGCCATCATCTCCTTTGATCTCCGGCGGCGCTCCAGCCTTTTTTCCTATCTGGGCTTTAGCCTCCTCAACCTCTATGTCGCCGCCACCCTCAGCCGGGACTACTCGTTTGTGTTGTTTATCCTGGCCTTTTTGGTCCTGGGCCTCATTGTTTTTTATCAGGCCGAACTGGTGGACGGAGTTAACCATTCAAAATTTAATCTCCAATCGCCCGCGCTCCCGCGCTCCCCGGCCCCCGAGCGAGGTGTGCTTCGTTTCCTTGGCCTTTGGTCATTGGGCTTTGTGATTTGTTCTTTGGTCATCTTCACGTTCATTCCGCGTTTCGCCTCGCGCCCCATCATCCCGCCGTTCTCCATCAATCTGCCCATCTCGCGCGGGCAGACCTCGCAAGTCATCAACCCTGCCGTCCCGCTGGTTCAGCTCAATGGCGTGTATGAACCCGATATCGAGGGTGATTTTTACTACGGCTTTACCTCGAACCTCGACCTGCGCTATCGGGGTAGTCTGGGCGATCAAATTGTCATGTATGTTCGCTCCCCGGCCTGGAGCTACTGGCGCAGTCATGCCTTCGATTCGTACAACGGTTACTCGTGGGAACAATCGCTGAAACAGACGCGCGTGATTAACAAGCGTTCGAGGTTGGGTGCTTTTGTTGTCCCGGATCAATCTGCGCAAGGGGATGAGATTGTCCAGACGTTTTACATCATGCAGAATCAGCCCAATCTCATCTTTGCCGCCTACCGCGCCCGCGAGGTGTACGTGAACTCAGAGGAAATCGCGGTGGACATGGAAGATGGCATTCGGCTGGGTTCGCCGCTCGAAGCGGGCATGATCTACACGGTCATCTCCTATCGCCCCGACTTTACCCCTGACCAACTGCGCCAGGCCTCCACCGCTTATCCACCTGATATCACCCGGCGTTATTTGCAATTACCCGACAACATCTCGGCGCGTGTGCGTGACCTTGCTCAACAACTCGCCGCTACCGCGCCCACGGCCTTCGATAAAGCCAGCGCCCTCAGTGACTATCTGCTTACTATCCCGTATGACCTCTACCCGCCGCCGCAACCCCTTGACTCGGAAACTGTGGATAACTTTCTCTTCGTGGACAAGCGCGGCGTCTGCGAACAATTCGCCACCGCGCAGGTGGTGATGCTCCGCACGCTTGGCATCCCGGCGCGGTTGGTGGCGGGCTACAACGCCGGGGAGTACAACGCCCTCTCGGGGTACTACACCATCCGAGCCTCCGACGCTCACGCCTGGGTCGAAGTCTATTTCCCGGACTATGGCTGGATCCCCTTTGACCCAACGCCCGGCTACACCGCCGCGCCGTACACCTCCTCGGTGCAACGTTGGTTTTTGTCCGGCGCGTTTGGCGAACTCCCGGCCATCCCGCTGGGCGAGGTGTTTGCGGCGGGGTCGGCCCTCCTCGGTGTGGTGCTTACCCCGGTCCTGACGATTATTCTGATCACGACGCTGATCTTTGGCCTGTGGTTTTTCCTCGCTCGTTGGCGCGCCGCGCGCCGGGCCCGCGCCCCCCGGTTCTCGGCGGTGGATCGTGACCCGCACCGATTGCGTATCCTCACCAACTATCGGCGCGCGCAACACCGCATGGGCCGCCACCGCCCGCCCGCCCACACCCCGCGCGAATTCGCGCAGACCGTCGCCCTCGCCGCGTGGACCGAGCTTTCCCTTGCCGCCGAGCGGGCGGCCTACGACCCGGTGCCGCCCTCCGCCGCGCTGGCCCAGCGCGCCACCGCCCTCACCGCTCAATTGCCGCGCCGCGCTTTCGCCCGGCCACGCCTCCAGTTCACGCTTCCTCCCTGGCTAAACCGGTTCAAGCTCACCCACCCCGAACTCATTCTGATCGTTGCCACGGCCCTGCCTATTGGCTTGCTTCTTTTGGGAGTAGGCTCAGCCTTTATCCTGTTTCGCACCCGGCACACGACTTTGGCGGTGCCCACTTTGTTCATGGTCACTCTCCCGGCACTACTGGTCTTAATGCTGGGCGCGGCCCTGGCCGCCGGGCGGAGTCTGCGGGTGGCTCGCCGCTGGCGCGATTGGGTGTGGCATGGCGCGCTGGGGATGGCGTTCGCCGCCGGGGTCGCCATCCCCCTCGCGGAACTCATCGCCGCCAGCCTGTTTGTTCCGCGCACCGCCTGGGGGATGGAGGTGGTCTCCTTCATCCTCTCCGAAATTTTCACTCTGACCCCCTTCGCCATGTGCCTGAGCGCGGGTTTGGGGATGTTCGTCTTTGGGGTGGCGGGCTGGCTGTGGCGGCGGTCGAGAAAGTAAAAGCCAATTTGAAGCGACTCATGGAACGGGTATAATTCCCGGGGTAGCTTATGAGTCGTAAATTTGCCCTCATTCTTGGTAATACTGAATATCTTGATCCCAAGCTCTCCCGGCTGGCGGCCCCCGACCAGGATGTGGCCGCGCTGGCCGAAGTGTTGCGCCACTCCGCCATCGGCGGCTTTGACGAGGTGACCACATTCATCAACCGGGATGCGCGCGACCTCAATGAGCAAGTGGAAGGCTTCTTTGCCAACAAACACCGCGACGACCTCTTGGTGTTGTATTTTTCCGGGCACGGCATTAAAGACGACTCGGGGCGGTTGTATCTGGCCGTGCAGGACACGAAAACCAGCCTGCTCCGGTCCACGGCCATTTCGGCGGCGTTTATTACGGATGCCATGGACGGGTGCCGCTCCAAGCGCATTGTGCTGATTTTGGATTGTTGCCATAGCGGGGCGTTTGCCAAGGGGATGAAGAGCGCGGTGGGCGCGAGTGTGGGGGCCGCCGAGGCCTTCGCGGGCGCCGAATCCGGTTATGGGCGTGTGGTCCTCACGGCCACCGACGCCATGCAATACGCCTGGGATGGCGACACCCTACTGGGCGAGGCGGAACATTCGCTCTTCACCCATTTTCTGCTGGAGGGCTTGCGCTCGGGGGAAGCGGATATAAATGGCAATGGGGCGATCACGGCGCATGAGTTATACGACTATATTTTTGAGCAGATGCGCAACACTACGACCAAGCAAACGCCGGGGATTACCGCGTTTAAGCAGGAAGGTGATTTGGTCATCGCGCGCAACCCACAACCGACGACGCCTCACCCCGCCGAACTGCCGCCCGAGTTGGTGGATTCGATTTATGACCAACGGCCCTGGGTGCGGAAGGCCGCCTTGGAGCCCTTGCGGCAATATCTCGAAAGTAGTAATCCGAGCCTGTTGCAGGCCGCGCGCCTGACTTTGGAAACGGTGGCGACGCAGGACGATAGCCGCGAAGTGCGGGAGGCGGCTTTGCTATTGCTCCGCGTGTATGTGCCGGCTCTGCAACTGCCGGAAGAGGATGCCAACGCCACTACCCGCGCTCAACCGGATGAAAAGGATGTGTTGACCGCCAGCCAAACCGCCGGGCAACTGATCGTGCAACAGGGCGACGAGGTGGGGAAGGTCTATCCGTTGCGGCTGGGCAACAATATCATTGGGCGCGAGCCGCATGAGAGCGTGACGCTGGTGTTTAATGACAAGCGGCTCTCGCGCAAGCATGCCAAAATTTTGGCCTGGGCGACGGGCAGTTATGTGCTCGAAGATTTGAACAGCAAAAACGGCACCTATGTCAACGGTCAGTTGTTGACTGGCCCGCATGTGCTGATGGAAGGCGATGTGCTGGTGTTGGGGGGCAAAGTGTGGTTGACGTTCCACTTGGAAACGCTCGACGGCGTGACTCCGCCCGGGCGGCGACGCGCGCCCACCCAACCGATTTCGCAGGCCGAGCGCGATGCGGTTTGGTCGCAACTCTCCTCGGTCATCGAATCGGGCGTGAACCCCACGCCGCCCGCGCGGTTCGAGGCCGGGGGCGCCACGGGTTAAACGCGCGGCGCATTAGCGGCGCCCCCCCAACTACCCCAACCCGGCAATCGGGTTCACCAGAATATATTCCACCGCCGCCTTGCGCTCGATGGTGCGGATGCTTTCGCGCAGTTTGCCGAAGGGCACCAGCACGTTGTCCACCGCCACGATGTGGGTGACATCGGTATCCTTGGCGGCGCGGATGGTCACGGTCACCCAGTCGGCTTTTTTGTCGGCGGGGCGCACGATGGTGACGGTGAGGCCCTCGCTTCGTAACTCGTTAATCAGCCGGTGCACCCGCACCGCATGGGCGACATTCAGCGCCATTTTGTTATGCCCGGGGATCATGGTGACGCCAAAGTTGCGCTCCTCGTCGGCGTCCTCTGCCAGTTCGCCAAAATCCAGCACATAAATGGGCGCGTTGTCGGCCTGCGCCAGGCCCAGCACGGTGGGCAGGGCCGGGGTGGTGTCGTAACGTGGTCCGATGGGGAGGAGGATGGACTTCTTCTTGATTTGCCCGTACAAAGTCACATAGTCCGGCGAGTGTTCGAGCAGTTCGTCGTGCGTGCCCACCGCTTTGACCATGCCAAATCCGAATTTGTCGGTGCCCAGCACCACGATTTTGTCGGCGCTTTTGATGGTGGCCAGCCGCCGGGTGACGATGAGGGTGGTGCGGCCCTGACTGAACTCGTCCAATTTTTTGGAGACCGCGGTTTCACTGGTCGCGTCAAGCGTGGTGGTCGTCTCGTCGAGCAGGAGAATGGGCGGGTCGGTCAGGGCCGCGCGGGCGAGGCTCACCCGATGTTGTTGGCTGGGGCTTAGGCCGCCGGTCACCAGATTCAATTCCGTCGCGTAACCCTGGGCGAGCCGGGGCAGGAACTCGGTCACATGGCCGATCTGCGCGGCGCGCTCGATCTCGGCCTGGCTGGCGTCGGGGCGGGCGAAGCGGATGTTGTCGGCCAGCGTGCCGCTGAAGAGCATGACTTCCCGCGCCACCAGGCCGAGGTTGCGCCGCAGGCCGTCGAGGGCCAGGGCGCGCACATCCTGCCCGTCAATGGTCACGCGCCCGCTGGTCACATCATAGAAGCGCGCGATGAGGTGGAGCAGGGCGCTCTTGCCCGAGCCGGAACCGCCCACAATGGCCACTTTTTCGCCGGGGTGGATATCGAGATTGATATGGCTGATTTCCCACGCCGCCGGGGCGCCAGGGGCGTAGCTGAAGCTCACATCTTCAAAGCGGATGTGCCCTTTAAGGCGGCCGGGGTCGCGCGCATTGGGCCGGTTAACGATGGCGGCGGGCGTATCCATGATTTCAAAGAGTTGGTCGGCGGCGACCAGCATGGCTTGCAGGCGGAGGGTGGTTTCGCCGATGGCGCGGATGGGGCTGTTGAAACTGGCGAATAACCCGACAAAGCTCACCAATTGCCCGCTGGTCAATTGCACCAGACCGCGCAGGGCCGCGAGGATGCCGAGGCCATAGATGAGCGCTTGGGTCAGGCCATCGGTGGTGGAAAAAATCGTCCCGTTCCAGTGGGTCACCGTGCGCTGGCTCCCGCGATATTGGCCGAGGGCGACCAGTTCGGCGCGCAAGGCCCGCACTACCCGCCGCTGTTGCGCGAACAATTGGATGTCGCGCGCGCCCCGCAGGGCCTCGTTCAGCCGTGCGCTGACCCGCGCATAGACTTGGTTATAGGCCGTGGCCAGACGCCGACTGCGCGGGACGAGGCGGCGGAGACTCAGGCCATAGATAAGCGCGGAAAACGCCACGCTCCCCAGGGCCAGGAGCACGTTTTGATAGAACATGGAGCCGAGGGCGATCATAAATTGCGCCAGGCTGTTGAGCACGGTAGGCAGATCATCCATGAGAAATTCGTTGATTTCCTCGGCCTCGTTCAATCCGGTGGATAGCAGTTCCCCCAGATCGTGGCGGTGGTAAAATGCCGGGCTTTGGCGCAACAAACTGGCGGCGTAATCAGCGCGCAGGTCGGTCATGAGCGTTTGCGCGAGTCGGGCGATGTGCGCGCGAGCCAGTTGGTTGAGCAGGTTGCCAGCCAGCGTCAGGCCAAGCATCAACCCCAGTAATTGGGCGGCGCGCAGGAGACTGGCTTCACGCGAGGTTACCGCGAGACCCGCCGGGGCCAGATCCAACAGCGGCGAGAACAGCCAAATGACCGCCATCAGCATCGCGGTGGAGACAATCACCCCCAATACGGCGCGGATCCAGCCCCACTTCTGGCGGGCGGCATAGGCCAGCATTTTGGCGAGGAGGGCGCGCAGGCGTTGCGGGGGGAGGGGCGGGGAATCGGGTTCGACGGCGGCGGGCATGGTGCAGAACGCGCCCCGGCTAGCCGACCCCGGCAATGGGATTCACCAAAATGTATTCGACGGCCGCCTTGCGCTCGATGGTGCGGATGCTTTCGCGCAGTTTGTCGAGTGGCACGAGCACATTGTCCACCGCCACCAAGTGGGAGGCTTCGGTGTCGTTCACCGCGCGAATGGTGGCATTCACCCAATCGGCCTTGGGATCGGCTGGCCGAACGATGACCACCTCCAGGCCTTCGCCGCTTAAGTCGCGGGCAATGCGCTCTACGCGGAGCACATGCGCCACATTCAGTTTGGTCGCATCCTGACCGGGGAGGATGGTGATGCCGAAATTCTTCTCAACTTCGGGGTCATCCGGGATAAGACCAAAATCAAGCAGGTAGACCGGGGCATGATAGGCCTGCGCCAAACCAATGACGGTGGGGAGGGCGGCGGTGGTGTCGTAACGCGGGCCAAGCGGCAGAATAATGGATTTCTTTTTTATCTGTCCGTACAGTTTGATGTAGTCCGGCGATTTTTCCAATAACTCGTCATGTGTGCCGACGGCTTTAATCATGCCATAGCCCTGTTTATCGGTGCCCAACACCACAATCTTGTCGGCATTTTTGATGGTGTTCAGCCGATGCGTGATGACGAGGGTGGTGCGGCCACCGCTCAATTCATCCAACATGCGATTAACTTGGGCTTCGCTTTGCGCGTCGAGGGCCGAGGTGGCTTCGTCCAGGAGCAGGATCACCGGATCGGCGAGGGCCGCGCGGGCGATGCTGACCCGTTGCTTTTGTCCGCCGCTCAAGCTTTGACCGCTGGTACCGAGCACGGTTTCGTAACCCTGGGGCAGTTTTTCCAAAAACTCGGTCACATAGCCAATCTGCGCGGCGCGCTCCACGGCGGCCAGGTCGGCGTCGGGGCGGGCAAAGCGGATGTTGTCAGCCAGCGTCCCATCAAACAGAACCACGCTTTGGGCCACCAGTCCCAGATTGCGCCGTAAGGCTTCGAGCTTCATCTCTTTGATATCCACGCCATCAATCAGCACCCGCCCCCAGGTGGGGTCGTAGAAGCGCGCCACTAGATTCAATAACGTGCTTTTGCCCGAGCCGGAGCCACCCACGAAGGCGACCTTCTCACCGGGCCGGATTTCGAGATTGATGTCCTGGATCCGCCAGGCTTTCGGGTCCTGGCGATCATAGGTAAAGGACACTCCCTCGAATTTGATATGCCCGGTGAGGTGGCCCGGATCCCGCGCGGTGGGCTGATCCACGATTTCGGGCGGTGTCGCCAAAATGGTGGACACGCGCTCCATCGCAACCAGGATGGTGCCAAATTTTATTTGGAGTGGACCAGCATTGCGAATGGCATTGATAAATTGGTCGAACACGCGGGCAAAGGCAATCAGCAGACCCGCATCCAGCACGCCAAACACGATGCCTTGGGCGCCCAAGCCATAAATGAGCAACATCCCCAGGCTGGCGGCGCCAAAGGCGATGGTCAGGTTGAGGAAGCTCAATTCATGGGCCTGCGTGAGCGTCTGGGCCATGGTTTGCAAGGTGGCCCGCCATTCCCGCGTCGTGCGGGCCTCTTGCCGGAAAATTTGGATGTCGCGCAGGCCGTTTAGATCCTCGGTGAAGCGGGTGTTGGCCTGGGCATACTGTTGGCCATAGTGTTTGTTGCGTTGGTTAATCCGCGGCACCAGGCTATAGGTGCTGGCCCAATAAATGATAGCGGCCAGTAGCGCGCTGATGACAGCCAGGGTGGGATTTTTCCACAGCATGATGCCCAGCGTCAACACGAGTTGGAGCGCCACATTCAACAGGGTGGGCACATCCTGCGAGATGAAGGCGCTGATCGTTTCCACGTCGCTCATGCCAACGGTCAGCAATTTGCCGGTGCTGTTTTGCCGATAAAAACTGGCCCCCTGCCGCATGAGGTGCGCGTAGTAGTCGGTGCGGAGGTCCACGCCCAGATGTTGGCCTAACCGGGCGATTTCGCGATAGGCATAAAAGTAGATGGTATGGCTGGCCAGCGCACAGACCAGAATTGTGGCGATAATAATCCACGTGCCTTGCAGTAAAGTGTTTGGCTCAATGGCGGGCGTGGCCGCCAAGGGGCGGGTGAGCCAAAAGGCCTGCAAGCGGGCCCGCTGGTCACTGACCGGGCTGTTCACGCTCTCGGCCAGTTTGATGAGCGGTTCGGACAGACTGATGGCGATCAGCAGAAAGATGCTTCCGAGCGTTAACCCACTAATGGCCAGAATCCATTGTGGCGTGCGCCGCCGAAGATAAGCGAGTAAATTGTTCCAAGCGGTTTGCGAAGGAGGGGTAGATTGGCTCATAAGGGTTCTAGC
>CAYUFY010000036.1:0-24230 GCA_964443795.1 uncultured Anaerolineales bacterium | reverse complement strand
CTTCAAACACTGTGTTCGGCATTTGTGACGCTGGTTTCCTGAAGTCCTGTGACAAATGTCATACAGCCCGCGTCATATGTCATTCTGAAATTTTAGCGGGATAACCAGACTGAATGGTGTAGCTGACAAGCCAAGTTGGCAACTTGCTCTACCTGCCTGTACACTACCCCCATGCCTCTCCCCTCCCACGCACGCGTCGTCATCATCGGCGGCGGCATCACCGGCTGTAGCATTGCTTATCATCTGGCCCAACTGGGTTGGCAGGATGTTGTTTTACTCGACAAGGGCGAACTCACCAGCGGCTCCACCTGGCACGCCGCCGGATTGGTCACGCACTTCCATACTTCGGCCACGCTCATGCGGATGCGGAAGTACAGCATTGACCTGTACCGCTCGCTCCACGCTGAACCGGACGCGCCGCATCATTGGCACGAGGTCGGGAGTTTGCGCGTGGCCTCCAGCCCCGCGCAGTTCAAGTTTTTGCAACGGCAAGTGGGCCTCGCCAAAGCCATTGGTCTCAACGTGGACATCATCTCTGCCGCCGAGGCCCTGCGGATTTTCCCGTTGATGAGCGCGGAGAACTTGTACGGCGCGATTTACCTGCCCACCGATGGTTGGCTTGACCCGAGCGGGGCGACGTTGGAGATTGCGCGCCGGGCGCGGTTGCTCGGGGTCAGCATCCACACCGGGGTGCAGGTCACCGGTATTACGCGTAACCCCCAGGGCGCAGTCGAATTACTAATTACCAATAACGGCTCTATCAAAACTCCAATCATCATTAACGCTGCCGGCATGTGGGGCCGCCAAGTCGGCGCGTGGGTCGGAGTCAATCTGCCGCTCACGCCCCTCATCCATCAACACCTCGCCACCCGTCCCATTACTAATTACCAATTACCGCCTAACACGCCCTGTTTGCGCGACCCCGAAAATCTCTTTTACCTCCGCGAGGAGGTCGGCGGCTTCATCATCGGCGGCTTCGAGCGCGAGCCAGTGGCGTGGGCGGTGGACGGCGTGCCGTGGGACTTCACGCAAAAATTGTTGCCCGCCGATTGGGATTTGTTCGGCCCCATCATGGAAGGCGTGATTAAGCGTGTGCCCATTTTGGAAAAGGCCGAACTCGCGCATTTGGTGAACGGTCCCGAATCCATCACGCCCGACTCGCGCCCACTGCTCGGCCCGGTGCCGGGCGTGCCCGGCTTTTGGGCGGCGTGCGGCCTTTCGCACACCGGGTTCGGCGCGGGCGCGGCCATTGGCGATATCATCGCGCAGTGGATTGTGAACGGCGAGCCGCCCTATGACGTGACCGAGTTGAACGTGCGCCGCTTCGGGCCGATCATGGCCGACCATGCCTACGCCGCCGAGCGTGCGCGCGAATCGTACAAGTATTACTACGTCCTGCGCTTCCCGCACGACGAGAACGAATGGGCGCGCCCCAAACGCCTCAGCGCGCTCGATGCGCGTTTGCTGGCCCTCGGCGGAGTCTTCGGCGAGAAAAACGGTTGGGAGCGCGTCAACTATTTCGCGCCGGGGGGAGCGGGTCGCCGCGCGGGCGCCGACCAACGCGCGTGGGGCTGGGGTCGCCCGGCGTTCTTCGCGCAAGTCGGCGAGGAACATCGCGCCGTGCGTGAGCGTGTCGCGCTGTTCGATCTGTCGTCCTTCGGCAAAATCAAAGTGGATGGCCCCGGCGCGCTGGCCTTCCTCCAGCGCCTCGCCGACAACGATGTGGACAAGCCCGCCGGGAGTCTCATCTACACCCAGTTCCTCAACGCGCGCGGCGGCATCGAAAGCGACGTGACTATTTGCCGCATGAACGCACACTTGTTCACCGTGATTACCGGGAGCAATTTTGTAGCGAGCGACCTCGGTTGGATGCGGATGCACCTGCCCGATGACGGCTCGGTGACGGTGGAAGAGATTACCGACCGGTGGGCGGTCTTGGGCCTGTGGGGGCCGCGCGCCCGCGCGGTGTTGCAAGTCCTCACGTCTGCCGACCTCTCGAACAGCGCGTTCCCCTACATGACCGCGCAAACGGTGGAGATTGGAAAAAACGAAGTCTGGGCGCAACGGGTGACTTACGTGGGCGAGTTGGGTTGGGAGTTATATCTTCACCGTGACCACGCGGGCGAGGTGTGGGACGCGCTGATGGACGCGGGCCAAGCACACGGCCTGCGCCCGGCGGGATACAAGGCCCTCGAGTCACTGCGGCTCGAAAAGGGTTACCGCTATTGGAGCGCCGACATTACCCCGCAAGAGAATCCTTTGGAAGCCGGGCTGGGCTTCTGCGTCAAATTCAAAAAAGATTTCATCGGGCGCGAAGTCTTGCTAAAAATCAAAGCCGAGGGCCTAAAGCGCAAACTGAGCACCATCACCATTGACCCGCGCGCGCTCATCTATGGTGGCGAGCCAGTGTATGCCGAGGGGCAATTGTTGGGCCGCCTCCGCAGTGGCGGCTATGGCTACACCGTGGGCCAAACCATCGGCTTGGTCTATTTGCCGCTGGCGCTCACGCCCCTTGGCACGCGCCTCGAGGTCGAAGCCTTCGGCGAGCGCTTCCCCGCCGAGGTCGCGCCGGATGTGTTGTATGACCCGAACGGGGAGCGAGTGAAAAATTGAATTCTCCCTCTCCCCTCTCCTGAACGCAGACCCTTCGACTTACGCTCAGGGCGCGTTCGGGAGAGGGGGTGAGGCCCGAGCAGGAGTGCCCCATGCCCATCACCATCGAACAAGTCATTGACCGCATCTCCGACTGGCGCGGCAAGCCCGTTGTCGTTCACCCCCTCTCCGGTGGGCTGACCAACACCAACTACCGTGTGGAAGTGGACGGCCTCCCGTACGTGGTGCGGCTCCCCGGCGCGGATGCCGACCTCCTCGCCATTGACCGCGCCAACGAGTTCCACAACACCGAAGCCGCCGATGACGCTGGCGTGGGGCCGCACATCGCCTACTATCTTTTGGAAGAGCGCGTGATGGTGCTGGACTTCATCCCCGGCGAGACCATGAGCCTCGCCAAACTGCAAGCGCCGGGGATGCCCACCCGCATCGCACTCTCTCTCCGCAAACTCCACGCCGGGCCACGCTTTCTGCGCGACTTCAATATGTTCCGCCTCACCGAGTTTTATCTCCAAGTCGCCGACGAACACGCGGTTCGCATCCCCGATAAATTCCGGGACTATCTGCCCCAAGTGGCGCGCATTGAAACCGCGATGAACCGCCACCCCCTGCCGACCGTGCCTTGCCACAACGACCTGCTGGCCGAGAATTACATTGACGATAGTCGCTTACTCCGCATCATTGACTTTGAATACAGCGGCAACAACGACCCGACCTTTGAGTTGGGCAACACTTGCCAGGAACAGCAATACGACGACGACCGCATCGTGGAAATGTGCGCCGCCTATTTTGGCGAGCCATACCCCGACAAACTGGCGCGCATGAAACTCAACATGGTCATGTCCGACGTGGGCTGGACCCTGTGGGCCACCATTCAGGCCAAAATCTCGACGATTGATTTTGACTTCTGGGGCTGGGCGGTGGAGCGCTGGGGGCGCGCTACCGCCAAAATGGATTCAGCGGATTTCCCGGTCTGGTTGCGCGAGGTGGAAACGCCAGCCTGACGGCGCATGGGGGCAGGCAACCCAGTATAATTACCTTCACCATCCGATTTCTCTTGACATGTCACTGCTCATGTCCTCTCCGGCCAACATCAACAAACAGCCCAACTCCCATATGTGCTTCGTCTGCGGCCTGCAAAACCCCTTTGGCCTGCACCTGCCTTTTTACGACGATGGCAAAGATACCGTGACTTCTGAGTTTGTTATTCAACCCAATCATCAGGGCTACCCCGGCGTGGCGCACGGCGGCATCGTGGCCGCCATCCTCGATGAAGTGGGCGGGCGCACCGTGATGATCGCCGACCCCCAGCGCTTTTTCGTCACCGCCAAATTTGAAATCAAATATCGCCAGCCCGTGCCGGTGGAGCAACCTTTGCGCGGGGTGGGGCGCTTGCTTAAAATCAATACGCGCCTCGCCCGGGCCCAAGCGGAAATCCAAAACGCGGCGGGCACAACCCTGGCCGAAGCCGACCTCACCCTCGTCAACGCGCCCGCTGGGATGTTCGATGCCAGCGAGGCGGATAAGCTGGGCTGGCGGGTGTATTTAGAATAACCGCCATTTCTATGCGCTCTCGCTGGGCCGCCGCGCTGGTGCCACCTTTAGTGCTGGGCTTGCTCGTTTCAGTCGCGCTGGTTCCCTTGTTCGACCCCCGCTTGCCCCACAGCGCCGATGGCAAACTGCATCTCTTCCGGTCGGTCAGTCTCGATTGGCTTATACAACATGGTTGGCTTTGGCCACGCTATAGCCCCGATATGGTGTATGGCTATGGCTATCCCGTGTTTAACTACTATGCCCCACTGACTTACTATGGCGTGGTCGGTTTACACCAGATGGGCTTCGAGATGTTAACCGCGCTCCGTCTCGCCTTTGGTTTAGCGCTGGTAGTGGGGGCGGGGGGAGTCTTTAGATTAGTCGCTAATTATGGAGGGGCTTTGGCTGGCTATGTGGCCGCTGTCACGTTTGGGTTGGCTCCCTATGTTTTATTTAACAACCTCACCCGCGGGGCGTTGCCCGAAGCCTGGGGATTGGCCTTAACCCCGTGGCTATGGTGGTTGGTGCAACAGGCGTGGCGCCAACCCCGCGCCCGCATTTTATTTGGCCTGGGGCTGGCCTATGCCGCCTTGTTCCTCACCCATAATTTATCAGCCTTGCTCGGCACGCCCTTGCTCGCGCTTATTTTTTTAGCCGAAGGGTTTGGCCCCTTACAGCATAACCTCCGGGCCGGTTTGCGCCACGCCGGGGTGATACTCTTGGCGCTGGCAGGCGGCCTGACGCTGGCCGCGTTCTTTTGGTTACCGGCGGTGCTTGAAACCGGCTATGTGCAAATCAGCCAATTGGTCACCCCCGCTAGTTTAGATTATCACCACTACTTCTTAAATTGGCGCGATTGGCTGACCTGGCCCCGAACCTTTGACCCGCGTTTGGAAGCGCCCCCCATCCCGGTGACTTTGGGCCTGCCCCAAACCCTCCTTGCCCTCGCGGGGGCGCTCACCCTCGCGCGGGGGCGTGACCCCGCCGGACGGGCGCGGGGTTGGCTCTTTGGCCTGGGTCTGCTGGGCGTGCTGGGGTTGACCTCCACGCTATCTCTTCCACTATGGGAAAGTATTGCCGGTTTGCGGTTTATTCAATTCCCGTGGCGTTTTTTGGGGCCAGCCACGCTCTTGGCCGCTATCTTAGCCGGGGCCGCCGCTCACGCGCTCGTGGCCCGCTCCGCCCGCTGGGGGCCGGGGGTTGCGGTGGGGGTAATCCCACTCCTCATCCTTTACGCCCTCACTTGGACCTACGTCAACTATTACCCTTTCCAAGCGCACCCCGGTTTGGCCGACTTATATACATACGAATTTGAGTCCGGGGCGATTGGCACGACCTCGACCGGAGAATTTCTGCCGACTGCCGTGACCGAACTGCCCCCGCCCGAAAGTTTGCGCGCCCGCTATGCCGCCCAACCCGTGATTGACCGGTTGGATGAAACGCGCCTGCCCGCCGAGGTGCAAGTGGTAACAACCCACAGCATGTTGCTTTCGGCGACCACCACTTTTCGGGCGCCGGTAGCTTTTGTAGCGACATACTTGTGGTTTTATTTTCCCGGTTGGCAGGCCACGGTGGATGGTCAACCCACTACCTTACAAGTGACGAAGCCGTATGGCCTTATCGCTATCCCGGTGCCAGCAGGCCAACATACCGTTCAAGTGAACTTTGCCTCGACCCCTTTGCGCGAGGCGGCGGGGCTGTTATCGGGCTTAGGGTTGGTTGGATTGCTCTGGGTTAGTTTTTATGGCGCGCGTTATAGTCAGTTTGCGACCGGGGCTGTTACTGTCACTTCCGTCCCTATAAAAATTTTACTCGGGTTGGCGCTTATCGGCCTCCTCGCCGGGGGCTGGCGCTGGTGGTTTGCCGAGCGCGATAACCCGTTTCGCCAGTCACGCTATGACGGGCAGACCATTGCCGGGGTAGCGTCAACCCGCGATGTTAATTTTGGCGATGTGTTGAACTTAATTGGGGTTGAATATCCTGACACCGTTTTGGCCGATGAAGCCATCTCCCTGCAACTTTATTGGCGGCCCTATGGCGAACTACCGCTTGACTATAGTGTGGCGGCGCATTTAGTAGATGAGACCGGCCAGCGGTTTGGGCAAGCCGACTCGCAACACCCCGGCCAATGGCCCACCAGCCGTTGGCATCCTGATAACTATGCCCATGATATCCACGCGCTGTGGCCCGAGGCTGGTACCCCACCCGGCACGTATCGGCTCGTCATAGGCGTTTATCCCGAGCGGGGCGGCGCGGGTGTCAATGTTTACAACGAATGGCACATCCCGCATGGCAACACGTTGGATCTTGGAACCATTACCCTCTTGCCCGCCCGCCGCCCACCCACTCTGGCCGATTTAGACCCGGCGCGCGCGCTCAATGTTTCATTTGGCGAAGTCAGCCTGCTCGGTGTCACCCTCCCCATCACCACTGCCAGCCCCGGTGACACCTTGCCGCTTACCCTCTATTGGCAGGCCGTTGCCCACCCGCCCACATCAGACTTGTCGCTCACAGCCACTTTAGAATATGCCGATGGGACCAGCCTGCCCATTGGGAACCTCGCCCCCATCCGCCCCGATTACCCGCCGAGGATGTGGCCACCGGCTTACGGTTTGCGGGCGCCGCATCGGCTTGTGTTGCCCGCGTCGGTGCTTAATGGCCCGGCCCAGCTGGTCTTACATACCGCCACGTACTCGGTGACCTTAGGTCAACTGACTCTCACGGTCCCGGAGCGTTCCTTTGATATACCGCCGCTTGAGAACCCCCGGCCAACTAACTTCGGCGTTGGCATTCAACTTTTGGGCTATCACTTGCCGCCCGCTACGGCGGCCGGACAACCGCTGGTGGTTTATTGGCAGGCGCGCGCGCTCATGTCTCAGCGATATATGGTCTTTGTCCACCTCTTAGATGAAAACAATCAAATTCTGGCCCAGCGCGATACGTTCCCGCTCAACGGGGCCCGCCCGACCTCGGGCTGGTTGCCCGGCGAGATTCTCCGGGATGAGTACGTGCTAGAATGGCCCTCAACCGGGCCGAGGGCTACTTATCAGATTGCGCTTGGTTTTTACGACCCACTGACCAATGAACGGCTCGCAGTCACCACCCCCAACGGCGAACCGCTCGGTGATCGGTTGGTAATTCCTTTGCCCTTTATACAACCTTAACGCAGATCTAATTTGTCAATCAAAATGATTGCCCCCATTCACATCATCGGCCACCTCAACCCCGACACCGACGCGATTGCCTCGGCGATGGGCTACGCCTGGCTCCTGCGCGAACGCGACGGGAAGAACGCCATCCCCGCCCGCGCGGGGTCGGTGAACCCGCAAACCGCGTGGGTGCTCAAAACCGTGGGCCTCGAACCCCCGGCCTACCTCGCTGACGCCTCCCCGCGCTTCGAGCGGATTGCGCGCACCCTGCCGCCCATCCTGCCCACACGGCCTTTGCGCGAAGCCTGGGCCGTGGCCGCCTCGGGCAACTGCGGCGCGCCAGTGGTGGATGCCGACGGCCACCCCCTCGGCCTCGTCACCGGCAATAGCGTCTTTCAATTCTTCTCGCGCCAACTCGAAGAGCGCATTGATTTGGAAAACGTCTCGGTGGCGCGCGTCCTCACCGTGCCGTGTGGCGATGCGATGGATACCGCCGCTCCGCGCTTCCCGGCGACCATGCGGGTGCGCGATGGCCGCGCCAAAGTCCTGCGCGAGGAGCGCGACGATTTTATCGTGACCCGCGACGATGGCGCGTACTTCGGCGTGTGCCGCTCCCCGGATGTGCTCAACCCGCCCCGCATGCAAATCATCCTTGTGGATCACAACGAGGCTGGGCAAGCCCTTGGCGCGCTCGATGAGGCCGACTTGCTCGAAGTCCTCGACCATCATCGCCTTGGCAACCCGCCCACCAAGACGCCTATTCCCTTCACCGTGGATCCGGTGGGAAGCACCTCCACCCTCGTGAGCGAGCGCATCACTGCGGCGGGTCTGCAACCCCCGGCGGGCCTCGCCGGTCTGCTCCTTGCGGGCTTGCTCTCCGATACGCTGCTGCTCAAATCGCCCACCGCCACCGCGCGCGACCAGCACGCCGCCGAGCGTCTCAGTCAGTGGGCCTTTGCCAGCCATCACTTACCCTTTACCAATTACTCCGACTTTGGTTCGGCGGTCCTTGCCGCGGGCGCGGGCCTCTCCGTCCGGCAGGTTGAAGATATCGTCAACTCCGATTTAAAAATCTATGAAGGCGGGACGATAAAGTTCGGCGTGGCGCAAGTGGAGGTGGCGAACCTGCACGAACTGGGGGCGCGGCTCCCCGAACTGACCGCCGCCCTCGGCGCGTTGTGCGCGGGGCGCGGCTTGCAACTTGGCGTGTTGATGGTGACCGATGTGGTGCGCGGCGCGAGCCGTCTGGTGCTGGCCGGGCAAACCGACCGCCTCAACGACCTCCCCTACACCCGCCTGCCCGATGGCACGCTCGATGCGCCCGAACTGGTGAGCCGCAAGAAGCAACTCCTGCCGGTGGTGTTGGGGTTGTTGGAGTGACGCTATGACCATGTCAAGCGCTCGTTCGCATAAAACTAAACGCCCTTCCGTCGCCCGCCTACCACGTCGGGTGCAGACAGTTTTGGCTGATTTCCAGAGGCGCGTGCTGGGCGTTTTTCCGAGTGAGATTAGCCAGCTGATTCTGTTTGGCTCTTATGCGCGGGGCGAAGCCGCGCGCACCTCGGATATTGATGTGCTGGTTGTGGTTAGATGGAGCGAGGAAAAATTGCCCGATGGCTCGTATGTGGCCCCCATCCACGACCCCCGCTGGCAATCTATCATCAATGCCGCCGCCGATTCGATGCTGGCGGTTGGTCTGGAAGTGGCGCCGTTAGTCGTGAGCGAGCGGCGTTTTCAAGAGGGTTTCCCCTTAATTGCGCGGGTCAAGCGCGAAGGCGTAGTCTTATGGACGACAACCCTGAATTAGATAAACCCGAAGTTTGGTTATCGCTCTCGGCTGGAAAACTCGCTGAGGCCAAAGACCTTCTGCGCTTGGAGCATTGGCGTGGCACAGTCTCATCGGCTTATTTTGCGATGTTTTATGCGGCTAAAGCGGCTTTGGTTTCTGTGGGTGTGGATGTCCAAAAACATAAAGGGATCGGTTCCAATTTGTCGGAGCACTTTGTCAAGACGGGCTTGCTTGACCAAGACTATAACCGGCTCTTGATGCAGGCGATGCGGGCGCGTGAAATAAGCGATTATGACCCGCACGAAACCATTACCGAGGCCGGGGCACAACAGGCGGTTGCTAATGCCGAAAAATTTGTAGAAGCCATCAAAAAGGTTATTACTGAGGCTTCGGCATGACGTCGTTCTTTTCCAAAGTTGCTGAGTTCGAACAGCACGGCCTCCCCGCCGTGCTCTGCACGGTCGTCCGCGCCCGGGGGAGCGTGCCGCGCCACGTGGGGAGTAAAATGCTGGTCTATGCCGATGGGCGCATCGAAGGCACCATTGGCGGCGGGCAGATGGAGAGTCGGGTCATCCGCGAGGCGCAAGCCGCTTTACAAGCAGGCGAGCCGCGCCTGGTGCAATATCAACTCGTTGACCCCGGCGCGGGCGACCCCGGCGTGTGCGGCGGCGAGATGGAGATTTTCGTGGAACCGATTAAGCCAACCCCGACTTTGTTGGTGATTGGCGGTGGGCATGTGGGCCGGGCGCTGGTGCATCTCGGTCATTGGTTAGGTTTCCGCGTGGCGCTTAGCGATGACCGCCCCGAGTTTTGCAACCCCGAAGTCGCGCCGGATGCGGATGAGTATTTAGCCATCCCCATTCACCAATTACCGAGTCAGTTCAATTTTCACTCCGAGACCTACATTGTCATGCCCACGCGCGGGATGCCGGTGGATGTGGCGGGCTTGCCCCACTTGCTCGACCAGCCCCACGCCTATCTGGGGGTCATCGGCTCGCGGCGACGCTGGCTGACCGCGCGCAAGACGCTGGAAGAGCAGGGTGTGGCCCCGGCGAAGTTGGATGCGATTCACGCGCCGATGGGTTTGGAACTCAGCGCCGAGACCCCCGAAGAGATTGCCCTGAGCATCCTCGCCGAGATTGTGATGGTGCGGCGCGGCGGCACGGGCGAGGTCATGAAGATTACTAATCCCCAATTACCAATTACAACGGAGTAATTGGTAATTGGGAATTGAGGCCTTCTATGTGGCACAACTACTACACTGTTGCAACGTTGGATGAAGCCCTGAGTTTGCTGGCCGAACACCGTGAGCGGGCGCGGATAGTGGCCGGGGCCACGGATTTGATTTTGGAAATTGAGCGCGGTGTGCGGCGCGGGATTGAAACGCTCATTGACATCACCCGCGTGCCGGGGCTGGCCGAGATTACGCTGGATGAAAATGGCTGGATTCATCTTGGCCCGCTGGTGACGCACAATCAGTGCGTTGATTCCAAACTCATCACCGAGCGCGCCTTGCCGCTGGCGCAGGCGTGTTGGGAAGTGGGTGCGCCGCAAATCCGCAACCGGGCCACGGTGGCGGGAAATTTAATTACGGCCTCCCCGGCCAATGACACGATTGCGCCCTTGATGGCACTCGAGGCGGTGGTCACGCTGGCTTCGGTGCGCGGGCGGCGGAACGTGGCCCTGCCCGATTTTTATACGGGCGTGCGCCGCACGGTGATGCAGGCCGATGAGCTATTAGTAGACATCGCCTTTCCGGCCCTGAAACCGGGTGAGCGCGGGATGTTTATCAAACTGGCGTTGCGCCGCGCGCAGGCCATTTCGGTGGTGAACGTGGCGACGGTGGTGGATTTTGATTGGGTGGACGGTCAGGTGGTGGAGACGCAAATCATCCGAGGGGCGCGGGTGGCGCTGGGGTCGGTGGCCCCCACGATTGTGCGCGCGCGCGAGGCCGAGCAGTTTTTACGGGGCAAGACCCTGGAAGCCGGGACGATTGTGCAGGCGGGCGAACTGGCCCGGGCGGCGGCGCGGCCCATTGACGATGTGCGCGCCTCGGGCGAGTATCGCTCCGAGATGGTGAGTGTTGTCACCCAGCGGACTCTGCGCGCCCTCGCGACCGGGGCCGAGCGCGGTTGGTTGCCCGAGAAACCGGTCACGCTCGGGGGGCCTGCGTCCCGCCGGGCGGAGACCAACGTCAGCGGCATCACGCTCGGGCACGCGACCACGCCCATCGTCACGCACATCAACGGGCGCGAGTATGTCATCTCCGGGGCGCACGATAAAACTTTGTTGCGGCTGTTGCGCGAGGACGCCCAACTCATCGGCACGAAGGAAGGGTGCGCGGAGGGCGAGTGCGGCGCGTGCACGGTGTTTTTGGATGGCGCGGCGGTGATGAGTTGCATGGTGCCCGCGCCCCGCGCGCATGGGGCCGAGATTGTGACGGTGGAAGGCCTGGCCGCCGCCGGACAACTCCACCCGGTGCAACAGGCGTTCATTGACGAGGGCGCGGTGCAGTGTGGTTATTGCACGCCGGGTTTCATCATGGCGGGCGCGAAGTTGCTGGAGGAGCGTCCGCATCCAAGCAAGTGGGAAATTGAGCAGGCGTTCACCGGGAATTTATGCCGGTGTACGGGCTATTACAAAATCCTGGCCGCAGTCACCAAGGCCGGGCAAGATTCGTAGTTGAACAGGAGACTCTTATGGCGCGTTATTCTAATCCCAAGGAAGAGAAAGACGATAGCATTGACCCCATCTGGCAAGGGTTGGGATTGCTCATTATCGTGATCTTGTCGGTGGGCGGTTTTTTGCTGGCCCAACAACTGATTAAGATGAATCAGGCCACCCCCTTCCTGCCGTTTCGGACCCCAACTGGCTTCATGACGGAATTGGGACCGATCAAGGTGCCGGGCACCATTGCCTTGCCACTGATGTTCATGGTCATCCTGGATATCATCGCGTATTCATTCATGACTATCATCTATGCGGTGGCGAATCCGAAGAAGAAAGACCCCACTGACGCCGAATGGGCCGGACGGAAATAATCAGACATTATCGTAGGGGCGTTCTATCGAACGTCCTTACGATAAAACGTCCCAACCAGGCCGCGCCCTCAACCCTATGGATCGTAACGTCCCCCGCACCGGCTCGGAAGAGATTGAACTGTATATTCGCACCTATTACTCGCTCCTGCGTTCCAGCGATGAGGTGCAAATCAAGTCGCTGGCTGAGGCGCATGCGGGCATGGAGTCGTCCCTGCATTCCGCGGCGCGCGCGGCCACACCCGACATGTCGGCGCTCATCTATTCCGCCATGCGCCTGCCGCCGTGCATTGGGCAGGTGCGCCTGGTGGTCATGGGGCAATCGCCCGAGGTCTTTGCGCGCCACGGCTATGCGCTCGATGCTAGTTGGCAAACGGCCAGCGCCGCCGCCCGCCGCCGCCGCAACTACTTTGATGGTCACGAAACTCTCGCGGTTTTCATCGCCAGTCATTCGGATATTGATGACCTCGTGCCGCAACTCACGGCCTATCAGATTGAATGGAATAAACTACACCAGCGCCTGCGCGGATTGACTCTGCCCGCCGGGGAAACCGTTAACGACTGGGAAGCGCTGGCCCGCGCGTTGGACGTGACCCCCGACGACCTCGACCGACTGCGCCGGGTGTGGGGCCCCGAACTGTTGCCCAACCTCCGCGCCATGGCCGAAGCCCCCAAGAAATTTAGTGTGCGCCTGCTCTCGGGCAGTGTGAACGACTATCGCCGCGCGACCCTGGCGTGGTACGAGGGCATCGAGCAAACCTCGGCCCCGCGCGTGGACCTCCGGGCGCGCCCGGTGTACTTCGTCTCCAGCAACACCCACAGCCTCATCAATCTGCTTTCGGGCTTTGCCCTGCGGCGGGAAGATGAGTTGGTGCGCTATATCGAACAGGTTGATCATGCCGACTTGCTGGCGGAGTGGCGTGACATCGCCGCCCGCCACATCCCCTCCAGCCGCGAAAACTTTTTGTATTACGTGATGAAGAAATACGCGCGCGCGCCCGAAGGGGAAGCCGCCGCCCGCGCGCGCGCCGAAGCCGAGGCCGCCTGTGGCCTTGGGCGCATCACCAGCGCCGAAGGCTGTTTTGAAGTGGACGCGCAACTCATGGAATTGCGCCATCTCAAACCGGAGTGGCTTGACCCACGCCTGCACCTGCCCGGGGTGGAAGCGCTGGCCCACAGTGACGCGCTCATCCTCAACGTGGATTACCCCCTCGGCAACGCGGCCTATCTCATCCTCACGCAGATTGCCACCCGGGTCGGCGAGGTGCGCGGCATCTACATCACTGGCAAGAGCGCCACCCTCAACGGCGCCATCGGCGATGTGATTATCCCCAAAGTGGTCTACGACGAGCAATCGCGCAACACCTATTTATTCCAGAACTGCTTCACCGCGCAGGATGTGACCCCGCATCTGGTCTATGGCACGGTGTTGGACAACCAGAAAGCCGTCACCGTGCGCGGCACGTTTTTGCAGAACCCGCGCTACACGCACGTCTTTTACAAAGAAGGCTACACCGATATTGAAATGGAAGCCGGCCCCTATCTCTCGGCGGCCTGCGAGCTCGCGCGCCCCCAGCGCCACCCGGTGGATGAGTTGGTGAATATGTATGACCTGCCGTTTGACCTCGGCCTCATCCACTATGCCTCCGACACGCCGCTCTCTAAAGGCAAGAACCTCGGCGCAGGCAATCTCTCGTACTTTGGCATGGACCCCACCTACGCGGCCAGCGTGGCGATTTTGCGGCGGATTTTTGCGCTGGAGCTGGCAAGGGTACAAGCAAAAAAGTAACCACGGATTACACAGATTTTACGGATTTATTCGTCCGTAAAAAATCTGTGTAATCCGTGAAATCCGTGGTTAGATTTTTTGGAGTTGAATTATGAATTCAATCGGCCAATCTCCTCAGCGCATAGATGCCCGTGGCAAGGTGACGGGTGAGACGCTGTATCCCGGCGATATTGATATGCCCGGGCAGGTGTGGATGAAGATTCTCTTTGCTGGGCGGCCCCACGCGCGGATTAAACGGCTGGATGTTTCCAAAGCCGAGGCGCACCCGGGCGTGGTGGCGGTGTTCACGGCCAAAGATGTGCCGAACAACGAATACGGCCTCATCAACTTTGACCAGCCGGTGTTGTGTGGCCCCGGCTCCGACAAGCCCGGCGCGGACGAGGTGCGCTTCGTGGGGGACCAGATTGCGCTGGTCGTGGCCGAGACCGAGCGGGCCGCCGACGAGGGGCGCAAACTCATCGAGATTGAGTGGGAGGATTTGCCGATCATCACCGACCCGCGCGAGGCTCTGAAACCCGGGGCGTTAACCGTGCTCCCGCGCCACCCCGACAACATCTTCAAGCATTACCGCATCCGCAAAGGTGTGATTGACGACGCGGTGTGGGCGCAGTGCGCGGCGGTGGTCGAGGACGATTACCACACGCCGATGCAGGAGCACGCTTACCTGCAACCCGAAGCGGGTATTGCTTACATTGACGAAGAGGGGCGCATCGCGGTGAAAGTGGCGGGGCAGTGGGCGCATGAAGACCAGGAGCAGGTGGCGCACGCGCTGAAGATGCCCAAAGACAAAATCCGCATCATCTATCCGGCCATCGGCGGGGCGTTTGGCGGGCGCGAAGATATGTCGGTGCAGATTGTTTTGGCGCTGGCGGCGTGGAAATTACAGCGCCCGGTGAAGATTATTTGGAGCCGCGAGGAGTCCATTGTGGGTCATCACAAGCGGCATCAGTTCTTCATCCGGTGCAAGTGGGGCGCGGATGCCAATGGTAAATTGCTGGCCGCCGATTGCGAAGTGATTTCGGATGCCGGGCCATATGAATATACCTCGGCCAAGGTGTTGGGCAATGCCACGCTCATGGTCACCGGGCCGTATGAGATTCCGAATATCAAGGTGGATGCCTACACGGTGGCGACCAACAACGTACCGGGTGGGGCGTTCCGAGGTTTTGGTGGGCCGCAGGGCGCATTTGCCGCCGAATTGCAGATGGACAAACTGGCCGAGAAACTGGGCCTCGATGCCATCACCATCCGCGAGCGCAATTTGCTCAACGATGATTCGATTTGGTCGCACGGCACGAAAGCGCCGAAAGGCAACACGATTGATAAAGTGGTGGCGCGGTGTGCCGAAGAAGCGGGCTGGAAAAAAGACGGCGACCATTGGCAACGTCCTCCTGTCACGCATCCCGCATCCCGCGTCACCCGCCGGGGGCGCGGTTTCGCCTGCGCTTTCAAAAATATCGGCTTCTCCTTCGGCGCGCCCGAGCTTTCGATTGCTAAGATTGAATTGTTCGGGGCCGGGGCAATCGAGCGGGTCAACCTCTACGCGGCGGGCGCGGACTGCGGGCAGGGGGCGCACACCGCCATGGCGCAGATGGCCGCCGAGGGCCTCGGCGTCCCGGTGGGGCGCGTCCACATGATTGCGTCCGATACTGCCACCAGCGGCTCGTCGGGGAGCGCGTCGGCCTCGCGGCTAACGTATATGTCTGGCAACGCGATTCGCGGCGCGGCGAAAATCGCGCTGGAGAAGTGGGCGTTGGAGGAGCGCCCGGCGGTGGGTTATTTTGAATATCACCCACCGGCCACAACCATGCTCGACCCCGAGACGGGCCACTGCGACCCGAACTTTGCCTATGGGTATGTGGCCGAGGCGGTGGAAGTGGAAGTGGACATGGAGACCGGCCATGTGCGGATTGTGGAGGTGATTTGCGCCGACGATGTGGGCAAGGCCATCAACCCGCAACAGGTGCAGGGGCAGATTGAAGGCGCGGTGGTGCAGGCGGCGGGTTATGCTATTCTCGAAAATTTCATCATGCGCGATGGGCGCGTGCTGACGCCGATGCTCTCGAACTATCTTATCCCCACGGTGTTGGATGTGCCCGAGCGGGTGAAGTCGGTGATTTTAGAATACGCCGAACCCAACGGCCCCTTTGGGGTGCGCGGCATGGCCGAGATGCCGTACTTGCCACTGACTCCCGCGATTGCGGCGGCAATTAAGGACGCGACGGGGGTGTGGATTGATGTGTTTCCGTATACGCCGGAGCGGGTTCTAAAAGCCATAAAGGAAGCAGGAAGCAGGAAGTAGATTCTTCCTTCTTGCTCCTCCCTTCGTCCGTGTTCCCTCACTTCTCCGACCCCCTCCTCCTCATTCGCGGCGGCGGCGACCTCGCCACTGGCGTGGCGCACCGCCTGCATCGCGCGGGGTTCACGCTCCTCATTACCGAACTGGCGCAACCCACTTGTGTGCGGCGGGCCGTCTCGTTTGCCGAGGCCGTGTATGCCGAGACCATCACCGTCGAGGGCGTGACCGCGCGGCTGGCCGCAGACCCGATGCTCGGGCTGGCGTATAGTGTGGTCAACGAAATCCCGGTGGTCGTGGACGACGGCACGGTGCTGATGCGGATGCAACCCGCTGTGGTGATTGATGCGCGCATAACCAAGCGCAGTGTCGGCACGACGATTAACGACGCGCCGCTAGTCATCGGCCTTGGCCCCGGCTTTACGGCGAGCGAGGATTGTCATGTGGTGATTGAGACCCAGCGCGGTCACAATCTTGGACGCGTGTATTGGGAAGGGAGCGCCGCGCCCGATACGGGGGAACCGGAAGCCGTGCAGGGATTCGCCGCCCAACGGGTCTTGCGCGCCCCAGCGAATGGGACGTTGAAGAAGAGATTAGAGATTGGAGATTTAGTTAAAAAAGGTGATGTTATAGCCGAGGTCAGCGGACAACCGATTACCGCCGGTTTCGCTGGCGTTCTGCGTGGCCTGGTGCATGACGGCCTGCCCGTGACGGTGGGGATGAAGGTGGGCGACCTCGACCCGCGCGGGGTGCGCGAGCATTGCTTCACCATTTCCGACAAAGCGCGGGCCATTGGCGGCGGTGTATTAGAAGCGCTCCTGGCCGGGCAACGCTATTGGATGCCGGAGCCTATGTCAGAAGAGCGGGATAGAGGCCTCCCGTAATCAAGTGACAGTCACCTTTAAAGTGATTGTCACTTCTGAGTTGCAGATGAAATTAATTCACGCGCTACGCCTGACCGACGGCGAACTCGTCGCTTTCGTCGGGGGCGGGGGGAAGACCACCTCCATGTTCCGCCTTGCCGAGGAGATTGTGGAAAATGGCGGGCGGGTCATCACCACCACCACCACCCGTATCTTTGCCGCGCAAATTGCGCTGGCCCCCCGGCATTTTTCCGCGTTTGAAGCCACCCGTACCCAAATCGAAGCCGCGCTGGTCAAGACCCCACACGTCCTCATCACTGGCCCGGTGAACGCCGAAGAAGGCAAGGCGGCCGGGGTGACGCTGGGCTTGATTGAAAGTCTGCGCGCCATCCCTGACCTGACCGCGATTTTGATTGAAGCCGATGGCTCGCGGATGCGCCCGTTCAAAGCGCCTGCCGAACACGAGCCAGTGATACCCGGCATCACCACCCTCGTCGTTCCGGTTGTCGGGGCAGACATATTCGGACAGGCCCTCACCGCCGAGCGGGTGCACCGACCCGAGTTGGTGCAGGCCCTCACGGGCGCGGGGGCCGGGGCCACCGTCACGCCTGAGTTGGTCGTGCAGGTCATCGCGCATCTACAGGGCGGGCTGAAGGGCGTGCCTGCTTCGGCGCGGGTCGTGCCGCTTATCAACAAAGTGGAGACAGACGATGAATTGGCGGCGGCGCGGGAGACGGCGCAACGGTTATTAAAACATGCGGCGATTGACTCGGTGGTGGTGGGGCAGACCAAACGGATCGCGCACCCCGCGCGGGAAACGCATGGCCGCGTGGGCGCGGTGGTGCTCGCCGCTGGGCGCTCTACCCGCATGGGGCGCGTCAAGCAAACGCTGGCGTGGGGTGAGTCCACCCTCATCGGTCACGTCATCGCGCAATTGCAAGCGAGTGGTTTGGAAGAAATCGTCGTGGTCACGGGCGCGGCGCGGGAGGAAGTCGAGGCCGCGTTGGCTTCGGCGAGGGTCCGCTTTGTTTTCAATCCGGATTATGCGACTAGCGAGATGGCGCGTTCGTTGCAAATTGGGTTGACGGCTTTGCCCGCCAATTATTCGGCGGCGCTCGTGGCGCTTGCTGATCAACCCCACCTTGAGCCAGACGTGGTGCGCGCAGTGGTGCAACGCTGGCGTGAGACTCTGGCCCCGGTGGTCGCCCCGGTTTATAACGATCAGCGCGGGCACCCGATGTTGTTTGATCAAGCCACCTGGCCTGCCATCCAGGCTTTGCCCCCAACCGCGAATCCGCGCCAAGTGGTGCAAAGCGCCGTGCGGATTGAAAAAGTGGAGGTGGACACCGCCAGTATCCTACAGGATATTGACACGCCGGAAGATTACGCGCGGGAGCGGGGGTAAGCAAGGGGTATAATCTTTATCAGATGTCAGATCAAACGCTTACGCTTAACGGTCTTCGCCTGCATTACCAGGTGGAAGGGCAGGGGCCAGATGTGCTGTTCATTCATGGCTGGGCCAGTTCGCGTCGAATGTGGACTCACCTCAGCACGGGGCTGGCCGCCACCCACCGGTGTTGGGCGCTCGACCTGCCCGGCTTCGGCGATTCTGAGAAACCCGCGCCCGACTGGTATTCCATCGCCAATTACACCACCCTGCTCGCCGCGTTTTTGCGCGCGGTGGGTATCGAGCGCGCTGACATGGTCGGCCATTCGATGGGCGGCATGATCGCCCTCGACTTCGCCGCCGCGCATTCGGCGCTGACCACGCGGCTGGTCGCCATCAACCCAGTGGTCACTGGCCGCCGCGCCCGCCTGCGCCCGCTGGCGCATTGGGGGCCGAGCCGCCAGGTCCTCGCCTGGACTCATCAGTTTACGCCGCCCTTGCTTTTGCCGGTTCTCAATCTGGGCTTCAGCCAACACCCGGTGGTGCAACCCTTGCGGCGCCGCTTCGAAGAATTTACGCGCACCACCCCTGCGGCGATGTGGCATAGCGGACAAGCTCTCTTGCATCACGACCTCACCGCGCGGCTGGCGCACATCACCACCCCGACCCTCATCTGTCTCAGCACCGTTGATCTCATGGTGGCCAGTGGCGAAGGTCGGCTGGCCGCCAAGCTCATCCCGGGCGCGCGCCTGGTCATCGTGCGTGCCGGGCACATGGCCACCGACGATGCCCCGCGCCTGATGCTCCACCACCTGCGAGAATTTTTAATATGAAACCTCAGCGCCTGTTCATCGCGCTCGAACTGCCGGCGCCGATCCCGGCCCAACTGGCGCAGGTCACGGCCAACCTCAAACAGACCTGGCCGCGTGACACTATGCGCTGGGTGAAACCCGAGGGCATTCACCTCACCTTGAAATTTTTTGGAGAGGTGCCCCCCGAACGCGGGTCGGAACTCGAGCGGGCACTGCCAACCAGCGTGATTGCCGCCCAACCGTTTAACCTCGAGATGGGCGGCCTCGGCGTGTTCCCCGATCCTTTCCGCCCCCGCGTGTTGTGGTTGGGCCTCAGCGGCGATTTGGAAAAGCTCCACGCGCTCCAGCAAGCGATCGAGGCTGTCTGCACCCCGCTGGGGTTCGCCCCCGAGGGTCGGGCCTTTAGCCCACACCTCACCCTGGGGCGCTTTCATGGGATTTGGCTTCCGGCTCACCGGGCCTACCTCACCACCACCCTGAAAGATTCTCGTTGGGCGCAGTTGGGCACTTTCACGGCCAACACCCTGACCCTCATTCAGAGCGATCTCAAACCGGCGGGCGCGGTCTACACCCGCCGGTGGGCCGCGCCCCTGGGCGGTAGCCTGAATCCTTAGGCAATGCTAAAATTTCAACTCAACATCACTCATGGAGGTTCATCTGAAAGGTATTGATTTTGTCCATTCACTGGTTGACACGCTCGAAGAGAAGAAGGCCGAGAATATTGTCCTGATTGATATTCAAGGCCATTCCATCTTCACCGACTACTTCATTATTTGCACCGGCTCCAGCGAGCGCCAACTCAACGCGCTGGCTGACGCGCTGGAAGAGACGGCCCGCAAAAAACACCGCCGCAAAGGCCCCAAGGTTGAGGGCCACCCGGCCAGCGGCTGGGTGTTGGTGGATTTCAGCGAGGTCATCATTCATCTGTTCTCCGCCGACAAGCGCAAACACTACCGCCTCGAAGAACTGTGGAAAGAAGGCAAAACGGTTTTGCGGATTCAATAAACTGGGTCTACCGGCTTTAACGGGAAACCGATGTAGGTCGGGCTTTTGTAGCCCGACACCTGCCGCGGCCAAAACCGTCGCGCTACAAGCGCGACCTACGCCAATCCGTCAAAGACGGTAGAACTGAATCTGGCCTAAAAAATAAAACAGCGCGCCGCGTCTTTGACGCGGCGCGCTGTTTTGCTTTTAACAACAGCGGGCTGGAACGGGTGGCCGATTACTTCTCAAACACCCAGCGTTCCCCATCTTTGACCCAAGTCACCAGTTCTTCCGGCTTGAACCATAAGCCCAGTTCGAAGGTCGCGGTTTCTGCGCCATCGGAAGCGTGAATGAGATTACGCCCAATCTCCAGCGCCAGGTCAGCGCGGATGGTGCCCGGCGCGGCGGCGGTGGGGTTCGTGGCCCCGACGGTCTGGCGAATGGCTTCGATGGCTTTGTGGCCTTCCCACGCCATCACCACCACCGGGCCAGAGGTGATGTAGTTGACCAACCCTTCATAGAAAAGCTTGCCCTGGTGCACCGCATAGTGCTGAGAGGCCAGGTCCATGCTCACCGCCATAAACTTCATGGCGGCCAGCCGCAACCCCCGCCGTTCCAGGCGGCTGATAATTTCGCCCATGAGTCCGCGTTGGACTCCATCGGGTTTGATAATGACGAGTGATCGTTCCAAAGTAACCTCCGAAGAATTGAAAGATTAAAACTGAGTGCGCGCATTCTACCAGAAATTGTTGCGCCTCCACTAAAACACCCCGGCACGCCGGGGTGTTTTAGTGGAAACTGTGAGTCAAACGTCCGGCAGGTTAGACCTGACCCAACGCTTTGCGATAGGTGTCGAGCGCGAGTTGCAAGTGTCCGCCTCGGTTATAGGCATCGCCCAACAACTGCAACATGGCAAACGACCCCGGATTATTGTGGGTGTGCTCTTCCAATACGCCAATCACTTGTGGCAACAATTGGTTGGTCAGCAGTAGATAAGTGATGGCCTCAGTGGCCTGCGCTTCCTCGCCTTCCGTCAGTTTGTCGCGGCCAAGTTGGAGCACGTTCTCGGGCGGTTCGGCGGCAAAGGGCGAGGCCGATTTGACCGCCCGGCGCGGGGCTTTGGGTTTGGGCGCGGTGCGCACCATGGGTTTGGGCCGGGCCACCGCCGGTTTGGGCGCGGGCGGCGTGGGCGGCAGTTGACTGGTGTCGCCCAGTTTCTCAGTCTCATAACTACCGGAGGCCGGGGCTTGATCCGGCGGGGGCGATAATGGGCCGGTTTTTCTGAGCGACCCCGTGCCAATCTTGCCCGTCTCGGTCTTGCGCTTTTCCATCTTTTCTTGAATGGAGCGCCGGGCGGACTCTTGCTCCGACCGTTGTGATTCGAAGCGCGCGGCAATCTCGACTTCTTTGGCGCGCCGGGCCGCGCCCAACTTGCCAGCCAACCGCGAAAGTTTGTCAACTTCGGCGGGGGGCTCTTCAACTAGCGGTTCAGGAGCCGGGGGCGGAGTGACAACCACTGGAGCCGGGGGCTCAACAATTGGGGGAGGCGGCGGCTCGACAACTTTGGGTTTAGGCGAGGCCGGGGGCGTAACCGCGGCCACTGGCGGGGCGGGTGGCTCACTGGGCGCTGGCGGCGCCACGGCTCTAATCCATTCTGGAATTTCAGCGGGTTCTGCCGGTGCCACCTCATCGTCGCCGGAGGCTTCGGGTGCTTTGGCGGCGAGATTTTCCAGCCACCGCATGGCTTCGTCGGGTGACATTTCATTGTCAGCGGCGGTCGCCGGGGTGGGCGGAGACTTAGGCTCGGGCGGCGCGGTTGTTTGAGCGGCTTTGATCCAGTCCGGGATGATACCCGGCTCGATGGGAGCTATCTCGTCGGCGCTGGCGGTTTCCAGACTGGCCAGCCACTTGGCGGCATCTTCTGGGGCCATCTCAGCCCCTTCAGATTCGGCGGCTACTGGCTCTGGTGTAGTTGGTTCGGCCACAGACGTGCCAGCCTCAGCGTTCATGCTTTGCATCATCTTAAGCATGGCGTTGGGGTCCATCCAGTCAACCTCTTCTTCGGCGGCGGGCGCGGCGGGGGCCGGAGGTTCGGGAGCCGGCGGGGTGGTCTCAGCGTTCATGCTTTGCATCATCTTAAGCATGGCGTTGGGATCCATCCAGTCAATTTCTTCTTCGGCGGCGGGGGCGGCGGGGGCTGGGGGTTCAGCCACCGGTTCAGGCGTGGCGGGAGTCTCAGCGCCCATGCTCTGCATCATCTTGAGCATGGCGTTGGGATCCATCCAGTCAATTTCTTCTTCGGCGGCGGGCGTGGCGGGGGCCCGAGGTTCGGGAGCCGGCGGGGTGGCCTCAGCGTTCATGCTTTGCATCATCTTGAGCATGGCGTTGGGGTCCATCCAGTCAATCTCTTCTTCGGCGGCGGGTGCGGCGGGGGCTGGGGGTTCAGCCACCGGTTCAGGCGCGGGGGGAGTCTCAGCGCTCATGCTTTGCATCATCTTGAGCATGGCGTTGGGGTCCATCCAGTCAATTTCTTCTTCGGTGGCGGGCGCGGGTTCGGCACTAGCGCGTGTCGAGCGCATAAAGGGCGGCAGGTCTTCTTCAGCGGCCGGGGGTGTAACGACCTCGGAAGAGGCCGCGTCAAAAACGGCCGGCTCAAAAGAGATGGGGGCCTCTGGCTCGCTTGGGGTTTGCATCCAATCAGGCATGGCCTCGGCGACAGGTTCTTCGGCAACTGGTTCGGGGGCGGGTGGGGTTTCGGCGCCCACGCCCATGCTTTGCATCATCTTAAGCATGGCGTTGGGGTCCATCCAATCCACTTCTTCTTCGGCGGCGGGCGCGGGTTCAACCGGCTGGGGCGCGGGCGCGGTTTGCGCTTCAAAGGCATCGGCTTCCGCTTCCATTTGTTTGAGCCAGTCGGGCTTGTCGTCGGTCAGATCAGGAGAAGCGGCGACCTCATCCACTGCTGGGGCGAAGGAGAGGGGTTCCTCGGCGGCTGGGGTTTCGGCGCCTATGCTCTGCATCATCTTGAGCATCGCATTGGGATCCATCCAGTCAATCTCTTCTTCAGTCGCGGGGTGGGCCGGCGCGGGTTCGGCAGAGGCGGCGGTATCAAAAACAGCCGGTTCAAAGGAAACCGGGGTTTCTGATTCGCTGGCGGTTTGCATCCAGTCTGGTAATGCTTCAGCAGGTTCAGCGGCTGGGGTTTCGGCGCCCACGCCAAGCGTTTGCATCATCTTGAGCATGGCGTTGGGATCCATCCAGTCAATCTCTTCTTCGGCGGCGGGTTGAGCCGGCGCGGGTTCGGCAGAGGCGGCGGTATCGAAAATAGCCGGTTCAAAGGAAACCGGGGTTTCCGATTCGCTGGCGGTTTGCATCCAATCCGGTAATGCTTCAGCAGGTTCAGCGGCCGGGGTTTCGGCGCCCACGCCAAGCGTTTGCATCATCTTGAGCATCGCATTGGGGTCCATCCAGTCAATCTCTTCTTCGGCGGCGGGTTGAGCTGGCGCGGGTTCGGTTGCTTGAGGGGCGGGGGGAGGCGGAAATTCGAATGTGTCCGCATCCGATTCCATTTGAGTGAGCCAATCGGGTTTGCCAATGGCAAAGGCGGGTGATTCTGCGACCTCGTCCACCGCTGGGGCGAAGGAAATAGGTTCTGCGGCCGGCGGCTCGGCGGCGGGGGTTTCGGCGCCCATGCTTTGCATCATCTTAAGCATCGCATTGGGATCCATCCAGTCAATCTCTTCTTCGACGGCGGGCGCGGGTTCAACCACCTGGGGTGCGGGAGCAGTTTGGGCTTCAAAGGCATCGGCTTCCGCTTCCATTTGTTTGAGCCAGTCGGGCTTGTCGTCGGTTAGATTGGGAGAGGCCGCGACCTCGTCCACTGCGGGGGCGAAGGAAATAGGTTCTGCGGCCGGCGGCTCGGCGACGGGGGTTTCGGCGCCCATGCTTTGCATCATCTTGAGCATCGCATTGGGATCCAT
>CAYUFY010000035.1:0-24607 GCA_964443795.1 uncultured Anaerolineales bacterium | reverse complement strand
AAGGTCCAGAAAACTCAACTCGGGTTGAGCCACTTGGGGACTCTAAACTCAAGTCGGGTATGCCGTGATCAAAAAGCCTTCGCCATTTAGCCGCTTGGTAACAGCACGGACCCAGCGCCCCATCCGCTCCGGCTTGTAAAACAAATATACGTCCGGGTCAGCTTTGCTTTGCCGGATTTCGCTGGGATTTTGAAGCGCGTCTTTGACATCATTTTCCCGCCCCGCCATCGCCGGATGTTTGACAGTGGTAATCAACTCCCAATAAGCGCGCGTCACGCGCACACGGAAACCGAGAGGCGTTAAAATTTCAAAAAGCAATTCATCGAGGGGGGAGGCTTCAGCCATTACCAATCAATTATACGTCAACGTTAAATCCAACCATTATGCCGAAACCATAAAAACATGATGACCGGCGTGCCGAACATGACGACCAACGCGCCCATCAGCAAAGTCAGGCTATCAAACGGCAGGCGCGTAAAGTTCATGCCGAAGAACCCGGCCAGAAACGAGATGGGCATAAACAACGCGGTGAAGATGGTCAGTACTTTCATTATTTCATTGGTGCGGTTGGATGTGACCGAGAGATACGTATCCAACGCGCCGCCGACCAGATCGCGCAGGTTTTCATTGATATCGGCCAGGCGCACCAGATGATCGTAGACATCGCGGAAGTAGACCCGGTCTTTGGGGTCAATCATGGCGTAGTCGTCGCGCGCCAGCCGGTTGAGCACCTCGCGTTGGGGGCCAATGATGCGCCGCAAATGCAAAACCGCCCGTTTGGCCGAAAAAATAGTGTTTAGGGTGTGCTGACTCGGGTGTTCAAACACCTCCGCTTCCAACTCGTCGAGCGTGTCGTCGAGCGCATCCACCACGGGCATATAGTCGGCAGTGAGCAAGTCGAGCAGGTCATAAAGCAAATGATCCGGCCCCCGTTCCAAGCGGCGCTGATCATTCTGGGACGCCGACCACAGCCGATTAACCGCGTCAATGGTGCTGGAGTGGTGTGTGACCAGATAATTCTTGCCGAGAAAGACGTCCAGCTCGCGCGTCGTCAATTGGATGGCCTTTGAGTCATACACAATGCCATGCACCACCGCATACACATATTCGCCCCAGTTATCAATCTTGGGGATGTGCGCCTCGCGCAAAGCATCGTCAATGGCCAGCGGGTGAAATCCAAAAATGTCACGCAGTAGCGGCTCAATCACCTCCACTGGCTCTTGGTTGAAATCCACCCAGAACAGCCCCTGGCTGTCATTGAGCGCCACGCGCCAATGCGTGAGCGGCACGTCGGTGGTGAAATTGCCTTTGTGACTGCGATAGAGTGTGCGAATCATGGGTTGGAATTGGAGTCGGAATCAGCGGGCGGCGGCTCGGGCGCGGACAAGCTGGACACCAGTCGGTGCAGTTCATCAAATTCGGCTTGCTGTTGCTGTTGGGCGGTGCGCGGGCCACTGAGCGCCTGACCCCACTTGGCGGCTTCGGCCACCACGGTCTGGTCGCGGCGCCATAAGCCCCACAACGTGAAAAACGGGCCGATGACCAGCACGCCCACACACGCCAACGCGAGTAGCATCCGCCAGTTGGCCAGAAGTTCGTTCACAAATTTATCACTCCCTCGCCGATGATAACCGCCTGCCCGCCAACCGCAATCCCCGCCGCAGTTACCTCGACATGAATTAATGATGGCCGATTCATCTCGTACCCTTGTTCGATGATGATCGGCCCAGGCGGGGTGAGATGGTGGTGATGAAGATACGCCCCTAACGGCCCCGCCGCTGACCCGGTGGCGGCGTCTTCGGCCAGCCCGCCGGGATCGAACATCCGCGCGTGGGCGGTGTGCCCGAGGGCGGCGGTCTCCAACGCGAAGAGATACGCGCAGACGTGCATGGGCTGATCCGCGCCCACGCGGGTGAGGTAATCCCGAAGCGCCGGGCTACCCGGCCGCGCCCGTTGCACCGCCGCCAATGACCGCAGGGGCACAATCAAATACGGCACGCCCGTGCTGACGATTTGCGTGGGCCAGGTCGGGTGCAGGTCGTCCGGCAACACCCCCAGGGCGTGGGCCAGCGGCGCGGTATCCCGCTCGGGGTTACCGAAAGCCGCCGGGCGCTGGGTCATCCACACAAATGTGGGGTCGCCGTCGCGCGCCGCAATCGTCACTGGCGTCGGGCCGATGTTCAGTTGCAAAATAACCGAAGTCTCCGCCCCCGTGAGCGGGATGATTTTTTCGCGCGCCAAGACAAAGGTCGTGCCAATCGTCGGGTGGCCCGCGAAGGGCATTTCAATTTCGGTTGTAAAAATTCGGACCCGTTGGGCGGCCCCCGGGATTTCGGGCGGCAGGACAAACGCGGTCTCGGCCAGGTTCAGTTCGCGGGCCAGCGTTTGCATTTGGGCGGCGGTGAGGCCGCGCGCGTCGGTGAACACCGCGAGCTGGTTGCCGCCAAATGGCGTGGTGGTGAAGACATCCGCGAGGACGAAACGGTAGGCGGTCATCGGGCCTCGGTCATGGCATCTTTTTTGGCGGCCAGCTGGTCGGCGAGCGCGCCGAGGTAGTCCCGGTTTTCCAGGCGCGCCAGCCAGTCGGCGGGCAAGGCGTCCGGGCCGAGGCGCGCTCCCAAAATGCCGCCCGCAATCGAGGCCACCGTGTCTGAGTCACCATTGATGTTCGCGGCGGCGATAACGGCGGCAGGGTAGTCATCGGCATATTTCATTACACAATATAAGGCCATGGCCACGGCTTCTTCAGCAATCCAGCCCCCGCCGCGCGTGGGGCCAATGTGGTCGAGGGCGGCTTCCTGGTCGGGCCAGTCGCGCGCTTCCATCACGCGTTGAATGGCGGTGGTAAATTCCGCCGACTGGCCGGAGGTGAAAGCGATGAGGCGCGCCGGAAACTCAGCAGGCGCGACTCCATCCAGCGCGAGTTTAATGAGATATGCCGCGCCGATGCTGGCCGCATCGGAAGTGGGGTGGCGGTGGGTGAGCCAGGCTTGCGCCTGCGCCATGTTGGCCAGGCGAATGGCGTCGTGTTGGTAGAAGTAGCCGAGGGGGGCGACGCGCATGCACGCGCCACAGCCTTTGGAATCTTTGACGCCCGCCTCGTTCCAGGGCGCGCCGAGTTCGAGCGCGGCCACACCGCGGATGCAAGTGGTGCCGGGCGCGCGCCGGGGGGTGGTGGGGTCGTTTTTCCACTTTACAAACTGGCGGCTAAGCGCGAGCATGAGGGCCTCCACATCGCGGTCTCCAGCTTCGATCAACGCCTCGGCCAGCGCCACCGACATTTGCGTGTCGTCGGTATAGAGCGCCGGGTCGGGGGGCGCGAGGATGCCGACGCGGCCATATTTGGCGCGGATCTGGGAGCGGTCAATGAATTCCACCGGCCAGCCCAGCGCATCGCCGAGTGCGAGGCCGTACAAGATGGCGCGAGCCGAATCGGATGAGGAATCAGGCATGGTAAAGTCCAGCTTAATATTGCCCCATCACTTCGGCCAGCACGCGTTCGAGGTGCAAAAGGGTGGGGATTTGATAATCCACCCCGGCGGGCGCGGCGGATGAGGTTTGGGGGGTGACCCAGACCGTGAGCATCCCCATTTCGCGGGCCGGGGGCAAGTTTCGGGGTGAATCTTCGATAAAGACACATTCGGCGGGTTTGACCCGCAGGATTTCGAGCGCTCGCGCGTAGGCGCGCGGATCGGGCTTGTTGATAAATTCGAGCGTGAGAATATCAATGATGTGTGTGAAATGCCGGGTCACGCCCAGTTGCGCCAGCACTCGCTCGGCGTGCGGGGCGTCGGCATTGGTGAAAATGGCTTTGGCCAACGGCAGGCGCGCCAGCATCCCGTTGAGCGCCGGGTCGGGTTGTAAATAATCCGCCAGCGGTAGAGCATGAACGTAAGTCAAATACTCGGCCACATCAATTTGGTAATTGTGGCGCAGACCATTGAGTGTGGTGCCAAAACGGCGGAGATAATATTCGCGTTTGGCGAGCGCCTCCGCTGGCGACAGACCCACCCGCTCGACCATGTAACGGGTGATGCGCTCGCCAATGGCGGGCCACAAACCCGTGGTGGGCGGATAGAGGGTGTCGTCGAGATCAAAGAGGGCGTAACGCAACATTAACAACAGCCGTTGATGGTGGAGGATTAAGTGGAGCCGGGTGGATTATAAGGGAAAAATTAACAAATGACAGCGGTCAGCCCCCAATTTTGAAGCGGGGCAGAAACCTGGGGACGCGCCGACAGTATGCCTGCCAGGCCTCGCCGAACTCTGCGGCCAGAACCGTTTCTTCGCGCCGGGCGCGGATACTCATGAGCGGCGCGAAGCATACGAACAGCAGGGTGGTCCAAGTGGTGTAGATCAACAGCGCGCCCACTGCGGCCAGAAAAAGACCGACATACATGGGGTGACGGACAATCGCAAAAGGCCCGTGGGTGATTAATTGGTGATTGGCGAATAACTGCGCGCCGAAGCCCGTCGAGACGAAATAGTTTTTGCCGAGCACCAGCCGCCCCCATAATATCAATACCATGCCGGGGAAATACAGAAGCCCGCCGAGGGTCAGCATCCCCGCGCGGGTGAACGGGGAAATGGTCAGGGGCAGAGGTCGCCAGCCGAAGTAGCTGAGGCCAATAAACAACGCCGTCGAGAGCAGATAAAACCACGGGGAACGGAGCCAGTGGCCCATGGATCCCGTGGCGCGCCCTTCCGAGCGTTGGGTGCCGCGCCAAATCCCATAGAGGATGATTCCCAAAACAGAATAGGCCACTAACCCGCCCAGCCTTTGAACGAGGGTGACAATCGTCATGAACTGCATATGGCCTCCTTGCGTCATGTGGTGCCTCTCACTATAGGCTGTTTGCCGAGCGGATGCAATGCGCTTGTATCGCTGTTGGGTGAAGATGGAGTTGGCGGGCTGGACACCCGGGGTTTATTGATACAATAGCCCATCAGTTTCCCTACTCGCGTAGCTGTTTGGTCGCTCATACGACCCGGACTTTATTCGGAAAACCCATATGCCTTTATTAACCATTCTCATTCTTTTTACCGCTGGAGTCATTGCGGGCGCGTTGAACTCGGTCGCCGGGGGCGGCAGTTTCATTGGCTTCCCGGCCATCCTGTATGCGGGCGTGCCAGAAATCCAAGCCAATGCCACGAACTCAGTGGCACTCTGGCCGGGGGCCCTCTCAAGCGTCTTCGCTTACCGCAAAGACCTCAACACCCATCGCCGCACCGTGATCGTGTTTAGTCTCATTGCGTTGGTGGGGGGCGCTTTGGGCGCTTTGATTTTGCTCAACACCCCGCGCCAGGTTTTTGTCGCCCTCCTGCCGTATCTTATGTTGGGCGCGACGTTGCTCTTCGCGTTTGGGGGGGCCATCACCGCCAGGTTGCGCGGCAACCGCCCGGTCGCGGCGACCTTATCGTGGGGGGCTTTGTTGGGCTTCGGGCTGGGGCAGTTGCTGATCGCTTTGTATGGCGGCTTCTTTGGCGGCGGGCAGGGCATCATGATGCTGGCGTTGTACACCATGATGGGCATGGACGATATTCACGCGATGAATGGGCTTAAAGCGCTGATGGCTTCGCTCATTAACGGCGCCTCGGTGGTGGTTTTTACTTTGCGCGGCGCGGTGTATTGGCCCGAAGCGGTGGTGGTGATGGCCGGGGCCATGACCGGCGGTTATTTGGGCGCGCGCTACGCCAAAAAAATCCCCACCCATTATTTGCGCTGGTTCGTGATTGCTGTGGGGACGACGCTGACGATTTATTTCTTTGCGCGAGCGCGGTAAAGCAGGCGCGCAAGTTTCAAATTTCACTTTGTTGACTTTTCCTCCCTTTTTGGCCTAATATAAATCAACCATCTTGTTAGCCAACAAAGGAGACTCCCATGCCCCAAAAACAAATGCGCGTTTATCTGGTAGTAGGAATTTTAGCCGGACTATTTCTGACCGCTTGCGCCGGAGTGATTTCAGGGAGAATTGATGTGCCTGTCTCGGGCGGCCCGTTTGGTTCCTCAGTAAATTTTTTGTCTCCCTTTGAGACCGTTCAAAGCACCAGCCATATCGGTGTCCGTTCCGAAGCCTTGATTCAGCGCGAGGCTTTAGTTGTGTTCGAGATGGAGAATTTTTGCCACGGTGGTGAGCACTAACCTGCTTTTACATTGACCTGTCGAATAGCCCCGGCGGGCCTTTTTATCCCATGTTAACCCGCGCCTTCCGTCCCGCATTCCTGCTTGGTTTAATCCTCAGTCTGATACTCACCGCTTGTGCCGTTCCCACACCACTGACCCTGCCCACAATTTTTGGCGCGGCAGTGACCGGACTGGTTAACCCCCAACCTCTACCTGTAACCTTCGCCGCTCGCGCTGAAGCGGGTGTATACCGGGCGCTCTCCCTTCAGGCCATTGCCCACGAGATTTGGCTGGAGACCAATCACGGCTGTCACGCCGAGAATCATTGACCTTGTGTAATCACAGTTCATTGTGATAGCATTATCCCCAATGACTAACACCTTCCGCGCTTTGCATCCTCATCATCTGCGCCCTCCTCCCCACCGGAAGTCAGGTTAGTTGCGTTTGTCTGTCGCCCAACCAGCCCTCCGGTCCCCCGGAGGGCTTTTTATTTCCTCGCCTCGCCTCCCGCGCTTGTCGCAATTTTTGCGACGGGCGCGGGGCCGGGGCGCGGCTGAATTTATGCCTCGGACTGATATCCGTCTCGCCCTCCCCTCCAAAGGTCGCCTCGAGCAAGATACTTTGGCTTTTCTCGCCTCCGCCGGTTTGCGCGTGGATAAGCCCAACCCACGCCAATACTTCGCCCACCTCCCGGCCCTCCCCGGCCTCACCGTCATGTTCCAACGTCCCGGTGATATCGTGGTCTCTGTGCGTGAAGGGAGTGTGGATTTTGGCATCGCGGGCCTCGACGCACTCGAAGAACGGCGTGGCCCCGATGGCGAAATTCTGCTCCTGCACGAAGCCCTCGGCTACGGTCAGTGTTCCCTCGCCCTCGCCGTTCCAGAAGAGTGGCCGGTGCACAACACCACCGACTTACGCACCCACCCCCTTCCCCACCCTTTGCGGGTCGCCACCAAATACCCGGTCCTCACCTCCCGCTTCCTCACCGCCCACGCCCTCCCGCACACCCTCATCAACGCCGAAGGCACCCTCGAAGTCGCGCCCGCCATTGGCTACGCTGACCTCATCGCCGACCTCGTCTCCTCCGGCCAGACCCTGCACGACAACCGTCTGCGCGCCCTCACCGACGGCCTCATCCTCCACTCCCAAGCCGTGTTCTTTGCCAATCGCGCCGCGCTCAAAACCCGGCCGGAGGTGCTCGACCTCGCGCGCCAACTCCTCGAATACCTCGAAGCCTACTTGCGCGGCCAGGAAAACTACCTCGTCGTGGCCAACATGAAAGGCCCCGACCCCGATGTCATTGCGCGCGCCCTCTTCGCCCAACCCGACCTCGGCGGGTTGCAAGGCCCCACCCTCGCGCCTGTCCTCACGCGCACCGGCGAACGCTGGCACTCCGTCACCATTGTCATCCACAAAGATCGCCTCATCCCCGCCGTCCGCGCCCTGCGCGCTGTGGGCGGGAGCGGCGTCATCGTTACCCCCGTGACTTACATTTTTGAAGAAGAACCCGAACGCGCCCGGAGACTCAATGAAAATCTGTGATCGCTCGCTCCTCACCCGTCCTAAAATTTTTGAAGATGCAATCTATCTCGAGCGCGTGACCGCCATCCTGCGGGATGTGCGCGCCCGCGGCGACTCGGCCCTGCGCGAATTAACTGCCAAATTCGACGGGGTGACCCTCGACGTTTTTGCTGTCCCGATCGGGGGGGCCCAATCCCCAGTCACTAATCTTGCCCCCGACCTCTTCGAATCTCTCCGCCTCGCCGCGGCCCGCCTCGAACACTTCCACCGTCGTCAGCCCCTCACCTCCTGGTTTACCCAGGACCTCGGCGGCACGCTCGGGCAAATCGTTTCCCCGCTCGACCGGGTGGCCTGTTACGTCCCCGGCGGCACCGCGCCGCTTCCCTCGACCGTCCTTCACACTGTCATCCTTGCCAAAGTGGCGGGTGTCAAAGAAATTGTCGTCGTCACCCCGCCCAACCCCGCCTATCCCGACACCAACTACCTCAACCCGGTCATCCTCGCCGCCGCGCATCTCGCCGGCGCCACCGAAATCATTCGCCTCGGTGGCGCGCAAGCCATCGCCGCGCTCGCCTTTGGCACCGAGTCCATTCGCCCCGTGGATAAAATCGTCGGCCCCGGCAACATCTATGTCACCCTCGCTAAAAAACAGGTCTTCGGCCTGGTCGGCATTGATGGCCTGGCCGGCCCTACCGAAACCGTGGTCGTCGCCGATGAGCACGCCGACCCGCGTCTCGTGGCGGCAGACCTGCTGGCCCAGGCCGAACACGATAGCCTCGCCTCGGCCATTCTCCTCACCCCCAGCGAGTCCCTGGCTCACGCGGTCCAATCACAAATTGCCCATCACCTCGAGTCGTTATCGCGGGCCGACATGATCACCGCAACTTTTTTGCATAACTCTGGGATTGTGCTCACGCAGGATATTGAAGAAGCCGTGACCCTCGCCGACACCTACGCTCCCGAACATCTCTGTCTCGCCGTGCGCGACCCGTGGACGTGGGTGCCGCGCATCAAACACGCCGGCGGGCTATTCCTTGGCGAACATTCTTTTGAAGTGCTGGGCGATTATTTGGCCGGCCCGAGTCATGTCATGCCCACTGGCGGCACCGCCCGCTTTGCCTCGCCCCTCAGCGTTTTGGATTTCGTGCGTCTCACCAGCCTGATCGCCCTCGACCCGGCCACCACTCAAACCATCGCCCCCCACGCCGCCCGCCTCGCCGCCGCCGAGCAACTCACCGCCCACGCCCTCGCCGCTACTGCTCGCATAACCAATAACCCGTAACCAATCAGCCCTCAGTGTTACAATCCTCCCCACATCCTTACCCACATCCTCACGCCACTCCTTCACCGCCCCATGGATTACCCCTCCCTCTTGCGCTCCGACCTCCTCACCATGCACGCCTACAAGCCCATCGTACCGTTTGATGTGCTGTCTCAACGTTTGGGCCGTGACCCGCAGGACATCATTAAACTCGACGCGAACGAGAATCCCTACGGCCCCAGCCCCAAAGTGCTGGCGGCCCTGGCGCAATTGCCCTACCCCCACATTTACCCCGACCCCGAGAACAACGCCCTGCGCGCCGCGCTCGCCCGCGCCACCGGCTTGCCCGTGGACAACCTCTTTGCGGGCGGCGGTTCCGATGAACTGATTGATGTCATCATGCGCGTTTTTCTCCAGCCCGGTGATACCATCCTTGACTGCCCGCCGACCTTTGGCATGTTCGCGTTCGATGCCGCCGTGAATGGCGCCCAAGTCGTCGAAATCCCACGTCGTCCCGATTTCTCCCTTGATCTTGACGCCCTCGAAGCTTTTTTCGCCATTGCCTCTGCCTCCCCGGCTCCCAAACTTCTCTTCATCGCCTCCCCCAACAACCCCACGGGTACTGTTACCCCGGATGCTGATCTCCGCCGATTGCTTAACCTCCCCCTCATCATCGTGCTCGACGAAGCCTATATTGAATTTCATGGTGAATCGAAAATGAGCTGGGTACCGGAGCATGACAACCTCATCGTCTTGCGCACCTTTAGCAAACGGGCGGGGTTGGCCGGGTTGCGCGTGGGCTACGGGGCCTTTCCGCGCTGGCTCATGCCGCACCTGTGGAAAATCAAGCAACCCTACAATGTCAACATCGCCGCCACCACTGCCGCCATGGCCGCGCTCGAAGACCATGGATACCTTGACCAGATTGTTACCCGGCTGACCGCCGAGCGTGACCGGCTTTCCGAAGCCTTATCCGAAATTCCGTTCCTGCGGCCCATTCCCTCGCGCGCCAATTTTGTCCTCTGTCGGGTGGTTGGCCGCGACGCCCAAGCCATTCAACTCGCCCTCGAACACGAAGGCATTCTCATCCGGCACTTCAATAAACCCTACGTCTCCGATTGCATCCGCATCAGCGCTGGCAAACCCGAGCACACCGATGCCTTGATTGCCGCGTTGAAGAAGATTGCTGATTGATGATCGTTAGTTTCTGATTGTCACCCTACTTTCACTTCTCTAATTCCCATTTACCACTTACGCCTTCCCCCTCATGCGCTCTGTCACCCTCACCCGTAAAACCAACGAAACTGACATTACGCTTTCCCTGAATTTAGACGGGAGTGGCCAACATGCCATTGCTACTGGCGTGGGATTTCTCGATCACCTCCTGACCCATATCGCCGTGCATGGACTGTTCGATCTCACCCTGCAGGCGCAGGGTGATTTGCACATTGACGCCCACCACACGATAGAGGACACCGCGCTGGTGTTAGGGCAGGCCTTGGCCGAAGCGCTCGGCGATAAAAAAGGTATTACCCGCCTGGGCTCCGCCTACGTGCCCATGGACGAGGCGCTCGCCTTGGTCGCCGTTGACCTCTCGGGCCGCCCCTATGCGGTGGTGGAGGCCCACTGGCACACGCCCGCCATCGGCGCCTTCCCCACCGCACTTGTCCCGCACTTTATCGAGAGTTTCGCGGCCACGGCCAAAGCCAACGTCCATGCCCGCGTCCTCTCTGGCCGTGATGATCATCATCAAGCCGAGGCGCTGTTCAAGGCATTAGGCCGCGCGCTCGATGCCGCCACGGCGCTCGATCCCCGGCGGGCCAATACCATTCCCTCCACCAAGGGCACCCTCTAATTTTCATGTTGGCCCTCATTGACTACGGCATCGGCAACCTGCGCTCGGTGCAAAAAGCTCTGGAGCATGTCGGCGCGGAAGTGTGTTTGACAGATGACCCGGCGGTGATCCTGGCGGCGGCAAAAGTCGTGCTCCCCGGCGTGGGCGCGTTTGCCGACGGAATGCAGGGTCTGCGCTCGCGCGGTCTTGTGGACCCGGTGCGGACGGTGGTGGCCCGCAGCACCCCCTTGCTCGGCATTTGTGTGGGGATGCAAGTGTTGTTTGAAGTGGGCGAAGAACATGGCGAACACGCGGGGTTAGGCCTCCTGGCGGGCCGCGTCCGTCCCTTCTCCCCTCGCCAATCTCCGCCGCTTAAAATTCCTCAGACCGGCTGGAATGAAATCAGCCCCTGTGGCGCGCATCCGCTCTTGCAAGGTTTGCCGCCCCAGTCGTACGCCTATTTTAATCATGGCTATTATTGCGCCGCCGACCCGGCAACCACCCTGGCGACAACGGAGTATGGTGTGGTTTATCCCTCCATAGTTGGGCGAGGGCGGGTGTATGGCATTCAATTCCACCCCGAAAAGAGCCAGCAAGTTGGCTTGTTGCTGTTGCAGAATTTTGTTGACCACGGTTGAACCCGACGTCCTCCTTTACTGTTTTTCCGGCCATTGACCTGCGCGCGGGTCAAGTGGTGCGTCTGGCACAAGGTGACCCGGCGCGCCAGACGGTTTATGGTGCCGACCCGGTGGCAGTGGCCCGCCGCTGGCAGACCGAGGGCGCCCAGTGGTTGCACGTCGTTAATCTGGATGGCGCGTTTGGCGAAAGCTCAAGCACGTCTGCCCCGCTACTCGCGGCTTTGGTCGCCCTCGGCTTGCCCATTCAATTCGGCGGGGGCTTGCGCGACCAAGCCAGTTTGCGCCGGGTTATGGAGTTAGGGGTGGCGCGGGCTGTCATCGGCACGGCGGCCATTGAGAACCCCGACTTGGTTGAGTGGGCCGTGCGCGAGTATGGCCCGAATCGTGTGGCCGTGGGGTTGGACGCGCGCGATGGTCGGGTGCGGATCAAAGGCTGGGCCGCCGAGTCCGCTGAAACAGCGGTGGCTGTTGGGGCGCGGCTCCACGCGCGCGGGGCGGAGTGGTGCATCTTCACTGACATCGCGCGCGATGGGGTGGGCGTGGGCGTTAATGTGGCCGCCACGGTTGAGCTGGCGCAAGCCACCGGGCTTAACGTCATCGCCTCGGGCGGGGTCAATTCGGCGCGGGATGTGCAAACCGTTCGAGACGCTGGTCTCGCCGGGGTCATCGTTGGCCGCGCTTTGTACGAAGGTCGCGTCAATCTTCGCTCCCTAATCTCATCGGCCTGATGTTAGCCAAACGCATTATCCCCTGCCTGGATGTTAAAGATGGGCGCGTGGTCAAAGGCGTGCACTTTGTGGGCTTGCGCGATGCGGGCGACCCGGTGGAACAGGCGCGGGCGTATGATGTGGCCGGGGCGGATGAATTGGTGTTTCTGGATATTTCGGCGACGCCGGAGGGGCGCGCGACCGTGGCCCCGATGGTCCGGCGCGTGGCCGATGAGGTGTTCCTGCCCCTGACGGTGGGCGGCGGCATCCGCGCGGTGGACGACATGCGCGCCATTTTGCTGGCGGGGGCCGACAAGGTGAGTATTAACTCGGCGGCGGTGAAGACGCCCGAATTGATTACCCGGGGCGCGGAGAAATTTGGAAGCCAGTGTATTGTGGTGGCGATTGACGCCAAACGCACACCCGCAGCCACGGCCGCCCCACAATGGGAGGTCTATATTTCGGGGGGGCGCACCCCCACCGGGCTGGAGGCATTGGCGTGGGCACGCCGGGTGGTTGAACTCGGGGCGGGTGAAATTTTATTGACGAGCATTGACGCCGATGGGACGCAGCGAGGCTATGACTTGGAGCTCACGCGCGCGATTGCCGCCGCAGTGTCGGTGCCAGTGATTGCCTCGGGCGGAGCCGGACGGGTGGAGCATTTTGCCGAGGTGCTAACCCAGGGCCAGGCCGACGCGGCCCTGGCGGCCTCGCTGTTCCATGACAAAATCCTGACCATTGGCGCGGTGAAAACGCATTTAGCCCACTGTCAGATCCCGGTGCGCCCGATTGTTTCGATAGGGTGACGGATAATGCCATATCTGGTGCTTATCAAACACGCTCATCCCGCCATTATCCCCGGTGTGCCCGCTCGTGAATGGCGGCTTTCAGAAGTGGGGCGCGCCCGATGTTCGGTGTTAGCGGATAAGCTTAAGCCTTATGCGCCGCAGGTGGTGATTTCCAGTGTTGAGCCAAAAGCTGTTGAGACGGCAGATTTGATGGCGGCGCGCTGGGGATTGACCTCCCACAGCGTCTTGAATTTACATGAGCATGACCGAAGCAATCTGCCGTATTTAAGTTCCGAACAATTTGAGATGGCGGTCGCGGATTTTTTTGCCCGCCCGGCGGACAGAGTGATGGGGAGCGAGTCGGCGGACGAGGCGTATGCGCGTTTCTCGGCGGCGCTCACCGAGGTGCTGGCGCAATATCCCGCGCACAACGTGGCGGTGGTGGCGCATGGAACGGTGATTAGTCTGTGCGTCAGCCGCTGGGCCGGGTTGGAACCGTTCCCGGTGTGGAAGCGCCTGGGGTTGCCATCTGGCGTGGTGTTGTCGCGGCCTGATTGGAAATTGCAATGGGTGGTTGAAAATGTGGAGGTGACGCATGGAATTGAAATGGGATGAACGGGGATTGATTACGGCCGTGGTGCAGGACGCGGCCACAAGCGAAGTGTTGATGGTGGCCTGGATGAATGCCGAGGCCTTGCGGCTCACGCGCGAGAGTGGTGAAGCCTGGTTTTGGAGCCGAAGTCGCGCCGAACTGTGGCATAAAGGCGCGACGAGCGGCCATACCCTCCGGGTTCAGCAAATCCAGGTGGATTGCGATGGCGACACCCTATTGGTGCGCGCCGCCCCCGCCGGGCCGGCGTGTCACACTGGGGCACGGTCATGTTTTTATCGGGCTTTGGAGGCAACCGAATGACTCTGACTGACTTATTTGAAATTGTGCAGGCGCGCAAAACTAACCCGCCGCCGGATTCTTATACGGCCAGATTGTTGGCGGCCGGCGAGGATGAGATTGTAAAAAAGGTGGGCGAGGAAGCGGTGGAAGTGATTCTGGCGGTGAAAGGGCAGGGCGAGGCACGGGTAATTTCGGAAGTGGCCGATTTGCTGTACCACACGTTGGTTCTGCTGGCCGCGCGCGACCTGACCCTCGCCGAGGTGGAGGCCGAATTGACACGGCGACATCAGCCGCGCTGAAATATAAACCGCCCGCTGTCGAACCGGCGGGCGGCTTTTTTTATATGCGGGGGGCGCGGGGGTTACAACATCTCGACCAGTTGTTGCAAGACTTGTTTGACACTGGTCTTGCGCGATGAGACGCAGGGCATGACGAGAATTTCGGGGCCGACCTCCAAGGCCCGGCGGATTTTGGCGGGCGAGGCCGCGCCTTCCACATCCTGTTTGTTGGCGGCGATGACATAGGGCACCGCATGGGCCGAGGTGAAGATTTGAATTAGCTCGCGGGCCTCGTCCACCGTGTCGAGGTCGGCGGAGTCCACGAGCAACACAAAGCCATCCATCTCCTGCGCGAGGATGTCCCACATGAAATCGAACCGGGCCTGGCCGGGGGTGCCGTGCAAATGCAGGACGACATCCTCGAAGGTGACGCGGCCGTAGTCCATGGCGACAGTGGTGGTGCGTTTGGTGATGCCTTCGATGCGGCGGGTGATTTTGCGTTCGGTGCTGACCACGTCAATTTCGCTGATGGCTTTGATGAAGCGGGTTTTACCGGCGCTAAATGGGCCAGTGATGACGATTTTAAGCGGGCGGCTCATGGGGTTTCCTTCTCCTTGTGAAAATCCACGAAACGGTAACCCACGCCCCGCTCGGTCAGAATATAGTGCGGGTGCGCCGGGTCGCGTTCCAGTTTTTCACGCAAGTAATTGATATAGAGACGCAGGTAATGGGTCTCTTCGCGATACTCATACCCCCAGACTTTGGCGAGGAGTTGGTCGTGGGGCACCACCCACCCGGCGTTGTTGACCAGATGATAGAGCAAGCGGTATTCGGTGGGGCGCAGTTTCACGGGTTGCCCCTCGACCAGCACTTCGCGCCGGTCAAAGTTGATGCGCAACCGGTCATCTATCAGCAAGGTGTTTTTTTCTGCCGGGGCGGGGGTCTCGGTTCGGCGGAGAACCGCCCGGACCCGGCTCACCAGTTCGCGCGGGCTGAAGGGTTTGGTCACGTAATCATCCGCGCCCAGTTCCAGTCCGCGCACCCGATCGTCTTCTTCCCCGCGCGCGGTGAGCATGATGACCGGGATGCTGGAGATTTCGCGCAGGGCGCGGAGGGTCTCGAAGCCGTCCAATTCGGGCATGGCCACATCGAGCAGGATGAGGTCGGGCAGGGTGTCGCGCACTTGGTTTAGCGCGACGAGACCGTCCGACGCTTCGGCGACTTCAAAGCCGTCATGTTCCAGATTTAACCGGATAAACCGGATCATCCGGGGTTCGTCATCCACCACCAGAATGCGGTGATGGGCTTCACGGGTGGCAGGCATGGAAGGATAATCAACCGCTGTGGCGGGCTTATTCGCGCACGAAGCCGACCACTTTTTCTTCTTCGCCCGACGGCATTATTTCGATAAAGCCAATGCGGCTAAGCGGCCAAATCACTTGGGTGACTTCCTTGGCCAGATAACGCAAATCCTTGCCATCCCGCATTCGCGGGCTTTGCACAACGATCAGCGTGTCCGTCACATTGGGGAGCTGTTCCAGTTCGCCCAAAATCGGCTCTTCATTTGAAATATGAATTAAAACAGTATAGGCCATGCAAACCTCCGAAGGAATGGAATAAAATTTGTTGCACAGGAATTGGGATTACAGATTAAAGTGGACTTGCATGGCCAGTTTGCCCAGGCGAATTTCGTCGCCATTTTCAAGGCGCACTGGCTCATTAGCCACCAGGGGGGAGCCATTGAGTTGGGTGCCATTGGAACTGCCCAAATCCATCAGCAAGAGCTGACGGCGATCCACCCGCAGGGAGGCATGGCGGCGTGAGACGCCTTTTTCGCGCCCACCATAGTTTGAGAGATTTACATCAATGGGTTGTTGCTCCTGACCTTCACGGCCAAGATAGTATTCCATCTGGCCTTCCAGAACGAGGGGTTGGGTGATGCCGGTGATGGTGAGGGCAATTTGCCCGGTGCGCAACGTGTTGGTGTTGACCGCCGGCGCGTTGCCTTTGGGGAGGTCGGCTAGTTGTCTTGAATTGAAAGTGACGGTGGGGGGCAAGGTGGCACTGCCCTCCCACAGGCGGGCTCCACATTCCGAACAAAACAGTTCCCCATCATATTCCTGATGACGACAGGAGGGGCAAGTGATCATTTGAATTGACAGCCTTTATTAGGGTTTGGGCGCCATTAATAAGGCGCGGGTTCCATATTTGATATTTTTTTTAGCTTCTTCGGAGAGGACTTGGGTTTTTTCCAGTCGGCGCGCTTCGGCCAGGGCGGCTTTGGCAAGATCGGTTTGTCCGCCCGCCAGCAACCGGGTGCTGAGATTGGATAAACGTTTGGTGGCGCCAGCGATATCGCCGGCGGCCACGGCCTGCCACACCTTCTCCTGCATATTATATTGCGAAAATTTGTTCAAAGCATCAACGATTTGTGCGGGCGGCGAGGTTGGCGCGGGCGACATGGTGGCGGGCAGACTAATGTCTAGGGTCAGCCGTTCCCCCCGCCGGCCCAGACTGACGATATCGGCGTAAAGGGCCAGACGCGCCACTGGCCGATTGCCAGTTTCGGTAATGGGCGGGATGAGAAACTTCAGTAGAATGGACAACCCCTGGTTTTTGGAAAGCGCGCCCAAGCGTAACGAGGTGCCATCCACGGGAATGGGGCCAGCTTCCTGGCCCAACTTGATCGCCGAAAGTAATTTCACCTCCACGTCAGGTGTGACTTGTAAGGCCAGTCGTTCGGCATAGTGCGAACTGAAACTGCTGACCTTTTCCCAGATAAAAGTTTTAACCTGCTCCGGCGAGCCCATATACACCGCGTTGCCGCCGGTGCAAGTCGCCAAATCATCCAGAAACCGGTCATTCCACTCATTCCCAATGCCGACGCCGGTGAGTGAGATCCCATCGGTGGCGGCCAGCATGGCCAGTAACATGCAATCGTCCTCGTCGCCATAGGTGCGCCCATCGGTGAGGAGGATGAGGTGGTTGACCGCGCTGGGGCTGAGGCGTTGCTGTAACTCATTTAATCCGACCAGCAGTCCTTGCAAAATCTCGGTGCCGCCGCTGGCATGGATGGTGCTGACTTTGGCCTTGGCCAGAGTCTTTTCCACACCGCCTTGTTGGGCGGGGATGACGACCTCGGCCTTGTCACTGTAGGCCACCACCGAGAAAGAGTCATTCGACCGCAAGGAATCGATGACTTTGACGACGGCGGCCTTGACCTGATCTAAACGTTCACCTTGCATGGAGGTTGAACGGTCAATCACAATGCATAGGTTAAGGGGCGGGGCAGGGAGGGCAGTACTGTCGCTTAAGGAAGGTGCTATGTGGAGTAGCGCATACAGAATTTGTGCGTCCACCTGGATTGGAAACTGGTCGCGGCTGGTGATTGACCGAAACGAAAGTAGGGGGCCACTGCCCGCCTGACGGAGCGCTGAATCATAGGCTGAGCGTTGGGCCGGATCGCTCAAAATGGCGTAGGCGTTGCCGACAAGTTTGAACTCTTCGGTCGCCGCCGGCGCGGAATTAACATCCGGGTGAAACCGACGGGCCATGGCCCGGTAGGCGACTTTAATTTCGTCGGTGGTAGCCTTGGGGACTACGCCTAACAAACTATAGAGATCGCCAGTGCTCATAACTTGCCGAAGTGGAGGGCAACCTAGGTCGGGATTTGTAACATGAGGGCGGTGATGTTGTCAGGCCCTCCGGCGGCATTGGCGGCGGCCACGAGCGCTTCACATGCGGCTTGCGGATTGGGCGCTTGTTGCACCAACTTGAGAATCTTTTCGTCTGGCACCAGACCCCATAATCCATCGGAGCAGAGTAGCAGGGACGAGCCGGGTGACAAGCGCCGGGAAACAACATCCACCTCGAGGCCGTCGCCTTGACCCACGGCCCGGTACAGCACACTCCGTTGGGGGTGTACCAACGCTTCGGCCGCGGTAATTTGTCCGAGTTCCTGCAACCGTTGCACCAGCGAATGGTCGCGGGTCAGTTGTTCGAAGGAATCGGGGGTGATGATATATGCGCGACTATCGCCCACATGCGACAGGACCAGTTGTTCGTCGAGTAGCAGGGCACAGGTTAGGGTGGTGCCACCCTCGGGGACCGCGGCGACCACCGCGCTATTGGCCACGGTCATGGCATGTTCCATCACTTCCCGCAAGATGGGGCGCTCGGTATCGGCTTGCGGGTCAGCGAGAAGGGAAGGTAGCATTTGTTCCATGATGGAACGGGTGACGGTGCGGGCGGCAATGCCACTGGCGCGTTCGCCGAGCGAGTGCCCGCCCATGCCGTCGGCCACCACGAAGAGGCCAAAATAAGGCATAGTTTCCAGCCCGGCGAGTTCCCCGGTGAAAACCATCAGGACATCTTCGTTATGGGTGCGAACTTTGCCCACGTCCTGAGCGATACCCATCCGGATACGCCCATGCCCGCCAGCCTCGGCCAGGGCTTTGACCGCGTCGGGTGAGAGTTGGGCCACGACTTCGGCTGAAAGCGGGATGGTGGCGTCGGGATCGCGCTGAGGCGTCGGGGCCGGCACGGGGGTGGGGTCAGGCGGCGCGCTGGGCGCGGGGTCTTGCGTCGTTTGTTTGTTGAAGAGCTTGGATAGCCAGTTGAACACGAGTATCTCCCCGGTTAGGCTGTGAGGGCGTACAGGTTATGGTCCAATGAACCAATATAGACGATGTCATCCTGGATGATGGGCGAAGAGGTGATGGCACCGCGTGAACGGAATTTCCATTTGAGTTTGCCGTTGGCGATGTCAATGGCATAGACGCACCCATCCACCGAGCCGACATAGACGGTGCCTTTGTTGACCGCAGGGGAGGAATTGACTTGGCCTCCGGTTTCAAATTTCCAGGCCTCGCGCCCGGTGCGGATGTCTATGGCGTACAAGAAATTGTCGGAGGAGCCGACCAAGACCAGATTATCCTCGGCGCAGGGAGAGGAAATGATGGCTTTGTTGGTGCGGAACTTCCAGATGTTCCACCCCGTCTTGGCCTCCAGCGCGTAGAGATGCCCATCGTGGGAACCCACATAAATATTGTTCGAATGCAGTAAGGGGGATGAGGTGAGGCCGCGCTTGGCCTTGAAGTGCCATTTTTGCGTGCCACTGAAATCCAGCGCATAAAACTCGCCGCTTTCGCAACCGAAGTAGATGAGGTTGTTGCCCACGGCCGGGCGGCACCGCACCGCGCCGGTCGCCGCTGACTTCCAGGCTTTGCGCCCAGTGAGCACGTTCACGGCGTGCAGGTTTTCGTCATCGGAGCCAATAAAGACATGGCCTTCGGCCACTCGGGGGGAGGCGCGCACGGGCGCTTCGGTCGGATAAGCCCATTGGAGCCGCCCGCTTTTTAAGGCGATAGCCAGCAGGCGCCGGTCTTCGGAGCCGATAAAAATTGTTTCCTGATGGATCGTGGGCGAACCGGGCAAGCCGCCATCGGTGGCATATTTCCAGACGAGTTTGCCTTCGGTGGTGTTGATGGCGTAGAGGTTGTTGTCGTAGGCCCCGATATAGACCACACCTTTGTGGACCAAGGGACTGCCGCGCAATTCATCCTCGCACTTAAAGGTCCAGATGGGGGCGACTTCACCGTCCGAGGTGGAGGTGGTTTGGGCTGGCACCACGGCTTCACCCGCAGAGTGACCGCTGGTGGCCGCCGCTTTGGCCATGGCGGCGAGTTGGCTTTGCAAAACGCCGGTGCGGGTTTTGCGTAAACCCACCAGCGCCTCTTTCATGGCTTTGGCACTGCCAAAGCGCTCGGAGGGGTTGTAGTTCAACGAGGTATTGACCACCGCTTCCAGTTCGAGGCTCACCGCCGGGTTGGTCTTGCGGATGGGGCGCTCGGAGAATGAAAACGGCGGTTCGATGCGCGGGTCTTGTTTGGTGAGTAAGTGGTGGAGGGCGGCGCCGAGGGCGTAGATATCCCCGGTGGGGCCGGCCTCGCCGCGATACTGCTCGGGTGGAGAATACCCCTCGGTGCCGATCATGGTTCCTTTTTGCCCGGTCATGAATGGGCGCGCGATGCCGAAGTCAATCAGCCGGATATTGTTGTGCTGATCCAGCATGACGTTGGACGGTTTCATATCCCGGAAGACAATCGGCTCGGGCTTGTGGGCGTGCAAGTAGGAGAGCACGTCGCAGAGTTGAATAGCCCATTCGACAGCCTGATCTTCCGGGATGAAATCCGGTTGAGTTGACAGATAGGCTTCGAGGTCTTTGCCGTCAATGTATTCCTGCACGAGGAACGACTTGTCGCCGTGCGAGAAATAGTCATAGATTTTGGGGATGGCTGGGTGGTTGAGTTCGGCGAGGATATTGGCTTCGCGCTCGAAGGTCCTGACGATCATCTCGCGCATACTCGGATCGGCCTGATTGATGATTTCCTTGACGGCCACCAACTTGGTGACGTTGGGGAAGCGCATGTCGCGGGCTTTATACACCGACCCCATGCCACCCACCCCCAGCACACCCTGAATCATGTAACGCTCGGCGAGCATCTGCCCGACTTTTAGACTGGCATCGCCGGATGCTTGCCCGCCTTTCCCCATGGATTTGGTGATCTTGTGAGTCTCAAACACAATAAACCGCCGTTTCTGGAATGCCTAATCACCTACGCTACGAATTGGGATGAATTATAGCGATGTCTGGCACAGGGCGCAATTGCGCTATCAGTCCTGTTCCAACCCGTCTCTATCGCGGGTGTTATACTCGCCGCATGACACGACGAAATTTTTGGTTGGGTGTCCTAAACGGCTTGTTTTTCACACTGGCCGAGACGCTGATGGATTCGTCGTTAGTGTTGGTGGCTTTTATTGGACATCTGACCCCGGCGACGTTTTGGCTGGGATTGTTGGCGCCGCTCCGTGACGGGGGGTGGTTTTTGCCCCAGCTATGGACCTCGGGCTATCTGCAAAGCCAAACGCATAAACTGTGGATTTATCGCTGGGTGGCGGTGGTGCGGATAGCGTGTCTCACCATCATCACGCTGGCGATGGTCTTGCTCCGCGACCCGGTGTGGATTCTCAGCCTGTTCTTCGGATGTTTTGTCATCTATTCATTTTGTTCCGGGCTGGCCGGGTTACCGTTTTTGGAAGTAGTCGGCAAGACTATACCACCTAATCAGCGCGGGCTGTTTTTTGCCTGGCGGTTGGCCCTGGGGGGCCTCGCTTCCCTGGGGGCGAGCGCGGTGGTCAAGTGGCTGTTGGATGATGCTGGCCCCCTCGCGTTTCCGAACAACTTTGGGTTGTTGCTGGCCCTGGCGACGCTGTGGGCGGCGGTGGGGTTGGTGGCCTTTGCCCTGGTAAAAGAGCCGCCCGATGCCCATGTGCGCCCGCCCGCCGCTTTTCCTGTCCAACTCCGCCGCGCCTGGCAGATCGTGCAACGCGATCCGGCCTACCGTTATTTCATCTTGTTGCGCGCCTCCTTGATGATTGCCGGCATGGCCTTGCCGTTTTTCGCGGTCTATGTGCAACGCCAGTTGGGCGGCTCCTTGTCATTTGTGGGGGTATACCTGGCTTCGATGAGCGCGGCCAGTTTTTTGTCCAACGTTTTCTTCGGGCGGTATGCCTTGCGGCTGGGGAATCGCCGGATACTGGTTATCGGGATGTGGGCGGGGTTGGCCATGCTGGGCGTGGTGCTGGCGCTCATGCTGGTCGCGCAGTGGTGGCCGGTGCCGCCCCTCACGGCTTCACTCTGGCTCATCCCCGCGTTTCTGCTGGCCGGGGTGCGCGAAGCCGGGATTGGTGTGGCGGGCCAGCCGCTATTGTTGGATATCGCCCCGCCATCCGAGCGCTCCATTTATCTGGGATTTAGCAACTCGTTTTTGGGGGTCGTGTTGCTGTCCACCGGCTTGAGCGGATTGCTCGTGGATGTGGCTGGATTCTTGGCGTTGATCTTGCTGGCGCTGGCCGCCAACCTGTTCGCGCTCCACGCGGCGACCCGTTTGCGCGCGGCCTATCCGGCCCCGCCCGCCGACCCCGCGCCCACTTTAGCGAAATAAACAAAAGGTGCGCCGCACGGTTACCGTGCGGCGCACCTGATTTAGAGCCTGGGCGGGTTGGGACTTACGCGCGGCTTTGTGCATCCATCACGGCGGTGGCCGCAATGGAAACGACTTCGTCCACATCGTCATTGGCTTGCAAGACATGCACGGAGGCATCGAGGCCCATCAACACCGGGCCAATCGTCTCCGCGCCACCTAGCCGTTGCATCAGTTTGTAGGCGATGTTCGCGGATTCCAGGTTGGGGAAGATGAGCACGTTGGGTTCTTTGACCCGGCTAAACGGGAAGCGGCTCGCCAGCATTTCGGGCACCAGCGCCACATCGGCTTGCATTTCGCCATCCACGGCCAGGTCGGGGCGCCGGGCGCGCACAATTTCCACGGCGCGGCGCACCTTGTCGGCCAACGGATGAGGTGCGCTCCCGAAGTTGGAGAAGGAGAGCATGGCCACGCTCGGGGTCAGGCCCACGCGCTGGGCCAGGTCCGCCGAGAGCAGGGCAATCTCAGCCAGGTCTTCGGCGGTGGGATTGATGTTCACGGTGGCATCGCTAAAGATGTACACCTTCCCGTGCACGATGACGAGATAGGCCCCGGCGGCTTTACTGACCCCCGGCCGGGTGTGGAAGATTTGGAGGGCCGGGCGGATGACTTCGGGGTATTCGTAGGTCAGGCCGGAGACAAACGCGTCGGCGTCGCCTTGTTTGACCATCATCAGGCCGAACAAGTTCGGCTCGTGGATGCGTTCTTTGGCGTGGCTGAGGGTCACGCCTTTGCGTTGGCGCAGTTGGAAGTAGGCTTCCGCGTAGGCGCTTTGGTGCGGGTCGCTGTTGGGGTCTACCACGGTTGGCGTAAAGTGCAGACCCAAATCTTTGACTTCCTGATAAATTTTATCGCGGTTGCCGAGTAAAATCGGTTCGCCGATTTTCTCATCCACCACCTGGGCGGCGGCGCGGATGATTTTGCTGGCCTCGCCTTCGGCAAACACGATGCGTTTGGGCGCGGCTTTGGCTTTATTGATGATGTTGCGGCGCACGCGGCGGCCCGGCCCCAGGCGCGCGGCCAGTTGTTCGCGGTATTTTTCCAGATCAATGGTGTGGCGCGCCACACCGGTCTGCATGGCGGCTTCGGCTACCGCCGGGGATTCCCACAGCAACACGCGCGGGTCGAGTGCTTTGGGGATGAGATAGTCGGGGCCAAATTTAAGCGCGGATACGCCGTAGGCCGTGAGGACGGAGTCGGGCACATCCTCGTGCGCCAGGGCCGCCAGGGCTTTGGCCGCCGCCAGTTTCATCTCGTCATTGATCGCTTTGGCCCGTACATCCAACGCGCCCCGGAAGATGAACGGGAACCCGAGCACGTTGTTGATCTGGTTCGGGTAGTCGGAGCGGCCAGTGGCCACCAGCGCGTCGGGGCGCGCTTCCTTGGCGAGTTCGTATTTGATTTCGGGATCGGGGTTGGCGAGCGCGAAGATGATGGGGTTATCGGCCATGGTCTTCACCAGCTCGGGTTGAAGCAGGTCTTTCACCGATAGGCCGAGGAACAAGTCCGCGCCGCGCATGGCGTCGGCGAGAGTGCGCGCGTCGGTCTGGAGGGCAAAGCGTTGTTTGTATTCGTTCATGCCGTAGGGGCGACCGGCGTAGACCACCCCTTTGGTGTCCACCAGCATGATGTTTTCGCGTTTGACGCCGAGCTTGACGTACAACTCCGCGCAGGCGATGGCCGACGCCCCCGCGCCCGAGACGACCACGCGCAAGGTGGTGAGGTCTTTGCCGGTGACTTCCATGGCGTTGAGCAGGGCCGCGCTGGAGATGATGGCCGTGCCGTGCTGGTCGTCGTGGAACACGGGGATGTCGAGCATCCCTTTGAGGGTCTCTTCAATATAGAAGCATTCCGGCGCTTTGATGTCTTCGAGGTTGATGCCGCCAAAAGTGGGGGCGATGGCCTTGACCACGCGGATGATTTCGTCGGCGTCGTGGGTGTCCAATTCGATGTCGAACACATCCACATCGGCGAAGCGTTTGAAGAGCACGCCTTTACCTTCCATGACGGGCTTGCTGGCCAGCGCGCCCCGGTCGCCGAGGCCGAGGATGGCGGTGCCGTTGGAGACGACCGCCACGAGATTGGCCTTGGCCGTGTATTCGTAGGCGGCTTCGGGGCGGCGTTCGATTTCTTCGACGACTTGGGCCACGCCGGGGGTGTAGGCCAGCGACAGGTCGCGCTGGGTGGCCATGGGTTTGCTGGGCACAACTTCGATCTTGCCCGGCCGGTTGCGGGTGTGGTATTCAAAAACTTCTTGAGTAGTGACTGCCATAGGATTTGCCTCGCTATGAGAACTATTTGGACACGGATAAACACAGATGAACACGGATAAGACCTGCCCCCGTGTGTATCTGTGTAACCATGCCCTAAATTATTGAAAAGGTTACTGCCTAATCCTAAACTGCCTCCAGCCCCTAGACAGTGAAGTTCGTCACCGTATCGGGTGACAAAAGTCGGGTAAATGTCTCGATAGTTGTATTCTTAGTAAATGAGGGCAAAACGTCATGGACTGGCACAGG
>CAYUFY010000034.1:0-24997 GCA_964443795.1 uncultured Anaerolineales bacterium | reverse complement strand
TTTTTTTTTCGATGGGTTTTGGGGGGGGGGGGGGTGGGGGTGTGGTGGGGAGCATCCGGTTTCGGTTGTTCGGGTTTGGGGGCGGTTCGTCGGCCATGCTGGTCACTCCTGAGTATGATAACTGTAAACCTTTCCTGGCCCGAGAACAACCGACATTTGTACCGAGGCCACGGAGCGGTTATACGCCCCAGCCAAAGAGACAGGCTCAGATTTTAGGGCCAGCCCCGACGACTTCTCTGGCTGTTTGACTCTCAAACTTCTTAAAATTCTCCACAAACCGCTGGGCGAGTTGGCGGTATTTGCGCCGGTATTCATCCGCGTTGGGCCAAGCAGTGGCCGGGTTCAGCGCTTCGCGCGGGACGCCGTCACACTCCATGGGGATGGCGAAGCCAAACACCGGGTCCGTGGCGTAGATCACATCCTTCAACTTGCCCGTCAGCGCCGCGTTGAGCAGGGCGCGCGTGTGACCGATGCTGATGCGTTTGCCCACGCCATACGGCCCGCCCACCCAGCCGGTGTTCACCAGCCAACACTGCGCCCCATAGCGGTCAATCTTGCGCTTGAGCAGGTCGGCGTAAAACACGGGGTGCTGCACCATGAACGGCGCGCCAAAACACGCGCTGAACGTGATTTGCGGCTCACTACCCAGCCCGGCCTCAGTGCCGCTCAACTTGGAGGTGTAGCCCGAGATGAAATATACAACGCCTGGTCGGGGGTGAGGCGCGCGATGGGCGGCATGACCCCCGAAGCGTCGCAGGTGAGCAGGATGATGTTGGCCGGGTGCCCGCCGGTTTTGCTTTTTACGGCGTTAGCGATGAAGTCCAGCGGATACGACGCGCGCGTGTTCTCGGTCAGGCGGTCATCGTCCAAATCAATCCGGCGAGTCACCGCGTCATATGCCACATTTTCCAGGATGGTGCCGAAGCGGCGGGTGGTGGCGTGGATTTGCGGCCCGGCGCTGGCGGAGAGATTGGACCTTGCAGAATGGTTTTTAAATCCTAAAAACGCGGCATTTTTGGCATCGTTTAGAGCCTAAACCATGAAAGTGCAAGGTAATCAGATTGTCAAAATCAATTGATCTACCCAGCCTCGTGCCATCGCTTCCTTGGATATTGGCATATTGCGTTTTTCCTCCTGGCTCAACCCAGAATGATCTGAGGTAGCCCCACTGTTTTTAATGCGCTAACTAGCCTCCCCACCGTGGATCGCCAAGCGCCGCATCCAATTCTTTCCCAATCAACCGCCCTTGCCGTTTAGCGGGGGTGATGGTTTGGGCAAAGGTTTGCAGTTCACGCAGGAAGTCTGGGTCCCAGTTGGGGTACTCGCCCAATTTATCCAGACAGCGGCGCAGGCGGTGTGCGGTGGGGTTATCCCGTAAGCTATGTTCATACAGCAGGCCGTTCAGGTCATCCAATCCTTCGTTTAGACAGGCCAAGTAGTAGCCCAGTTCACGGGTGAGCCGCAACTGCGCGGCGGCCCGTTGCGCGGCCAGGTTAGCCTTTTCGCTTTGAGCGGCGCTTTCCACCATCTCCGCCACTTGCTGGTCAGCGGCTTGCCGGGCGGTCGTGCTGGCGGTGTAGTAATCGGCGGGAGAGGGATAAGTGCCCACCCAGGTTTCAAGGCGATGGGTTAATTCTGAAAAACTTGTGACCGGCTCGGCACCTGTTGAGGTCACCCAGCAGGCGACCGAAGCCCGAAACGCGCCGATTTGGGAAGATTCAACAACGAGCGGCAGACGCTCAGCGGTGTGGATAAGTTTTGTGGCCAGGTCGTGGAAGACCGGATTGAGCGGCGATAAGGGTTGAAGCGCATGGTCGCCTTCCAGCGCTTCGGAGGTAGCGCCCAATTTGGCGCTGAGACCTTTCCCGGACAGCCGGTAATGTGTCTTGGCCTTATCTTGTGTCACGCGGTATTCAGTGCCAGCGAGATATTGGAAGGCGGCTTCCATATCGGTCACGGTGAGGGGCGCGGTGGGCGCGGGGAGAACATGGGCTTCGCTGGTAAGGTAGGTTTCTTGGGCGAGCGGTTCGGTCTGCACCTCATGGATGATTTGGTCGAACGCGGCTTGATTAAACTGCTCACGCCGACTCAACACCCGCCGGGCATATTCCAGCACCGGTTGCATTTCACCCACAAAATGCTCGAACAAACCACAGCGCGCGCGGAGGGCGTTATACACCTGGTCGTCTACGCTGTGCTCTAAAAATAGATTGATGACCTTGACTTCGCTAAACTTCTGGCCGATGCGGTCAATGCGGCCAATACGTTGCTCCACTTTGCTGGGGTTCCAGGGTAAGTCGTAATTGATGACGGCCCCAGCGGCCTGCAGATTCAGCCCCTCGCTGGCCGCATCGGTGCAGAGGAGCACTTGCAGTTTGCCTTCGCGCAGGTCGCGCGTGATTTCATCTTTGGTGACCGACTTCCAGTCCGCGCCGGTCCAACGAAAACCGCCCTGGCCACTGTAACACCCTAAACCGCGCCCGTAATCCTGGAGCGCCTCGCGCAAATAATTCATCGTGTCGGTATAGCCGGTGAAGACCAACACCGGGCGGCCCTGCTCGGTGAGGTGGCGCAAATGGTCAAAGAACAAATCACGCTTGGTGTCTTTGCCATTGAGGGCGGCGAGTTTATGCAGTAGGTCTTCCACATCCGCTAATTCTTTGCGAGCGGCTTGCGGGCTGGTGGGCAGAGCCGCCGAGATACGACCGGTGCGACCTTCATCCGTCTCGGGCAGGTCTTCAGAGTCGAGGCCATCGGGAACGTCATTGAGGGTGAGGGTTTCATCCAGGGCGCGGCTATCGGCGACCCGCTTCAAGGCGTCGTGACGGCGCTTCAGACTCTCGTGAATGGCGGCAGGGGAACTGGAAACGCGGCGGCTGTAAATCGTCATCACAAAGCCTTTGCCGGGTTGGGCGCGTTCCAGTTCATCGAAACGTTTATCAATATAGTCGCGCACATCTTGATAGATGGCGCGTTCAGCGGCATCGAGATAATCGAATTGCCTATCCTGCACGTCGCGGGTGGGCGGCGGGGCGGTGAGCAAGTTCTGAGCGTAGTACTGCCGCAAGGTGTCGCGGGTGTTGCGGTGCATCCGGCGCGTAAGCGGCGAGCCAGCCCGCAACCACTGCGCCAGGTCGGCGCGCTGACCGGGGGGCGCAAACACCAATTTTTGTGCTAACCCCTCGGGCGTGGTCACATCGGGTAAGGGTGGGAAGGCCACGGGGTCACTATCCGCGATGAGGGCCGCCACCCGCCGAGCGGTGGGTTGGTCGCATTGGCCGCGCCGCACCGCCTCGAGCGCGCGATAGAAGCCGCGCACTTCGGAGAAGGCCGAGAGCCACCGTCCGCCCTCGCCCAGCACCGAGAGCAAATCCCACGGCTCCCACGGGTGCAATTGCATGGGGGTGGCACTGAGCAATAAGAGACCACGAGCGCGCTGGCGGAGTTGGAGTTGCCGCAATAAATCTAAGAGCAGGTTGCCGCTGTTGAATTCGTTTTCTTCGGGCTTGCGGCGGCGGGCGGCGTGCGCTTCGTCGAGCAACACCAAATCCCACGCGGGCGCGTTGAGCAAAATGGGAAGGTTGTTCTCGGTGCGCGCAGTCTCGCGGCTCATGAGCAGGAGGTCTTGGTGTAAGGCCTCCGCCAAATTCTCGACGCGCTCAGTGGTGTCATCCGGCCAAATCAGGGTGAGGCCTTCCAAGCGCGGGATGATGAGGCCGCCTTTTTCGCGCAGTTCGGTTTGCCATTGTTTGAGCAAGCCTGCGGGGAGCAAAAACAAACAGCGCTTGACGCCGCGCCCGGCCAACAGACGGCGCAAAATGAGAATGGCTTCGATGGTCTTGCCCATCCCGACTTCATCACACAATAGGCGACCCGCCGGCCAGGCCTGCGCCGCTTCTTCGACCACGCGGCGCTGATGCGGCCAGAGGCTAACCAGCGCACTGGAATCGCACGCCGCCCCGCCATTGGGTAAGTAGGGCGCTTCGGCGATGAAGTTGAAAACCATCGCGGCTTTTTGGCGGGCCAAAGCGCCGCTCGGCTCGCGGGTGGGCGGGTCATGGGGCGCGTATTTGATGAGTTTAAAGCGCACGGCATCGGGCAGGCTCACGACGCCGACCGTGGGGTGCCGGCCAGCCCAGAGGTCTTCAAACTCGCGTGTGTATTCCGCATGAGCCTCGGGGTCTTCCCACGATTTGAAAAGGTCGAGGCGCTCATAGTTGCCATGCAAGGCCTGGCCGGTTTCGTTGTCACTGCCGTTGAAGATAAGCGCATCGCCAGCCGTATCGGTGGCGATGCCAAACTTGCCATGCAAAATGCCCGAGCCTTTACGCATGAAGCCCACGCGCACTTCGAGCAGGCCTTGCTTGACCAACCAGCCCAGCATGGCCAGCCGTTGTTTTTCTTGTTGCAATTGCTCTACCGGCTTGAAGCGGGTAAGAAGCAGTTTTTCGAGGGCGGCGTTGTGGCCGGTTTCGAGCAGGGCTTGCACATCGTCGGGGTCGAGTTCTTCGTTGACCAGCAACCGCACCGCCGGGCGCGGGGCGGCTTCGCCGAGTGAGACCAGGCTTTCAATGAGTTTGCCAAAGCCGCGCGCGGCCGTGGAGAGCACACTGCTGGAAAAGTAGGCACAACAACGGTCGTAGCGCACCGCCGCCGAGAGCATGGGGATGTATAGCTCGTCGAGTAGTTCCTGGTCGGGGCCGCGCATGAAGCGCTTCCAGGTATGGTCGCGGAGATGGCCAGCGATGGTGGGTGATTGAGGAGAATCCATAAAGCGCCAGGGTCTTTACAAGGTGGAGTATAATAAAACTAGATAAACAGGCCCCGCCTGCTCATCTAAAACGAGCCTTTCGTTTCTCCCTTCTGGCAAATCGTCGCGCCTTGGTGCGCGGCTTGTCACGCCGCCGTGACTAGCCAGAGGGGTTTTGTTTTTAAGCAAAGGTCTCTTCCCACCACACGCCGGGCGGGGGAAGTAGCGGATTTAACCAACCGGCCTGACCTGTTTCAACTTGAGCGGCAAAGGCTCCGGTAAGCATATCGGCGCACTGAATCAGCGGATGCGTGGAGTTCAGCACGCGAATATCTTTGAAGTTTTGTTCACGCCGTCCCGCTACCCGGCAGGCCTCCCGCACCGTTAGTTTAACGGTCTGAAGAAAAGCCTTTTGCCCACCGGACCCATCGAGATTGAGTTTGACCGTCGCCAGCGGAAACGGCGCCCGGAGGGCCAGCCCGGTCAACACGTAGCCGTAAAGCCCAGCCTTGCCGTGGGCGCGCAAATCGGGCGGGGCTTTGGTTTTATGCACAACGGCCGCCAGCCAGTGAAATTTTTGCGGGGCCAGATACTCGAAAAAAATCTGGCGCACGCGCGCATCGGCGCGGTTAAAGTGAAACTCGAAGGTCTCGGGTTTGTTTAACTGGCGGCGCGCGGCCAGCACCTGATTCACCAAGGTCTCCGGTTCAAGAGGCAACAAGACCGTTAGCACAAACCGGCTGGACGACCCAGCTTCAAAAAGGTAGCCCGTGTCGCCACTTTCATCGGCATAGGCGTTGGCGCTGGTCATACTGGGAGGTCAGCGCAGAATAGGTCGGCGGCCCGCGATGTTTTACTCATCGCCTTCGTCTTCAGCCTCTTCATCTGCCATATCCAATTCAACGGCCTCGGGTGTTTCAGTATCTATATTAAACAGCGAGGGTTGTAATGGAGATTTCTCCGTCCAATCCGGCGGCTCTAGCTCGAACAGCGGTTTGAGCAAAGCGTGCCAGGCGCGGAACTCAGGGAATTGCGCCGCCGCCGAGGTTTTGCCTTTCTCATGTTTCATGGCTTCGGGCGCAGCGTGGACGAGGGCCTCCATGAGTTGGGCTACCGCCGAGTCGTGCGTCCAGCGTTGTTGCCGGGCCAGAGCTTTGGCCGAGCCGATGCCGCCTGCGCCCTCCCCGGCCTCCGCGTAGCGCAGGGCCAGCGCATGGCAGGCATCCAGCGCGGTGCGGAATTGCGGGTCATTGGGGTGGATTTTGAGCGCGTCTTTTTTGGTGCGCCGTTTGGCTTTCACTTCCGCGCCGAACAGCGTTTCGGTCACTTCGTCCGGCTCCAGCGCGCGAGCGCGGCGCCGCTCTTTGGCGGAGAGCATTTTGATTTTCTCGGTCTCTTTGTTGACCAATCCCGCGAGAATAAGTTGATTCACATCCATGCCCACCGCGTGGCCGAGCAGTTTGGCTTCGTTGAAGCGGAACTCGGCCGCGCCCAACACATCCCAACACAGCAGGGCAAAGCGGCCTTCGGGTTCCACGCCTTCTAACCCATGCGCGGCCAGTTGTTCGATGCGCCACTGGCTCACCGCGTCGGCGGCTTCATCAATCGCGCGGTTTACGCCCACCGGCTCGCCCGTATCCGTCCGCACTTCATCAAACTGGCTAAAGACTTCGATGGCCGGGCCAAATGAGCCAACCAGTTGGTCTATGGCGTTGAGGCCTTCGCGGCTGAGGCGGGCGGCGGCTTCACGAGCGCGCCCGCGCAGTTGGGCTTGCAGGGCGCTATCAAAATAGCCGATGCCCGCGCCCGCCGGGCGTTTGCGCGCCACGAGGATGACGGTGCTTTGGGCGGCGTTCTTTTTGGCCTGATGCAGGCTGTGTTCGCTCTCGGTCTTCACCGGCCAGGTGGCGGTGATGGTGAACCCGGCGCGGATGAGGGAGTTGAACAGGTTTTCCCACGCTTCCTGTTTTTTGTGAGTGAACATCACCGTGAGCGCACCCTCGGCTCGCAAGATGCGGTGACACTCACGAAAGACTTGCGTCATCAGGTTTTCATAGAAGACGTTGGCGAGGTCTTTGGGGGAGGCAATTGGATTTTTCTTGCTCTTCTTGTTGTCACCCGTGTTCTCGGCGGTTTTGTGCCGACTTTGGTTCACCACTGCTTCTTCGCTGTGGTCGCTGAGGTAAGTGGAGAACCATTCTGGGCGGCGATGGCCTTGCGTGCGTTTGAGCCAGACGTAGAAAAAGTCGGCCAACTCGGAATACTGCACGTTATCGGCATAGGGCGGGTCAACCACGATGGCAGAGATGCTACCATCGGCAATTTGTGGGAGGTTGGTGGCGGAGCCTTGAGTAATTTCGGCTGGCCGTGAAACAGCGTTCGGCGCAATTTTGCTGATTTCTTCGTAAGACTCAATCGTATTGAGAATTGCCCACTCTAAGCCCACTCCGGCATGGCTAGGAGCCATTTCGGAAAAAGTTGATTTGAAAGCAAAATCGTGGCGGTCAAAAACACTGCGCGTCGAACCCCAAGGTGCGTTCCATGAGGAAAGCAATGCGTTCCAATTCGCAAATTTGTCCATGCCTAACGCCAGCAAATGCACCGCCGCTTCGCCCAAGTCCGCGCCTTCGGCTTGCACAATGTCTGGTCGCAGTTTTTTTAGTTCTTCCACCAGCACGCCCATTGCCAATAATTGGCGCGGAGCAAACAGGTCAGCCCAAGTCAACATGCCGCGAGCCATCGGTTCGCCAGTCTTATCGCCTATCGGTATTTTTTCGGTGGGGATGATGTTGCCGCGTTCCCATTTCGGGCGCAAGCGGGCGAGTTCTTGCGCGGCGGCTTCCAGCGCGTCTAAATCGGCCTGCTCCGCCGGGCGGAACTCTAACCCTTGCGGAGTCTTGAGCGCCACCGCATACAACGCACTGCCCATCTCGCCTTGCTGGGCTTTGGTCTTGATGTAATCACTCGGGATTTGGTTGCCGGTGAAGAGTGAGATGCCCTTGCCATCGCCATAGGTGGGGCGCGGCACCTCGCGTAATTGGCCCGCGCCTTTGCCCAGTTCGCGCACTTTAATCTTCCAGGTGCCTTTGGTTTTGTTCACTATCGGCTCGGCCACAATGGGCGTGCCGCCCGCTTTGAGCAAATGCCAATCGGGCACCAACGGGGTGATGTGTTGTGTATCCGGGCAAGGCACGGTACGGGCGAAGATGTAAGCATGAACGGTCGCAAACGACTGCTTGGGATAGAACTGCGCCAGCCGCGCGGTGATGCGCTCGTTCCATACCTTGGCCCAGGTGCGGGCCGCGTCAGCTAACTTGGTTCCAAAGCGGAAAGGGTAATCAATAGTCGCTTCCAGCACAGTGCAGGCTACCGGGTTGTATTCGTTGGCAAGAGTGTGAAAGCCGAGGCGAGCGCTCTCAAGCGGTATCGAGCCACCGCCGGACATAGGGTCAATCACAATGAGGTCATCACCCCATAATTGCTTGGCGGCGGCATGAGCGGCGGCCAAATCATCCTCACGCAGGGTTTTCTTGAAAGCGCGGTCAGCGTTGAACCCACCCTCCACACGAATGCCGGTGTCCATCATACGGCGCACGGCCACCAGTTCTGCGCCGGGGCGGCCAAAGCCCAATAACCGCTCAAACGTCTCGCGGGGGAAATCGGCGGGGAGGAGTGAGCCGAGCACTGCGGCGCGGGCGGCGACCAGTGGGCGGCGGGCAAACCAGACATGCAGGCGTTTATCGGGCGGTTGCTGGCCGGTGGAGCGTTCGCGCATACACTCCACGCCAATGGCGGCGGCGGGGAGGAAGTCTTCGATGAGGAGGCGAGGGAGGGGCATGAGGAGGTTAGGCTATTCTGTTAAGGAGATGGCTACACGGAAACCAATATTATCGCCACGGTCACTACTGGGGCGGGTGTATCTAAATGAACATCGAGCGTATGCAAGTGTGTCGCGGAAAGAACCGCCGCGTAACACGCGTAAATTAGGCAAGATGGAGAGTTCTTCTCGACCATCATCCGGAATATAGGGATAAGGTGCCAGTTTAGACGAGCACCATTCCCAGACATTACCGGCCATGTCCAACACGCTATACGGCGACGCGCCATTAGCAAATATGCCCGCTGGCGCAGTATCGCCCAAGCCAAGTTCTTCAGAATTGCACTGCAATTCGCGCCACTCGTTACCCCACGGATAGGTACGCCCTTCAACAATCTCAGAGGGCGAAGTCACAGGGCCGCGCGCGGCTTTTTCCCATTCGGCTTCGGTGGGCAGACGCACCAGTCTTAGTATCTTCTTGCTCAACCACGCGCAATAGGCTTGCGCGTCATGCCAACTCACATTCACCACCGGATGACTCTCTTTGCCTCTCGGTGGTTGTTGACGAGCCCAACCTTCCGGCGGCTGCCCACTCGTATCATGGAGATACAACGCATACTGGGCATTGGTTACGGGCACTCTGGCGATGTGAAACTCTGGCACATACACTTCATGCAGGGGGCGCTCATCGGCCTCGCCAGTCTCACTGCCTATCCAAAATTCTCCAGCGGGGATGGTTACCCATTCCGGTTCGCCAAAGGGTGGTTTCCAAAACCTCATTTGTCCCGCACCCTGCCCGCGCTCCAACTGGCTTAGGATATTCATTGCCAGTATCTTGCGGAAAATCTTCTCACGGCGAGTTTTATCCCCATCCTTGGGTATCGGCACATCCGCGTTGGTCTTTATCCGCGCCATCACTTCATCCGGCAAACCCGTTTCCACTCGGGCTTCGCCCGCATCCAACAAGCATTCGGCGGCCAACACCAAATGCTGGTGTGGCTCTGGCTCACTCGCAGGGTCGGCATAGAGAATGGCGCGTATCAATTCGCTCACCCGACGTTTGCTTTGTGTGCTCAGCACGCCCGCCTGCAACAAAATCACTTCGCGCCACCATGGGTCGGGCAGTTTCGCCAGAGTAAAGGGCAAGGAGTCGGCGCGGTCAGCTAAGGCGCGCGCCGCTAGATATTCCTGAAAAACGAGGTTGGCAAAGCCATACACACCCACGCCGCGCTCCACTAGCAAACCACTGCGTTCGCTGATTAATCGCAAAAACTTGTCCAGCGATTTCTGCGCCAGATGCGAGTCGCCCCCGCTCAGGCTTTCAAACGCCGGGCGCAACAGCGCCAGCAACTCGGCGCGTTCGATCTCGCGCAACTGCTTTTCGTGGCAGTAGAAAGCCACCGGCTCCAGCAAACTGCGGCGGTCGCCGGCATCCAGGGTGCGCCCGGCCAGCGCCATTTCGGTCCCCAGCCCCTTGGCTTCATCCCACTGGCCCAGCAACACTTCCACCGCTTCTTCATACAACTCCGCGCGGCGCTCCGGCAGGGCGGCGCGGTAGCGATGTACCAACGCGATGACGGTGAGCAACAAGGGGTTGGTGGCCAGCTCCAGCACGCGCGGATTGTTCTCGATGGCGCGGATCAAGTTTGCGGCCTGCGCGTCGGCCATATTCAAAATAGCTATGCTCTCGCGCCCGGCCAGTGTCACTTCCACCACCCGTGTCCAGTCGCGCACAAACTGGCGCGTCTCCTCCAGCGAGAACTCGCGCACTTCGGCCAGCGCGAAGTCCGCGCCCACCCGCGCCGCGCCGTCGTAGCCCACCTTGCGGCTGGTCACCACATAGCGCGCCAGCGGGTAGCGCAGGGCAACCTTCTCAATCAACCGTGCCACCCGCTGGCGTAGGGCGGTGTCGGCCAGCTCATCCATGCCGTCCAACAACACCACCGCCTGCCCGCGCTCCAGGGGCGCGCTGAAAAAATCGTCCGGCACGCGGATGTTCTGCGTGGCGTAGTATTCCTGCAAATAAGCGAGTAATGTCGCCGCGCCGTCGGTGCTACCGTCGCTCCCGCGCAAGTGCTTGCCCAGATCGCGCAAGGGGAGCAGAATGGGCAGGTGGGTTGGCTCGGCCAGCGCCAGCCGCTCCTGCACTTTGTCCACACCATCGCGCAACGTGCGGGCATACGTTAGCACGAGATAGGCCAATAAGGTGGTTTTCCCACTACCGGGGTCGCCAATAATGACTAAACGCCTATGCTTTTGCAACGCGGCAACCAACGTCAACGGGCCGCCGCTCGCCCGCACGGTTTCAACCCGGTTATCCCGCGTCGCTCTCTCGCGCGTGGCAATCGAGAGCGAGACATACACCTTCTCCAAATCCACGCTCACCGGCTGGCTCCCGGCCTGAATGCCCTGCAAGCGCAAGTGCTGGTGTGTATCAATCAAAAAGTTGAGATAGCGGTGCAGGTCTTCTTCGGGGGTGACGTGATAAATGTTCGTGGTGTACTGCGTGAAGTTGGGGTTACCCTGCACCGCGACGTTGCTTTGGCCGCTCTGCTCTTGTTTATCCGCGCTCACCGCGACGTGAAACTGCCCCGACAACACGGCCCCGACTGGCCCCGAGACATCGGTGCGCGGCGCGGCTGCGGTCAAGCGGGCGCCACATTCTCCACAGAATATGGAAGATGAACTATTCAGATGTTTGCAATTAGGGCATACCCCCCCTGACCCCAAAGCCTGTTTAGTCTCTGGTAAGTTCGCTATTTCTTGCGCCAATTCATCGTCTTTTTCTAAAATCTTCCTCGCTTGCAAGCGAAAAGCCGCTTGGGCATCCGGATCGTTGGAATTTCGAAGCAACTCTTCGATGGCAACTTGCCCAGCGGGGTTCTGGGCATATTGATGCACAAGGGTAGGCCATATTTGCTGTAGCTCTTGCGGCAACTTGCTTATCACTTCAGGGCTTATTAAGCGTTCAAACTTTTTAGGCAGGCTCATGGCCGTCCTCCGTGGGTGTGGAAGGATTTTCGTCATTAAAAGCCTGCGCTAAAATCGTCAGATAAGGCTTCAATGAATCCACAAGTTTTGCGGCCAAGATCTGGGCTTCTGGAACAGGTTTCTGCGGCTTCGCCCGAATCCGGGCCTCAATTTCCAATGAGGCTTTTTCTGCTGAGGGATTATGAGGGGCCAAAGACAAAACCCAACGGTAATCACTTAGTGCCAACTCCTCTTGACGGCCCGCCAGCGAAATTTTTGCCCGGTCCAATAATGCATCAACCAGAAATGAGTCGCTCTCATTATCAAGTTGGGAGGCTTTTTCCAGTTCCAGAATAGCTTCGTCTATCTTGTGTTGCTTTGTCAGGGTCAGGCCTAAATGCAACCTGGCCTTAAAGTGCTGGGCGTTAAACTCCAGCGCTTTCCGAAATTCCTGTTCCGCATTTGTCCACTGGGCATTTTCATAAAAATCCAACCCGCTCTCATAAAATTTCTGAGCAGTGGGGTCAATTTGGTCAAGTTCGTCTTTGGCAAGATTAAGCGGCCGGAAGCGCTTGACCCAATGGTGAAAAAACAAAATCCCAAATCGAAATGCCTGTGGTCGATCTTCCGTCGCACACAAAATGCGGCGGTTTAGTAAAAATTCAAGGGCCACACTAATATCCTGATGGCGCACCCATTTTTTGTTGGTCACCAACACGTTTTCAATTTCAGTATTAGAAAGGGCCGCCCCCGGTTGCGCCCATTCCGCCAAGGCAGAAATGTAAATCCGCTCAGCAACCGTCAAGCCTTCCCACAACCAAGGCGTACCGGCGCTACTGGCTTCCAAAGCAGAGGGTATCACTTGGTTAACTGTCTCTGGCGTGATTAAAGTGGCTTCGTTGATCGGCGTGGAATGCGCGGCCTGCCACAAGCGCTCACAAATTACTTGAGTAAAGTATGGGTGCCCACTGGTTAAGGCATAAATTGCTTCCAGCGCTTCTTCGCTAAACTTCAGTGTTCCGTTGCGCTCGCCCTGCAAAATCAAGGCGTGAGTATCGGCTTTGGAAAGCACCCACACTTCTTGGGGCAAGGCACCCTTAAAGGTCGCTTCATAATTGCGCACATCATCTATCTGTCGCCCTACCACAAAAATAAAATTCAGGCGGTTTTCCTGGGCCAATAACTGGCGCAAAAAGGGGAAAAAAGTTGTGGCCGCCATTTTTTCAGTGAGTGTGCCATTGGCCACATCGTCCAAGGCATCGAATTCGTCGAACAAAAGAACCACTCGCCGCTCGCCAATTTGCTCATATAGCCAAGGCAAAAATTCTCGATAGAAGGCTTCTTCCTCCGGGGAGGTCAAGACCGGTGGGCGAGGCAGGCGGGCTTGATGCGCCACAGCTCGGGTTAACGCTTCCAACACCTCGGGTAACGATTTGCGCGTCTGGTCTTGCAAATCAAAATAAACGGTTAGGAAATCCTGTTCCGGTAAGGCCAGTTCAATCTGATGTAACAAAGAAGATTTGCCAATCCGACGCTGTCCATATAATACAATTTGCTTGGCCGTGGCGGCAGTTCGCAATTCGCGCACCACTGTCTGCAAAATATCCTGCCGCCCGAAGAAACCCTCTTTTTCCCACAGAGGCGGACCGGCAATATAAGGGCTGCGGAGAAGTAGGTCGGGCATAGCCTTCAACCGCGCTAAGGCGTTCGCCCTTTCTGAACAGCGGCCGAGACTGCATCAACCAATACACTTATCGTGGCCGAAATTAAGCTTTTAGGCGCAGACTGTATCCCTTTATAGAGCAACTCCCAATGTTCTTTGGTCAACGGCCCAATATGTTCTTTTTTGTCCAACCAGTCCTGGTAAGTAGGGAGAGCGCGGGTTTCGGCAATGACCACATCTTTTACCCACCAGATAAACACCTTGGCCGATATTGCCCACCGTTCACCATCGCGCCAAACCAAAAGCTTGTCATGTTCAAACACCCAGTGGTTGCTGGTCTCAACCTGAGTTGCCAGACCCAATTCACGCAACCGCGCCAGTTCCGGCCCAAATCGGTCAGATTGCTCAATCTCACCGTAAGCATAATCCCGGTCGTGGGCGAGGCCATATAACTCAGCCAGGCTCAAAATAACCGCAGTGGTGCGGGTGTTGTTATCCAAGTTTACCCACAAGTCGTCAAAATGTGCGCACACCGTTTCATAAAAGCGTTGGGTCGCCGTTGGTCGATCCATTTGCCACAACATCTCACTGAGTGATTGAAGCAAAAATGGGTGCCCGCCAGCTAACCGCTGGATATAGCGGTGATCAGCCTCCGAAAATTTGCCGCCTGCCTTTTCCAATAAAACGGCCGTGGTTTTCAAATCAAATGGTTTTAGCCGCCATTCAGTTTGGGTATTAAAAACCGGCGAACCGCCAGAGCCAGGCAAATTGGTCGCGCGCGCACTGAGCGTTTGCACTGGCAGTCGGGAAGTGGTGACATAGGAAAAGCTTGGGAAGGCATCCAGCGCGCGGAGCATGGCAAAGAAAGAAAAATCGGCAAAATTAGGATGGGGTTTGTTGTCCGGCAATAGAGCTTCAAACTCATCCAACAACACAATCAACTGCCCTTTTCTATCTGCAAGATAGCGCAGCAGCGCTTCCCACTCTACTCGGTCTGTGTAGGACTGGTAACGAATCCCTTCAATCAAGGCCTTCAATTCGGCGGGGGCCCTATCCAAACTGGCCTCAATTGGGGCCAACACTCGCTTCCAACACTCTTGTGGCGTGAGTTCAACTTGCCCATGCAAATCCAGATATACTACTTGCATATTTTTTGCGGTTTCTTCGCCCAAGTAGGATTTCCGCGTCTTTGCATCCGCCAGTTTCTTTAACAACGAAGTCTTGCCAATGTGGGGCTCACCGGTTAAGGCGGTAGATTGACCATTGGAAATCAGGCGAGTCAACACATAGCGCAAATCGGCATCGCGCCCAATAAAATATTCGTTTTCGACAGGTGGGCCGGCAATAAACGGGCAAGGGGTAAGAATGGACATGAGAACGTCCTGCTATTTCAAAATAATTTCGGTGATTAGTTCTCGAATCGATTGCGACGAAATCCCCGTTTGGGCATTATCTTCAGTCACAATCAATGTGCCGCGTTCGCCACCGCCTTCGGTGTGCGGCAAAATATCGAGGGCGCGGTACCACTTCTGTTTGGCTTCCCACCGCTGACGGTAAGCCGGGTCGGTGAGCAAGCCACAATGCTCCCAGTAGTAGGTCACGCCTTTAGCGTCATTCTGGATGGTGAAATCGGGGTAGCGCGTTTGCCCGCCCAACGTCAGCGGGCTTTCATATTGTGGGGTCGCGCCAGAATTCAACAACTGGTCGTAGATAATGACTTCAGATTTCGAGCGCACAAGCGTGCCGTCCTGAGTGCGATGGATGAGGCGTTCTTCCAAGAAGCGCTTGCGTTTAGGCTTTGGCAGGTCGCGCTCAGCGGGCTGGGTCGGCACTTCCACCGGATTAGGCTTCTCAAATAGGTTGGTGAGGCGTCGGGCGGTCTCGGCCAGGGCATCCGAGGCGTAAGCGCGCAAGAGATGGCGGTCACCTTGATGCAGCACCACCACCCGGTTGCGCTGGCGCGTGAGAGCGGTATAGAGTAATTCCCGCGAGAGCAAGCGGCAGGGATAGGGCAAGACTAACACCACTAATCCAAACTCACTGCCTTGCGCCTTGTGAACCGTGAGCGCGTAGGCTAATTCCAAAGTAATGTTACGTTCCTCACCTTTAAATTCATAAGTGGGGAATTCATATTCGTAGCCCGGCTGAGAAGAGAACTCCACCTTGAGTGCCCACGGCGGCTTAGTCATTTTGCTGGTTTTAAATTGACCAACTGCAACACCAATCTCACCGTTGGCTAAATAGCCAATCGCTCCCTCAGCGGGGTAGACTAAACTGTAGCCGTTCCAATTTTTGTCACGCTTGTGATTCGAGACATTGATAACTTTATCGCCATAGACAATCTCTTCATCACCTAGCGGTTCCGGGGTTTTGCGTTGCCAGGCAGGGCGGCGGGCGAACTCAACGGTTTTATGGCGAAAGGCTTTATGAATCAGGCGGTTGATGTCGCGTACCCCATGCGGGTGACCGCGCACCGGCGAGAGAATTTGCCAGGCTTCAGCTTTCTCTGCCGTCTTGCCACGATTGAAATAAACGTACTCGCCTTGTACTACTCCCCCCAAAGATTGGCCGAAGGTCAGCGCATCATCAAAATTCTTCAGCCCCAATTCTTTAACCATCACTTCTCGCAAGCGGGCCTGGAACTCTTCAGCGGTATCCCAGCGAATAAACTCCACATGATTAAGCGCGTCAGATTGCCCTAAAGCGTCAAAAATATCATCTTCGCCCGGCGCAATGGGTCGCCCACTAAACCACTCGGCCAACTGCAAATCGCGGCGGGCTTCACCAGCCTGACGGCGGCGCACCGTCAATTCGGCGTAGTGCGCACCAACCTTGATCAACAAGTTGTCGGTATTGGAGGGGCGCACGCGGGCCACAATGTCCACAAAGGGTCGGCCAGCGCCAATGGGCGGCAGTTGGCGCGGGTCGCCCACGAGAATGAGCCGCTGTACCCCTTTTAGCCCATTGAGCAATGCGGCCAGCATCTCTTCGGTCAGCATCGAGGCTTCATCTACAATCACTGTGCGGGCGGGGTCTTTCGCTGGGGATTTTGAAAGCCGATAGCGCCCCGTAGCGCCATCATAACGGTCTGGATGCAAAAATTGAGCGATGGTCGCGGCCTGCAATTTCAACCCTTTAGCGGCTTGTTCCATCCGTACCCGCGCTTTGCCCGTTGGGGCCAACAACAAGATGCCGCCTTCGGCAATGACCGACTGGCCGCAAAGCACTGCCAGCAAAGTTGTTTTCCCCGTGCCCGCTGGGCCAATCAGAACCGAAAACCGCGCTTCGGCGAGTTCTTTAAGCGCCGCTGCTTTTTCCTGTCGCGCGCGTTCTTCCAATTCTTTTTCAGCTGGGGTAGCCGAGGCTTGAGGCGCTTGTTTGGCGAGATATTGGTCAAGCAATGCCCGCCAATCCGCCGACATGGTATGGCGCTTGCCTTTCAAACGGGACTCGACTTCAGTCCGAATCACTTGGCCCACTTCAGTTAAGCGCTCCAATTGATAAGCTCGCGCGCCATCCGCCAACTGCATAAATTGGATGTAGCCGTCGTAAATCTTTTCGGCGACCCCCATGCTGTCTTCAGTCACTTCGCACGCTGGCTGTATTTCTAACTCGCGAATACGTTGGATGACGGTCTCTTGCGCCAGTAGGGTATGTCCATCGGCTGTAGCTTGTTCTAAAGTTTCCAATGTCAGGGCGCGAATACGACGCTTGTCCGTGCCGCCCTCCAATGCCGATGGTGCCGGTAATGGATGTTTTTCACGCACCACCGCTTCCGGGAACACCCCCCGATCCACAGTCCAGACACTGATGGGTTCACTGGTCAGGCGGGTAAGTTCATACAACTGATAAGGATCTTCAAGTAACTCCCCATCTCGAATGTCAATCCCCGCTTTTTTGCGCTCCGCTCCAACATATATTATCTTGGCCTGGTCTTCGGTCAATTCAAATCGGCTCAAGAGCTTAAGCAAAGCCAAACGTTCCGGGTTGAGGGTTTGCCAGGTTTCGCGCAAAGTTGCGCCGATCTGTGACGCCAGTGTTGCCGATAAATGTTTCTTGGGACTGGCGAAGACCTGATTCACCAACGGCCAGGGGTCTTCGTTATCGCCTAGTTTAGCGGCGATCTCGCGCGCAACAAACGTCCCCAATTCCACACCAAATGCGCTCAGGGCCGCCCCCAAGCCGGGGCACGGGCCGCGCATTTGCCACAATTCCGATAGACGCAAGTCAATCCATTTCAAGCACCCCTCCCACGGGCCGGGCACAACGGCTTTGGCTTTGTTGAGCGAGGCGGCACAAGCGAGCAACGCCGCCAACGCGCCGTCGTGGGTAACCAATTCAGAAGCAAATGAAAACTCCTCTATCCGGTCAGCGGGCGCGAAGGCGGCCAATTCAGCCGGATCGAATTCGGGATTCTGTGCTGCATACACTAAAGCGGCTTGATACGGCAGGATAAAGCCATCCTTGAAATTCGGACGAATGGAATGGGAAACCATCCGCTCCCACACCATGCTGCGTAATTCACGGGGTTCCGTATATTGATACTCAACTCCATCGGCTGGTATGTGGTTCACGCGCCCTACGCCTAACAAAACTCGCCCCTGTTCTTCTACAAAGGGGACTTGCTTGGCATAGAAAAAGCATAATGATGTTTCAGGTTGGAGATGCTCAAAAAAACAATTGAGCAAGGCGCGTTGATTGCCAATATCCTGTACCCAGGCCGATTTAAAATCCAGTGCTGGTTCCCGGTTCTTATCGACATCGATGCTATACGCTTGTTGATAAGTTTCAAGATTTTCCAGCCGCATCCAAAGAAAAGGAACCGCCGCTGCAGAGTAAGCCGGATGAGGCAAGGGCGTTGGTGCAAAATGCCCATGCGTTTTGGGTGAGGTTTTGACGTACGGATGCCGTGCCATACGGGTATATTGAAATGGGGCCATGAACATAGCCCGCTCCGCTATACAAGCCGGCCATTGCGCTTCAGGCAGGTCCTCTAACGATTTACCTGCTACTGCTTGTTCATCAGCATCTACCCGCTTTTCGGCGATGCGCGGCAACTTGAGACAAGCCCCATTCAGATGGGGCGCTTGGCAGACGGTGCCACGCCAGCCATCATCATGCCAAGGCGAACGGATGGAGATGTGGCGGAGAGGGTAAGAGGTCGGCATCTATTTCACCGCCTCCACAATAATCCGGAGCGCCCGGCGGGCGCGCGCCTTATGCCCGTTTTGCATAAGACCAAACCACCAGGCGGCCTCGGTCGAGTCAGCGGCCTGTAGATTAGCCGCCGCTTTATACATCCGGTCGGCGTTGCGCAGGCCGGCGGCCACCATCGCGTAACAAGCTACCCGCGCGCCCCAATCCGGGTCGAGCGGATAGAACGGGCCGGGCGCGAGTTTAGTCACCCCGGTAATGTTGGCGCGCACCGCGGCGCGGAGCAAAGGGGCCCCGGCGGCAAAGGCCAGCGGGCCAATCGGGGCAATGCGGGTCAGACGCTCTTTTTGCTTGGCATCTAACGCGCGACGATAAAGCACGGCAGCATCACCAGCATGGCGGCGGACAACTTGCAGGGCAAAAGTAGCTTCACGGATTTTCATGCGGCTATTTTACGCCATTGGCTTATCTAGTGTGGCTTGAGGCGAAACCCCATCGGAAGCCGCTTCCGCCAGTGCGCTTAGCGCCTCGGCCAAGCCAGAGCGTGGTGGGCTAAAACCCAGTTTTAAAACGGCTTCGTAAGTTGCGCCCTCAGCCAGCGCATTGAAGATGGTTTGGGCAATATTAATTGGTCGAGTAGCATGATTGGGCTTTATATCACTCGCGGCGTAGTTCATCGTGCCTCCATCTTTCAAAATCCCACCTACTGAGACCGAGAGCGTCAGCACATCTGCGCCCAAAGGTTGCGATAACTGCATGAGGGTTGCCGCCCCAGCGGGGGTGGTGGCATTGAGCGATAGCTCAATAACAGAGCGAGTCTTAGCCGCCTCCACCAATTTATCCCAAGTGCTAACCGTGACGCGTCCTGGAGGCGGTGGTGGTAGGCGGCGGTCTTTATCCTTATCAGTAACTTTCTCTTTAGGCCGGTCCTCAATCTTTACCCAAGCTTGAGCGCTATCTGAGTCGGCACGCGCAATAAGCACCGAGTCGTCGTTGAGGGCGAAGGTGGTCAACTCGCCGGGAACGCGCTGACGGCGGCCATCGGCTCCGGTGACGAGATAGCCAGTCGAGTCATAGGTGCGGTCACCCACACGCACCACCACTTTGCCTTCTTTCAGAGCCTTGAGCACGGTCTGCCGCACGACCGAAGGGTCGGGTAGCAAACGCAATTCAGGCGCGCCCAGAAAACGCTCATGCACTGCTTTCGCGGAATAAATATCGGGCGCACTTACTTGTGGAGTGGCACCGGGTAACACCGCTTTGAGAAAGCGCTCAGCGTCGAGGGCATCATCGTCTTTGTAGATGAGTTTCTTCTCTGCTAAAAAGTCGCGGATACATTTCTGGCCCTGCGCCCGCTGAATAATCTGCTCTTCGCCCACCTGATACTTTTCTTCGATAGGGTACATCCCTTGCGCGGTGACCACCCGGTCAAAGGCGCGGCGGGCTTGTTGTTTGAAGTGCTTGTCAAAGGTGGGCTTCACCCGCGTTAACTGGTCTCGAATCAATTTACCTGCTTCGCCGCTTTTATTTTCGCTCTCAATTTGTTCGGCGGCGATGAGTCGTTGCGCGCGGTCAATGGCTTCAGCTAAGGCCGCCGGGCTGGCGGTCACGGCGACCAATGAATTTTTGAACAGCCGGGGGATAGGGGCTTGCGCGTCAGTATCATCTTCATAAGCGCACACCCGTTTGGCGACCGCCTCAGCTTCACACAGCGCCAATTGCAACTCAGCCGAGTTAGGCACATCGCTTGGCTTCTCCGGCCAGGGGCGCAACTTGAAAATTACTCCGGCAAAGTAGCCCTGCGCTTCACTCAGCACCCGGCTTTTAGCATCTTCTCCCGACACTTTGCCTTTACGCTCCTCAATTTGCTTAATGATGTTTGGTTCATAGCGAAACTGCCAGCCGCGTCCGCCAGGCATGGGGTAAGTGTGCCAGCACACACCCGCCAACCGGTCTAGGGCTTCAGCGGGTTCTGGCCCAGCTTCCTCGGGGCGCAAAACGGCGAGTGTCAACTCGGCGGGGTCAAGGCCGCTGTTGCTTTGCATCGGCAAACTTTCCAGAAGCAAAGCGGAGGCCACCCGGCGATGTATGCCGCGGGCGGTCTCGCCATCCAACTCGCCAGCGTGTTTCTCAACATCGGCGGAGACCGCGGCCTTAAAACTGTCCCGGTTTAAACGCTGGAGCAAGTCAGCCTGAATGCGGTCACTCGACCAATTAATGTCACCCGCCGAAATGAGTTCGCAGTCTGTCTGTGAATCCCAAACATCCCGCAGAATCCGAGCGAACAAGCGCAGAACACCGCGACTCTTCTGGAAGTCCTGCAACGCGCCGAGCCGGTCTTGCGCGGTGTCGAGTAACCGGGGATGAAACGGATAGCTCTGCACAATGCGTTGGGCATAGGTTGCCGTAGCGGCCGTCGTTGGCAGGCTGTTCGGGGCATCTTGTGTCACCCGCTGATATAAATTCAAATACGTTGCTGAAGCGGACTGCGCGGCGGTCGCATCTACGCGCTCAAACAACCGGCGCACAATCACCCGCGCCGCCTCATCACCGATGGGGTCGAAGTCGGTCATCTTCCGCCCGAACACTTCGTCGAGTTTGGTGGCCGCCGCCGCCAGCGCCGCGCCTAATTGGGCGGCTTGTTGCGCGTAAGCAGCCTGCCCAGCGGGGTCGGTCACCACCAACACTGTTTGTGGGCGCTTGCTCACCACCGAAGCTAACGAATTGACGAAGCCCAATAAATTGCCTTGCCCCTGTTCAGACAACTTCGCCATATAGATGACCAACTCATCCAAAAGAATAAGCACCGGCCCTTTGGGGAATGCCGCTTCAATCTGGCTATCGCTCGGCGAACCTTCCGGGTCGTCAGCGGTGCCTAATTTCTTTAGCGCCGCTTCCCCGCCTAACTGATAAAAAATATCGCCCCACAGGCTTTTGATTTTCACCTTGCCATAGGCACTAAATTCTGGCACACCGGCTTTACCGGCATCCACCGCTACAACCTGCACACTTTGGGGGCGCCCAGCGGCCGGCAAAACATCGGTCCCCAAACCGATGTTGTCTATATTCTGAGCTAGGTGCCACAGCGCCATAAGCGTATGGGTCTTGCCGCCGCCAAAGCCGGTGCTGAGGCGAATCGTCACCCCCGGCTCATTTTTGGTTGCTAGTCGGCCAAAAACCGACTCGGCCACTTTGCAGAGCGGCTTGGCCGGATGCGTGTTTTGAAAGAAGACAGCGGCGTCTTTGTAGACTTTGGGGGCTTTGCCCGCAATCAAGTCGCCGAAGTCGGCCGCAAAAATTGTGTCGTCCAGATCGGTTTTCAAAACGTCAGATCTAGGCTTGCAACCCGATAAAACGCCCATATTCTCTCTCCAAAATACGCCAGTAAAAAATAAAGCCGCCAGTGTTCCTCACATGGGCGGCCTGTCGCTTGCGGATAACGGTATAATCTCTGTAGCCAACACGCCCATTGTGTTTGGCTCGCCGCCCGGCTGCTACCAACAGCGCGGGCGTTTTGTATTTATAAAATTAGCCGGAGTAAAACTGATTGGTTGGGGAAGATCTCCCAACAACTGACTGGCAACCCCTCCGGATGAATAAATACTCGACCTGATTATAGACTCCCCCCCCGACTCACGCAACACACGTCCCCTTGTCGTGCGTCAACCCGCCGTATGGGGCTCAAACTGGCCCCTAACCCGGTCAGTAGCGGCCCGAAATTATGCAAGACAAGGTTGGCGCGAGTCGGTGGACAGGCCTACAATCTCGCCCATCACTCAACTCACAGGTGCCTATGCGTTGCCCCAACTGTAATCACGAGAATTCAACCACTGCTAAATTTTGTGAAGACTGCGGCACCCGCCTGACGGGGGCCATCCCCCAGGCCCCACGCACCGACATCATCGCGCCGGTGGGGGCCGCGCTTACCGGCCAATTCAACGCGCCCGTGACCGTGGTGAACCCACCGCCCCCGGTGGCGCCCCCGGCCACCGCTTGGCGCGCGCTGTATTTGCGCCAACTCTTTAACGCCTGCAACTTCCTGCCCCTGCAAGCCCTGGCCCCCGGCTTGCGCGCCAGCGGCCAACGCCTGAACCTGGCCACGCTGTACACGCCCCTGCTGACGCTGACCCCCGAAGAACACGACCAATGGACGCGCGGGGAACGCGATTTGGACACACGCGCGGAGCGCCGACTCTCGGCGCTCGACCAGTTGAGCCGCCACCAAAAATTATTACTGTTGGGCGACCCCGGCTTTGGCAAAAGCACCTTTGTCAACTTTCTGGCGCTATGTTTGAGCGGGCAGGCGTTGGGTGAGGCCGACATCAACCTGCAACTGCTGACCGCGCCGGTGCCAATGGAAAAACAGCGGGATGAAGAACCCCAACCGCAAGCCTGGCAACCCGGCGCACTCCTGCCGGTGCGCGTGATTTTGCGCGAGTTCGCGGAACAATTGCCCGCGCATGGCGGGGGCGCGGATACGCTCTGGCAGTTCATCGCCACCCAACTGGGGGCGCAGAGTCTGGGCGAGGGGGTCGCTCCCCTGAAGGCCGAACTGCAAAACGCGGGGGGCCTGATTTTGCTCGACGGCCTCGACGAAGTGCCGGAAGCCCATCGCCGCCGAACGCAACTCATTGGCATCATCGAAGCGTTTGCGAATGCGTTTGATAAATGCCGGGTGCTGGTCACCGGGCGCACCTATGCCTACCGTGCCCAGGATTGGCAATTGGGCGAATTTCAGGTGGCGGTGCTCTCGCCGTTCAACCTGCCGCAGATCGAAGCCTTTGCCAACGGGTGGTACACCCAACTGGCCGCGCGCCACAAACTCCCCGCCACACCGGAAGGGTTGGCTGGTTCCCTGCTCACCCGGGTGCGCGAACGCCCGCGCCTGCGCGACCTGGCGCAACAACCGCTTCTGCTGACCTTCATGGCCGGTCTGCACATCTTTAGCCCGCTTCCCGAGCGGCGACAGGAGTTGTATGAAAAGATTGTGGAGTTGTTGTTAAGCGAATGGGAGCAGGGCAAGTTCACGGCCCCGGACGAAACTGCCCCGGGCGTGCCGAGTCTGGTGCAGGTGCTGAAGGTGTCGCTGACCGACCTGCGGGAGGCGCTGGAAAAAGTGGCCTTCGACGCGCATCAGACCCAGCCCGCCGAGGCTGCACACCGCACCGCCGACCTGACCGACGACCAACTGGTGGCGGCGCTGTGGAAAATCAAAGGCCCGGGCGGCGAGCATGGCGACCCCGACATGCTGAAGGCGCATCTCAAAGAGCGCGCGGGCCTGCTCATTGAACATGGCGTGGACCGCTATACGTTTCCACACCGCACTTTGCAAGAATATCTGGCGGCCTGTCATTTGGCGCACTTATCCAACCCGCAAAACATTGCGACGCTGGCGCGGAATGACCCCGACCGCTGGCGCGAAGTGGCCTTGTTGGCGGGCGCGAAACTGGCTGACTCGCAATACACCATGTGGGCGTTGGTGAGCAAGCTGTGCCCGCGCCCGGTGACACCCGCCAGTTCCACGGCCGATGTATGGGGCGCGCATTTGGCTGGGCAATTGCTGGCCGAAGCCGCGCATTTAGAACACTTGGAAACTGATGATGCCCAGACCCTGGCCCGCGTGACCCTGAGTTTGGCAGAGGGCGTTTTGCCCAGCGCCCTTAATCCCACCGAGCGTGCGCTGGCGGGCCGTCACTTAGCCCAATTAGGCGACCCGCGTCCCGGCGTGGGGCTGGTGAGCCCAGAGCGCCGCCCATTGGCGGACAACGAGATTCGCTTGTGGGGCGACCAGCCCGAACATATCGGCCTGCCGGATATGGTATGGGTAAAGGTGTCCGGCGGAAATATCAAACTCAAAGATGGAATATTTGCGGTTCAGCCGTTTTACATCGCCAAGTACCCGGTGACCTATACCCAGTTCCAGGCCTTTTTGGATGCGCCCGATGGCTTCACGAACCCGCGCTGGTGGAAGGGCCTGGCCGCCGATGACGAGCATAAACGTGCGCCGGGTGACCAGGCCTTTAAGTTTGGCAATCATCCGCGTGAGCGCGTGTCGTGGTATGACTCGCTGGCGTTTTGCCGCTGGCTGAATGCGCGGTTGAGCTGGCCCGATATTCCGGCGCAGTTGACCGTGGAAACCCTAGGCGCCTACACCGGCTTACGCCTGCTCACCGAATGGGAATGGCAGTGGGCGGCTTCGCTACAAGGGAAGCAGTATCCGTGGGGAGATGAATGGGATAGCACCAAAGCCAATACGAGCGAAAGTAATTTGGGGAGCACCACGGTTGTGGGTATGTACCCAACCGGCGCGGCCTCTTGCGGCGCGTTGGATCTGAGCGGCAACGTGTGGGAGTGGTGCCTGAATGAGAGCAGCAAGCCCGCTAACGTCAACTTGAGCGGCAGTGCACCGCGTGTGTTGCGCGGCGGCGCGTGGAACCTCGATCAAGGCAACGCGCGCGCCGCCGCCCGCGGCAACCCCGTCCCTGGCTCCCGTAGCCTCAGCCGCGGTTTTCGGTTGGGTGTTCGTCCTTCTTCTCGGTGAATCTCTGAACACTGATTCACTGAACACTGAATCGCTGAGTCACTGTCCACCCCCTCCGCGCGCAGCGCGGCGAATTTTGAAATTTTCACAGCACCACCTGGC
>CAYUFY010000033.1:0-25306 GCA_964443795.1 uncultured Anaerolineales bacterium | reverse complement strand
CAGAATGCAAGGGTATCCGGTTTTGACTGAAAACGCCAAAATACAACTATCGAGGAGAATTAGGTTGCGCCAATAATGCTTGGGGCGCGCGGCGGCGGGGGTGACGGCGAAGGTTTTGACCATGGGGAATAATCCTTTCTATTTCCCATTACGACCTGCGCCCCAAGCGGTTCACTGGTCTTCTTTGAAGTCCCCCACGCGAACATTAAGCCAAAAGCGGCGGGTCATGAGCGCCCTATTCTGTTGCAAATTATGAGGTCAACGATTATAGTTTGGTGACTTCCACATTTACCATTCAGGAGATATCCGGGATGAGCATCGAGGACGCTATCAACAAAATCAAGGGCCTGATTACTGGCATCGCCGCCGACGCGGTTTTTCGGGTCAAGAAAATGTCGGATGAGGAGGCACGCATGAGCGTATATGTCCCCGGCGATAAAGTTCAAGCCGTCACGGACGGCACGCGCGATGCGGTGATCCAACTGCTGTCGGCCGAGGGGTTGGATGTGCAAGTCTTTCCCTACGACATCAGCACGACCACGCCCCCGCCCGAATAAAGGCCAATCTGCCAACCTGACGGGGCAGGTCTGAGACCGGCCCCTACTGTGTCGCCAGACTCCGCACCCAGCGCTCTTCGCGCCCGGTGAGCCAGAAGGCGGCCACGGCCAACCCCAACGCCAGCGCGAACAACCCCAGCCGCATGTCGGCGGCCAACAGGTCGGGGAGCACCCGGAACAGTGGAATCATGGGGCTGGCCGCGCTAATGACGCGCAGGGTCTGGTAGCCCCAGACGATCATGCTGACCACCAGCCCGACCAGTGGGTCGAGGTTGAGGGTGGCGAGGCACAACGCCAACGCCGACAGAAACGCCATGGGGGCCAGCCACGCTTGCACCAACGGCCACAGCGATAAGTCCGCGCGGAAGGTTGCCAACACCACGCTCCCCACCCCACCCAGTAGCAAATCGAAACCGAAGACCAAAACCAACCGGGCCAGCAAGATCAGGCACGGCGAGACCGGCAAGGCCAGTTCGATCTCCAGCGCCGGGTCCACGCTTGGGCCATAAATAAAAGCCACACCCACCGCCGCCACCAGCGGAGCAATAAGCACAAAGGGAAGCGTGCCATCGGCCAGGGGTTGGCGCAGGGCCAACGTCACCAGCAGTCCCAACAGCATCACTACCCCCGAGGCCGGCCAAATCTCGCCCCGCACCACGCGAAATTGAGAGCGTAATAGCAATACCGGCCAAGCGTTGTAAATAGCCGCGAGGGCGGAGGGCCGCTGAGGCAACGCGGGTTGCAGGGTAGCCAGTAGTTTAGCCGTGTCTTGCGCCGAAGGCTGAGGCGCGCGCCAGTCTTGCATACGCTGAGCGGTTGACAACAGTTCGTCCGCCGCCTCAGATGAGCCAATATCTTCAAGCAACTTCTCCCTTAAGTCTGCCTTTTGAGATTTGGGGTTTGGGGTTTGGGGTTTGTTCATTTCACACTTTCTCCCAGCAATTCTCTCATCTTCTTCAACCCCAGACTTAACCGCGATTTCACCGTGCCCACCGGGATGCCTAGCGCCTCGGCGATTTCCGATAACGACAAGTCCTGGTAATACCGCAAAATAACCGCCTCCCGCTGATGGTCGGGCAAGGCCCCCAGGGCGCGAACCACGGCCCGCGCATCGTCGGCGGCCAGCAAGTTGGCATCGGGCGCGATGTCGGCGGGCGCGTCAAAATCCTCGGCCATCGAATTGGTGTGGCGGCTGTCGGCGCTTTTGAAGTGGTCGCGCGCAGTGTTGGTGGCAATGGCATACAACCACGCCTTGAACGGGCGCGGATGAGTGTAACGGTCAATCCCCCGCAGGGCGCGCAAAAACGCCTCCTGGGTCAGGTCTTCCGCGAGGGCGCGGTTGCCACCCGTCATCCGGTAGAGATAGCCCAGCAACGGGCTGTAATGCCGCTCGACCAGGGTATTGAGAGCCGCGGTTTCGCCGCGTTGAATGTTCAGCGCCAAATCTTCGTCAGGCAGCACCAGCCGACTCCGTTTGTCGCTCTGCCATTGAGCGACCAAAGGTTGCGTGCGTGAGAGAAAACCAGTGCCGAGCATTCTACTCCCAATACGAAACTGGAAGAAAAGGGTTCATCGCCGCCCTTATGTCCGCTTGTCCGACCTCTTCCGGCCTGTTATCATCTCAAAGATGAATGTTGAGCGATGGTTGCGTCTGGCTTTTTATGCGCTCGCCGTGGGATTGGTGATGGAGGCCGTTTGGCTCGCCCGATTGGATGCGGATGCGGCCCGCGCGGCCTTGCCCGCCCCCAGCGTGGAACCCACCCCAGCGGAGTCGGTGGCCCCGGACTTTCTCCCGCCCCTCACCGAAATCCCACCCCTGCTCGCCTGGGAACCCTTTGCCTCCGGCGATTTGCCGCGCTTGGCCGACCTACACACGGATATTCCCACCCGGCCCCGGTACGACATCGTTGAATATACAGCGGTCAAAAACGACACGCTCTTCGGCATTGCGTCCAAATACAACCTCAAGCCCGACACACTCATGTGGGCCAACCCCACGCTGATAGATGACCCCAACAGCCTTTCTCCCGGTCAAACACTCAACATCCTGCCCACCGATGGCGCGCTCCGCGTGGTGCTCCCCGACGACACCCTGGAGAAAATCGCCAAAGCCTTTCACGTCACCCTCGAAGATATCATCAACTACCCCGGCAACGAGCTTGACTCCAGCGACCCGCAAATCCGTGCCGGGCAAAAACTCATCCTGCCGGGTGGCTGGCGCGAAATCATCACCTGGCAACTGCCGGTCGTCAGCCGCACCACGCGTGGAACCGGGAACAGTGGCGAGCCGGGCGCCTGCTCCGGCCCGTTCTCCGGCCCAGTGGGCACCTATACTTTCATCTGGCCGGCCAACAATCACTATCTCTCTGGGACCGACTACATCGGGAGCACCCATCCGGGCATTGATATTTCGGCGGGCATGGGCGCGCCCATCTACGCCTCCGACTCGGGGGTGGTCGTCTTTTCGGGCTGGAGCACGCGCGGCTATGGCAATCTGGTTATCGTTGATCATGGCAATGGGTGGCAAACCGCCTATGCCCACCTCAGCCAAATCAACGCTGGTTGCGGCGCGAGTATTTTCCAAGGCCAATTGCTCGGTCTTTCGGGTTCGACTGGCAATTCCACTGGCGCGCACCTGCATTTTGAAATGCGGCACAGTGAGTATGGCAAGGTGAACCCGTGGCTGTATTTGCCGTAGCGCCTAAAAAATCGGGGGAGTGAGTCTGCAATCCAGGCTTCTTTCTACCATGTCATCCGACCTTCCCCCCGTTTCTCCAGCCGCCCGCCTATGGGCCGACCTCGCCGCCGCCGGTTGGCGTGAGACCATTCTCAGGCTAACCACCCATGCGCTTATGTTCCTGGTCTTAGGCGGGACGATCTGGATGGGGCAACTGAACTTGCAAATGCTGGATAGCCTCGCGGCCAAAGCCCAAGTTCAACTCCCCACCCCCACGCCAGTGCCCGCTGACCTCACGGCCACCCCGCCCGAGACGGTGACCGCGCTCGGGGCCACCTCCCCCGCCCTGGCCGCCGATTTGGGCCTCACGCGGCTGGCCGATCCATATACCCTCATCCCCACCCGAGGCCGCTTGAATGTCATCACTTATACCGTGCAAAAAGGCGACACGCTCTTTGGCATCGCCGATAACTTTAGCCTGAAGCCGGAAACTGTTTTATGGGGCAACTACTTTACGCTCAAAGACGATCCGCACCTGCTCATCCCCGGCCAGGTGTTAAACATCCTGCCACTGGATGGCACTTATGAATACATGGCTGAGGGGAGCAAGCTGGAAGATATTGCCAAAGTGCGTGGCGTGGAAGTGCAGGACATTGTGGACTGGCCCGGCAACAACCTCGACCCCAACGCGCCTCGCCTCTCCCCTGGCTCGTGGTTGGTGATCCCCGGCGGGCACCGGGAACTGCAATCGTGGCAATTGCCCAACATTGATCGCACCACCACTGCCAGCCGCACGAATAATTTTGGGCAGTGTCCCGGCGGGTACACCGGCATCATCGGCGACGGCGTTTTCACCTGGCCCACCGATAACCACACGCTTTCGGGTTATGACTACACCAGCATTCACCACGGCCTGGATTTTCGAGCCGGGCTGGGGGCGGCGATTTATGCCGTGGATAGTGGGGTGGTTGTCTATGCGGGCTGGAACGATTTTGGCTATGGCAATTTAGTGGTCATAGACCACGGCAATGGCTGGTCCAGTGTTTACGGCCATTTGAGCCAGTGGAACGTGGATTGCGGCCAAAGCGTTTTTCGGGGCAACCTCATCGGGCGCTCGGGTAACACCGGGCGCTCCTCTGGCGCACACTTGCATTTTGAACTTCGGTTCAATGGGGGGTATGTGAATCCGTGGAATGTGTTGCCGTAGATTCTTCTCGCAAGGTGGTAAAATGGTACTGGGTGTCTAAATATTAGTGGCAACGATATATAGTAATAGTATTGGGCATCATTTATGGTTAACCAATTCATATTGATACCCATTTTACGGAAACGTTAAATGACTAGCTTAAAGCGGTCAGCCCTCTTGCTGATAATTGCTCTGGCAATTTTTTTTAACCTTGAGCGGTTAGATATCGGTCAAGAAATTGGTCAGCAAAATTTGATTGATATCTCATCTGACACCTACCTGGTTGGTCTGGTTGCGGTGATAGCCATCCTTTTCTTTAAACCCCTCCGTGCGTTATCTCGCCCCAGCCTTTTATTGATTTGGTTGTTGGCTTATTTAGGCGTACGCTTAATTTCATCAACTTTTCTTGACCAACATCCAATGGTGGGTGATATCTACACCTACATCACCATTACCGAAGGGGTATTAATTGCAATTTTGATGATCTTGGCGCAAAGCTTGGGAAAGCATCTTGATGATTTTGAGGAAGCCATTCGCAATATCACCTTAGCTGACATGAGTCATCGGGTCCAACACGTCCATATCGCCCATGAGGATATTCAACGCGAACTCTTGCGCAGTCGGCGACACAATGATCCGCTGAGCGTGATGGTGATTGAGCCTGACCCGCACACCGTGCAAGCCACGCTCAATCAATCGGTGCTGGAAGTCCAACAATCCATGATGACCCGCTATATTTTGACGAATGTCATGCGGATTGCCAGTCACACCTTGCGGCGCACTGACATGATTCTGGATAACCCGAACGAAACCCAATTTGTCGTCATCTGTCCCGAAACCGACTATGAGCGGGCCAGTGAGTTGGCGGCGCGGTTACAAGGGTTGATCCAAAATCAACTGGGGGTTAGTGTCAACTATGGGGTTTCGTCATTTCCCAATGAAGCGTTGACCTTTGAGGAGTTAGTGCAACGCGCTGAATTGAGAAAAACCCATGTGACAACCCCCGACAAGGTACCAACCGAAGAAGTTATTAAAGAAGCTATTACTATTAAATGAGACCCTTTGCCACCGGCCCCCTCCGCTATCCTGGTTATGAATGGCTGGCGCGGGCCAAACCCGAGAAAGCGCTCTTTAAAGGACGGGCGTATCGGTTCGTCAAGCGGGTTATGGATATCACGCTCGTTCTGCTCAGCCTGCCTGTTTTCCTGCCGATCATGGGCATTTGTGCGCTCATCATCATCGCCGAATCGCCAGGCGCCTCTCCCTTCTTCACCCAAAAGCGCACGGGCAAAAGCGGTCAACCATTTCAGATGTACAAATTCCGTTCGATGGTGCCCAATGCCGAAGCCATGAAGGCTGAGTTACAGAATCTTAACGAGTTGAAATGGCCGGATTTCAAAATCACCAATGACCCGCGCATCACCCGCATTGGCAAGTTTATGCGCAAGACTAGTCTAGATGAGTTGCCTCAAATTTTTAACGTCCTCAAAGGTGAGATGAGTTTAGTCGGCCCTCGCCCCACCTCGTTTTCCGTTGAGACTTACCAATTGTGGCAAACCGAGCGATTGGATGTCCTGCCGGGTCTCACAGGTTTATGGCAAATTCTGGGGCGGGCTTCGACCCAGTTCGATGAGCGTTTGCGGCTTGATATTGCTTATATTGAACGGCGCTGTCTATGGCTGGATATTCAAATACTCTTCCGGACGATTGCCGCCGTATTTAAACAACGCGGAGCCTATTAACCCTGTTTTTTTACATCACCTATTCTTAACTCGAGTTTAGAAAAAATGGCTCTACCAGATTGGATGTGAAAAGCGACATTATGTTGTTCTGCCGCGTCGTGGATTCAGCGTCAAAAAACGAAACCCGAAAGTTTTATATTCAACTTTCACATCCTATCTGGTAGAGCCGAAAAAATCCACATATAGTGCTTTTTGAGCAATTTCAGGTACTTAGCCCGTCATATCTGGCGGGTAAAAACGATTTTGTCTAAACTTGAGCTTAACATGATCCAACACTATGGAAATCTACTATTATCTCAGACTGGTTCGTCAGTGGTTATGGCTGTTTGGGCTAACCACTTTAATTGCAGCTGGCATCACCTTTGCTGTCAGCGCGCAAACCCCCCCCACCTATCAAGCCATCGTCAAGTTGCTCATTGGGCCAGATATTAGCAGTAGTCCTGACCCACAATTGAACGACCTCCGCACCAGCGCCGAACTCATGCACACCTATGCGGAAATTGCCCACACCGAACCGTTCCTAGAAGCGGTGAGCGGCCAGTTATTGTTGGAAAACAATTTGGCGCTAACACCCGCCACACTCCGCAGGAATTTATCCCCGGTGTCCAATGACACAACCCGCATTCTCAGCCTATATGTGCAGGATAGCAACGGGGAACAAGCCATCATTGTGGCGAATGCCTTCGCCAAAGCGCTAGTCAACTCCAGCCCCAATACCCAAGCCAACTCTGATGCCTTGCTCCGGGAACAACTGCAGCGTGAGTTGGATAAAATCCCTAAGGCCATTGCCACTTCGGAACAGCGCATTGCTGAACTGGAACAGAACCTCCAAACCACCACCAACCTAGATAATCGCCGCCAAATCATCGACTCCATCTCAACAGAACAAAATCGGTTGGATGAATCTCAGCGTACGTTAGTCGTCCTCTATGACGCGCTACAAACCACTTCCACCAACAAAGTCACCATTCTCGAGTCGGCTGTCATCGCCGAGGTGGTGCCTTCGGATCTTCCACTGCGAACGCTTTTGGGCGGTCTGGCGGGATTGATTTTAGGTTTGGTCATTGCGCTCGTCGTGGATTATACCCAGGACGCTTTGCATTCAGCAGAGGATGTTGTGCAAGGCATTGACGCACCCATTTTGACCACGTTCACGGAAGATCAGATTTCATTTGCCCACAGTCCAACCTCTCCCATAAAGGCCACTGACGCGCACCTAGCCGACACTTATCGGGTGTTGAGTGCGCGGTTGCTCTTTGCGCCCCCCCTCGCCCCCCCCCTACAATCCATCCTGCTGGCTGGCCTCCAGGATGATGACCACTTGGGGGAATTGGCGGCATCGCTTGTGACAACCCTGGCGCAAACAGGTCGCCGGGTGACCATTGTTGATGCCAACTTACGTTACTCCACCTTAGGCCACCTGTTTGGTGTGACCAGCCAGGCTGGTTTAGTTGAGGCATTAACCACCACCTCTGACATCGCCCACCCAGCGACGGTTGACCAAATTCCTGGCCTGCGGGTTCTCCACAGCCACCCGGCGGCACATCTCTCCTTTGCCATGCTGGCCTCGCCCCAAATGACCACCCTGGTTACCCAGCTGAAGGCCGAAGCCGATCTGCTGGTTATTCTGGGTGACTCAGCGCCATCTTTTACTGACAACTTAATTTTGGCCCCCTTGGTGAATGGCGTGATTTTGACCATTAAACTTGGGGTAACGCGGCGCAAAGCCTTGCAGGTCGCTATGGAAAATTTGCGCGCGTTGGGCGTGCGGGTGGTGGGAGCTATCCTGATTGATAAACCACCTTCAGTCTGGGATCAACTAATGGACCGGATGCAAGCCCGTAAGCGCGTCCCGCGCCAGAAACCAGGGTCAGGTGTAAACAAGTCCACAGCTTCCGGACCAACCAGCCGCTAACCCCGCTTACATCATGGAATCTGCCAGCCCGTCAACAACGGCCGCGTCTCCGGTTTCCACAACCAAACACATCCGTGGCTCTAGTCTATTATTGCTTGGGCGCGGTCTTTCACTGGTTGTTAATTTCGCCATACAGGTATTGACCGTCCGTTATCTCACCAAGACGGATTATGGTGCCTTTGCCTATGCGTTATCCTTGGCCAATTTAGGGGCCACGGTGGCCATCTTGGGGTTAAGCAAATCCATCACACGCTTTATACCTATTTATCAAGAACGAAGTGAATTTAACAAGCTGTTTGGGGCAATTCTCCTAATGTTGGGCGCAGTGACCGGGTTGGGGCTAGCGATTGTTTTAGCGGTCTATGGACTCAATGACTGGTTGAGGCAGGTTTTTACGATTGATCCGTTAGCTCGCGCGCTCCTGCTAATTCTAATTTTGCTGGCCCCCCTTCAGGCCTTGGACAGTTTATTCGGGGGAATGTTGGCCATCTTTGCCAGCCCGCGCGCCATTTTTTTTCGCAAGCATCTCCTTGGTCCGGGCCTCAAATTATTGGTGGTGCTCTTGTTGATTGTCGGTGAACGCAATGTTTATTTTTTAGCTGGGGGTTATGTCGGCGGCAGTTTATTGGCAATTATTGTTTACGCAAGCATCAGCCTGCGCTTACTGAAAACACAGGGTTTATTGCAACATTTCAAGTTCCAAACTATCCAATGGCCAACTTGGGAGATATTTGGCTTTACTTTGCCGCTGCTCACCTCCGACTTAGTCACCGTGGCGCGCGGGGCTTTAATCGTCATCTTACTGGAATATTTCCGCACTACCGCCGATGTGGCCGTGTTCCGCGCGGTATTGCCAGTGGCGGGTTTAAACACAGTGGTATTGGAGACTTTCACGCTGTTATTCATGCCGGCGGCCTCCCGCTTATATGCCCGCCAAGAGCAGGCAGCTATTGATGATTTATATTGGCAAACGGCCATTTGGATGGCGGTCATCTCATTCCCTATCTTTATCATGACCTTTTCGGTGGCTGAACCACTCACGCTCATATTATATGGACAACGGTATGCTGACTCCGGCAACGTATTGGCTTGGCTTTCATTAGGGTATTACCTCAACACGGCGCTTGGATTTAATGGTCTCACCCTGCGCGTGTTTGGGCGGGTGCGGTATCTTATGACGGTGGATTTGATTGGCGCGGTGGTCAGTGTGGGTCTGAGTCTGCTCCTCATTCCAGCCGCCGGGGCGTTGGGGGCCGCGATCGGTTTTTGCGCCACTTTGTTTTTGCAAAATGCCTTTTACCAAATGGGCCTCCGCCGGGGGGCCGGGATTCATATCTTCCAGTGGCGCTACTCCCGGGTTTACCTCACCTTGCTACTGGGAGGCGTGGGGGTGCTCTTATTCCAAAAACTAGCCACCCCCTCCGTCTATGTCAGTTGTGCGCTGGCGGCTGGGGTTTCCCTGCTCATCGTCGGCCTCAATCGCAATGTGCTCAAGCTAGAACAAACTTTTCCCGAATTGCGGCGTCTCCCTTTCTGGAATCGGTTATTGGGCAAATAAATCCACCGGCCGACCAGGCCGGTTCTGGCTCATGGAAACCCTAACTCGCACAGCTCTATCTGCCTCCACCCAAGCCGCCTCGGTGGGAGGCCAGCGCAAGGTGGCCTATGTTGTTTCCCGGTTTCCCAAGTTAACCGAAACCTTTATTCTCTTCGAGATGTTGGCGCTGGAACAACAAGGGGTGCAGGTGGAACTCTACCCGCTCATGCGGGCGCGTAACACCACCACCCACCCGGAAGGCGCGGGGGTGTGGGCCAAATTCGTTGAGCGTTTCAGGCGGTCGCAGGGGGAAGTGGTGATGCACCCGGAAGCGCGTTCTTTTGTGGAGCGCGCCCATTTTGCGCCCTTTATCTCCGGGGCCATTCTGTGGGCCAACCTGCATTATTTGTTCCATAAACCGCAGGCTTATGGCGGCGCGTTATGGACACTGTTGCGCGCCAATTGGGGTAGCCCCAACTATCTTCTCGGTGGACTGGCGCTCTTTCCCAAACTGGCCCTCTTTGCGCGTCAAATGGAGGCGCAGGGGATACCCCACCTACACGCGCATTTTGCCAATCACCCCGCCGCCGCAGCCTTTATTATTCACCGCCTCACTGGCATCCCGTATAGCTTTACCGCCCATGGCGCAGATTTGCAGGTGGACCAACATATGCTCCACGAAAAGGTGGCCGAAGCGGCATTTACGGTCACCATTTCCCACTACAATCGAGATTTCATTGCCCAAGTGGCGGGTGAGGCTTATCGCCACAAAATTTTAGTCATCCGGTGCGGCGTGGACACCCAAGTGTTTCAGCCAGTAGATGTGCAGGCGGGGCTCCCACCGTTCAGCATTTTGTGCACCGGCACACTCTATGAAGTTAAAGGCCAGACCTATTTGGTAGAAGCCTGCCGCTTGTTGCATGAACGCGGTGTGGATTTTGAATGCAACTTTATTGGTGATGGGCCGGACTTGATAGCCCTGACCAATCAGGTGGCACGCGCAGGGTTAAGTGACCGGGTGCGCTTTTTAGGGCGCCGGAACCGCGCTGAAATTGCGGAACAATTGCGTCGGGCCGATGTGGTTTCGGTCCCCAGTGTGCCGACCACGAGTGGACGCCGCGAAGGCATTCCCGTGGTGCTCATGGAAGCGATGGGAAGTGGCATCCCAGTGGTCGCCAGCGGTATTTCGGGCATCCCCGAATTGGTACGAGATGGTGAAAACGGGTTGCTGGTTCCCCCCCGCGACCCGGCCCAACTGGCTCAGGCGCTGGAACGTTTGCATCGGGACCCGTCCTTGCGTCACCTATTGGGGCAAGCCGGGCGAGCTACCGTTTTACAGGAATTTGATTTGCAGGCCAATGCCGCCCGCTTGGCGCAACACTTCACGACCACTGGAAATTAACACGCATGAGTCTCATCTTACTCAGTCTATGGTGGGGTGCGCTGGCGTTGCTAGCATACACTTACCTGCTCTTCCCGGCGTTGGTGTTTGTGCGTGGTCGACTCAGCCACCGCCCGTATTATTCGGCGGATATCACCCCGACCATTAGCCTAATCATCGCCGCATATAATGAAGCCGGGAGCATTCAGGCCCGGCTCGAAAACATTCTGGCCCTAGATTACCCCCCCGGGCGGCTGGAGGCCATCATCGTGTCGGATGGCTCTACGGATAGCACAGACGCGCTAGTCCAAGCTTATGTGGGGGCACGCATTAAACTGCTGGCTTTGCCACGCGGCGGCAAAGTAACAGCACTGAATGCGGCGGTGGCGAACTCCACCGGGGAAATTCTAGTTTTTTCGGATGCGAACACCATGTATGCCCCGGAGGCCTTGCGCGCGTTGGTGCGCCCGTTCGCTGACCCGGAAGTGGGCGGGGTGGCTGGTGACCAACATTACCTGCCCCAACAAAGCGCCGGGTTTAGCGGTGCCGGGGAAATAAATTATTGGAATTTCGACCGTCAGCTCAAGCGGTCTCAGTCTCGGGCCGGCAACACCATCTCGGCCACTGGTGCCATTTATGCCGTGCGTCGCTCATTGTATTATCCAGTACCATCTGGTGTCATTGACGATTTCGTCATCTCCACGCGGGTCATCGCGCAAGGTTATCGGCTGGTCTTTACACCCGAGGCGGTGGCTTATGAGCCAGTCGCTGGGTCCAGTGTCCGCGAATTTAATCGCAAGGTGCGAAACATTACCATTGGTTTCTATGGTGTCCTAGAGATGCGCGCCTTGCTGAATCCTCGCTACTATGGGTTTTATGCATTGCAGTTGTTTTCCCACAAGGTCTTGCGGCGGTTGATGGTTTTTCCACTCATCGGCCTTTTGTTGATCAGCCCTTGGCTGTGGTCGCATGGGCTTATCTATCAGGCGGCCACGGTTCTACAAGCGGGCTTTTATGGCCTGGCGTTGATGGGGTGGGTTTTAAGCAATACCCGCCTCGGAGAATCCAAACTCTTCACCTTCCCTTCTTTTTTTTGTATGGCCAATTTGGCCGCTTTGTTGGCCACCCTCAACGTTCTGCGCGGACATCGCATCACCTCTTGGAATCCCCAGCGTGCTCCTGGGCCTAGCGCGCCCCGGCAACCTTAGCCATCATCACAATCAGGAAGCCCAGGTCATGGAAACCGTTTTTAGTCCACCCTCACCCGCCCGCCCGCGCTGGCTAGTTATTGCGCTAACCGCTATCGGAGGGGCCATCGCCATTGGGTTGTTAAGCGCCCAGCAACCTGTGTTAGCCATCGGAGCAGTGTTGCTGGCGCCGCTGGCGTACATTGTCTTGTTGTGGCCCGACCTTCCCACCCTAGTGACGCTGTTTCTGATTTATACCAACGCGCTGGTGGTCGCCATTCGGTTTCATGGGATGCCATCCTACGCCGCTATAGTCGCGCCGGCGTTGTTGATTATTCCGTTTGTCAGCTACATCATTTTTCATCGCCAAAAAGTGATTATTAACCGGGGGCTGGTGTTGTTGGGTCTGTACTTGTTGGTACAAGTGGTGAGTACGCTGGCTTCCCGGAATTTCAAAATCTCATTTAACGCCCTAACAACTTTCATGGTGGAAGGCATTGGGTTTTACGTTTTATTCATCAATGTGGTGCGTACCCCCACTACCTTCAGGCGGGTCGTGTGGACCATCCTGCTGGCCGGAGCGATCATTGGTGGATTGTCGTTTTATCAAAAGGTCACTGGCACCTACGATAATAACTATGGCGGCTTTGCCCAGGTAACCGATGCCAGTTTTGGCACTGGCGTGGTGACCCTGCAGGGCGAGGTGACCCAATTGCGATTGGCTGGGTCAATTGGCGAGAAGAATTACTACGCGCAAATTATGCTCATGCTCATCCCACTCGGCCTATTTCAAGCCTGGGGGGAAAAATCCCAACCCCTGAAAATCCTAGCCTTGATCGCTACCGGTTTCATCGCCACCGGCGCGATTCTCACTTACTCACGCGGCTTGGCCATTGGCTTTGTTATTGTGTTGGTCATCATGGTCTTTCTGCGCTACATCAAGTTCTCACAGCTCGTGGTCCTCTTGCTGGCTCTAACGTTGCTACTCGGTGCCAATCCGGAGTTCAATACCCGCTTAAGCAAAACCATCAATCTCAATGATATCTTAGGCGGTGGCCCCACTGACACCTCCACCATAGGGCGGTTGGGTGAAATGGATGCGGCGATGCTAGTATTCACCGACCACCCCATCATTGGAGTCGGGCCAGCCATGTTCAAGCATTATTATCTGGAATATGTGGAACGGAGCGGCCTCCAGACGCACACGGGTACGCGTGAGGCGCATAATCTCTATCTCGACACTGCCGCTGAAATGGGTGTTTTAGGCCTCGCCTGTTTTCTGTCCATTGTGGCCGTAGCCTTGTACGATTTAAATCGTGCCCGCCAATATTGGAAGACTATTCATCCAGAATTGGCCTATATGGCCACTGGCTTTTTCATGGCCATCACCTCCTATCTGGTCGCTGGCTTTTTTCTGACGCTGGCCTACGAGCGTTATTTTTGGGTCACTTTGGCGTTGGGGTGCGCTCTGAGCCGTTTAGCATTGGAGCATTCCCAAGCAGTGCCCTTGCCCTCAGCCAGCCCTCGGCTCGATGCTCCACAAGCTGCCAGAACTTGAAAGAAGCGCTTTTCCCAAACGCCACCGAGGTGCCTATGCCCCGGCGGTTTCACATCATTTACGAGCCCTGACCGGATTGGCCCGCAGGTTATGGAAAGGATGTTCCCTTATGCAACCCCGCTTATCAATCCCCCCTGCCCGCCCCATAGGGTGGGCCAGCATGGCAGTTGTCGCCGTGACCCTATGCGCGCTCTTGGGGCTTCGGCCACTGCAGGCGCAAACTGGCATGATTGGCTATCGAGGTTTTTCATATGGCACCAGCGGTCCCAGCGCCGCCACCAGCGAAAAACCTGAAAGCAAACTCTGGTGGAATGATGGCCTCTGGTGGGGCAGTCTTTATAACCCCGACGTTCAGGATTACCACATCTATAGATTGAATCTTACCACCCAAACGTGGGTGGATACTGGCACTCTGCTAGATAATCGAGGTGGAACCCGCGCCGATACGCTCTGGGATGGACAGCACCTCTATGTAGCCTCGCATATGTATACCTCATCCAGCGGCGCGCCAGATAGCAATTCGGACAACTGGGCGCGGCTCTATCGTTATAGTTATCAGGCCGCCACCCAAACTTACACCCTTGACCCAGGCTTTCCGGTGACCATCACCCGTGGCAAATCAGAAACGCTGGTGCTGGCCAAGGATTCCACTGGCCAACTCTGGGTCACCTACATCGAAAGCGATCAGGTCATGGTTAACCGCAGTCTCGGCGACGACCTGACCTGGGGCGTTCCCTTCATCTTGCCGGTCACGCTCAAACAAGCCGTCACCGTCAGCAGCGACGATATTTCATCCGTTATCGCTTTTCAGGGCGACAAAATCGGAATAATGTGGAGCAACCAAACCACCTCCAAAATGTACTTCGCCGTGCATCACGACACTGCGGCCGACACGGTTTGGGAACCTGAACAAGCGGCGCTCCCCGGCCCCAATTGCTCTGAGGCCTGCGCTGATGACCACATCAACCTCAAGTCCGTGCAAGCCGATGGCAGTGGCCGGGTGTACGCCGCTGTCAAGACCTCGCTTACCAGCGCCAACGCGCCCCTCATTATGCTATTGGTGCGCGACCTCGCTGGTAACTGGACCAGCCAGGTTTTTGGGCGCGTGAGCGATAAACATACCCGGCCCATTGTGTTGATTGATGAAGAACACAACCGGGTCTATATGTTTGCCACCGCGCCCGAAGGGGGTGGCACAATCTATTACAAGTCCTCGGCCCTCGACAACATTTCCTTCCCCGCTGGACAAGGAATGCCCTTCATCCAAAGCGCGCTGGATGTCAACCTCAACAACGCCACCTCCACTAAACAGAATCTGAACAGCGCCACCGGGCTGGTTGTGTTAGCCAGCGATAGCGTCTCCCGCTATTACGTACACAACTATCTGGATTTAAGTCTGGGCGGGCCAACGCCCACCGCCGCGAGTTCCAGCACGGCACCGGCGCTCCCCACTGCCACTAACAGCGGGCCAACGACCACCTCCACGCCAACTGCCTCCCCCAGCCCGTCTACCACTCCCACCTCCCTCCCGACCTCAACGCCTCCCGCTGGCCCTTCCAACACGCCAGCGCCCACGCTCACGCCCTCCACCACACCCAGCAATGTGCCGCTCAAAAACATCTCCTTTGAAGATGGCAATCTCACTCACCCAACCAGCGGTTTCGACAGTAAATCGGGCACCGTGTTATTAGAAACCGCCGCGCCCCTCAAAGGCCTATATTCCGCGCGCATTCCCAACGCAGGTAAATCCTACCTGCGTGAAAATTTTCCTCCGACCAATGACCTCTACGTCACTTTTTACCTTCAGCTACATTCGTTACCCGCCAAAGAGACCCGCATCGCATTAATCTCCAATGGCGGGGCCACCGTCGGGAATCTCTTACTCCGTCCTACTGGGGCCGTGCAGTTGCGCCACAATACCACTAACATCGGTAGCGCCCCACCTTCAGTGGTAGTGGGGACGATTTACCGCTTCGGCCTGCGCCAAAAAGCGGGGAGTGGCGGAAACGCGGTGCTGGAGGCTTATCTGGCCATCGGGGATGCGCCCTTTGGCGCGCCCTTTGCCACTTTCACTACCGGGACTTGGACTTCCCTGGCAGACCGCTTCCAACTGGGCGCTACCACCGCCGCCAGTTTGGAGGCCACCGTGGATAACGTCCAACTTGATGCCCGCACCATGCCCGCGCCCAGCCCCTAACCACCAGCAATTTTTCGACTTGATTCAATCTGGCGGCACGCCAGGGTAAGACTCACCTGCTATGCGCCTCCGGTTACAGAACCCCAGCCACCCTCCTCAATGGACAATCAATCACCAGCCCCGGTGGATTATGACCTGCACGGCTTTGTTGGCATCCGCCTCCTAGACGCGTCGCCACGCGAGGTCGCCCTCATCACGCGCCAAATCGGGCCATTGCAAGCCGCGCTAACCCGTGCCCCCGAGATTGAAATTCAGTTTGTGGACCAATTACCGCTGGCCTCCCCCTTGCGTTACATCGGGCTGGATGACGTGGGCTTTACTGAGGACGCATTTGTGGTTCTCCGCAGTCAATACAAAACCCGCGCCCGGGTGCAGATTCCCTTCGAGCGCATCGGGCAACACCCCCTCCGCCTTTTGTGCGAACGTGGGTTAACCGCTGTGCCGTTGCTCATGCCCATCATCAACCTGACCGCCTTAAGCCGTGGACTCCTGCCGCTCCATGCCACCGCCTTGCAGTATCACGGCCAAGGGCTGCTGGTCACCGGCTGGTCAAAGGGCGGCAAAACCGAGACGTTGTTGGGTTTTATGACACATGGAGCCAGCTACATTGGCGATGAATGGGTCTACCTTCACCCTGACACACACCAAATGTACGGCATCCCTGAGCCAATCCGCCTTTGGGATTGGCAATTGGAACAACTCCCACATTTTCGGGCCACCGTTAAACCGCGTGACCTGCTGCGGTTGCGGTTGCTCACATTATTGGTTCGACTATTGGAAGCGGGAGGCAATCGCTGGCTCCCGGCCACCATCTACAGCCGGTTGCTCCCCATCGTTCAGCGGCAACTCAATGTGCAAGTGCATCCCCAACGGCTGTTTGGCGAGGCGGCCTGTCCCCTCACCGGCCCCCTGCACCAGATTTTATTTGTGGTCAGTCACGCCACGCCCGATATCCGGGTGGAGGCCATGTCAGCCTTAGACATCGCCGAGCGCATGGTGTTCTCGCTGGAACATGAGCGACTGGACTTTCTGGCATATTATCAAAAATTCCGCTTCGCCTTTCCGCAGTTAGCGAATAAATTCATTGAGCAAACCGAGACGCGGCAACGCGAACTAGCCCACCGCGTGTTAGCCGGCAAACCAGCGCAAGCCGTCTATCATCCATACCCCGTGTCAATTACTGCTCTCTTTGATACAATCAGTCCACTCTATCCGTAAACATTCCTGCATAGACCATGTTCACTGTCGCCCTCATTGGCCCGGATGGTGCGGGTAAAACCACCATTGGCCGGTCACTGGCCGGGCAATTGCCCTTTCCCACCAAATATGTCTATATGGGGGTCAACTTGGAATCCAGCAATCTGGTGCTCCCTACCACCCGGCTCTTCCTAGAACTCAAACGGCTCAGCGGCCAACGCCCCGACATGGCCGGGCCGCCCGACCCTACCAAAAGCAAACCCCGTCCAAAGAGCATCCTGGGAAAAATGACCGCCGGGGTTAAAGCCAGCCTCCGCTTGCTCAACCAATTGGGCGAAGAATGGTTTCGGCAAACAGTTATTTGGATTTATCAGGCGCAGGGCTTTGTGGTCATCCTTGATCGGCATTTTTTCTCCGATTACTACGCCCATGATGTCGCCAACACTGACCCACATCGCTCGCTCACCAGCCGGATTCACGGCTTCATTTTGAAACACTTCTATCCGCGCCCCGAACTGGTCATTTTTCTCGACGCGCCCCCCGAAGTCTTGTTCGCCCGCAAGGGCGAGGGAACCCTCGAACTGCTGGAACATCGCCGCCAGGAATATCTACGCTTGCGCGAAGCCGTGCCGTGCTTTGTGACCGTGGATGCCTCGCAACCCCAGGCGGCGGTAGCCCAAGCTGTCGCGCAACACATTGTGCAATTTCACCAAAGTCCGCGAGGTTCAGCGTGAAGGGCTTGTTTCGCCCAAGCGTAGCCGCCGTGGCTCGACACCCCCTCTTTGCTCGACTGATTGGCGAGTTGGAAAAACTAAGCCGCGACTCCTCAGAAATACTGCGGGTCTTAACCTATCATCGTGTGGACTACCCACACGCGCACCCCGAACTTGACCCGGCCCTCCTCAGCGCCACACCTGAGGCGTTCACCGAGCAAATGCAATATCTGGCCGCGCACTACCGCGTTCTATCTCTGCCCGAATTGCATCAGACTAGTCAGACCCGTGCGCCCTTGCCGCCCCGCTCGGTACTGGTAACATTTGATGATGCCTATTGCGACTTCGTCGAGCACGCCTGGCCGATTCTGCGCCGCCTCGGCCTCCCGGTCACCTTGTTTGTTCCGACCAGTTTTCCGGACCAGCCCGAGCGGGTCTTCTGGTGGGACCGCCTCCATCAAGCCTTTCAAGAAACGGCGCGCCGCGACCCGCTCTCAACCCCACTCGGTCACTTGGCGTTGACTACACCGGCCCAACGCACCGCGGCCGCCCGCCAGGTGCGGGATTACATCAAAACCTTGCCCCATGCCACCGCTATGTCCCTCGTCGAGAAAATCTGCGCCGACCTCGGTCTAACCACAGTGCCACATCGTGTCTTGGATTGGGCAACCTTACGCCGATTAGCGCGGGAGGGCGTGACTTTGGGCGCGCATACCCGCACGCATCCGTTGCTCAACCGGGTCTCACTAGCCGAGGCCCAAGCCGAAGCCACCGGGTCACGGCAGGACTTGGAACGGGAGGTTGGCCACACCCTGCCCGTTTTCGCTTATCCCAGTGGCGGGAACACCCCGGCGGTCGCCCGGATGCTGGAGCAATCTGGTTTTCAACTGGCTTTTACCACCGCCCGCGGCCTGAACAACTGGCGCACCGTTGACCGCTTGCGCTTGCGACGCATCAACGTCGGCCAACGCGCCTCATTGGCCTTAGTGCGCGCCCAACTGCTCCCCTGGCTGGTTGGATTACCCCGCCCGGCCTAAAGAGCGCCTGCTTGCCCACCCTACTCATCTCAGGAGCCTAGATAGCATTATGAAAATATTAATTGCCAGCCCCATCTTCCCCGAGGCCATTGACAAATTGCGCGAGGAGCATGAAGTCATTTGCGCTTTCGATGCCAAGGATGACACCTTACAATCGCTCATCACCGACTGCGAAGTATTGGTCTTTCGTAGCGGGGTCAACATCTCCGGCGAGGTCATGGCGCAATCGCCCAAACTCAAGTTACTTGTCCGCGCCGGTTCGGGCATTGACAATCTGGATTTGGACTATGTACAACAACATGGCTTGGAACTGGTGCGCGTCCCCGAACCGGGTGCCAAAGCTGTGTCGGAGATGAGTTTTGCCTTCATGCTGGCGCTGGCTCGCGACCTCATCAATGTAGACCGGGTGACCCGTGAAGGCCACTGGATTAAACACAAAGTCACCGCCTATTTGCTCACGGGCAAAGTTTTGGGGGTCATCGGCGCGGGCAACATTGGCTCACGGACAGGGCAATTGGGTGCCGCGTGGGGCATGACCGTGTTAGGGTGCGTGGAACACCCCACTCCCGAGGTCGAGGCGCGGCTCAAGGAAAAAGGTGTCCGCCTAGCCCCCATCCAGGAGGTTGTCGCCGCCGCCGACTTCCTGAGCATTCACGTTCCGCTCAAAGACACCACCCGCGGCATGGTCAATGCCGCCATGTTGGGACATATGAAGCCTGGGGCATATCTCATTAATTTGGCGCGCGGTGGCGTGGTGGACGAAGAGGCGTTGTATAACGCCCTGACCTCCGGCCAATTGCGCGGCGCGGCGCTGGATGTCCACCGGGCGGAAGGTGAGGGCAAGATCTCCCCGCTGGCCGCCTTGCCCAATGTCATCCTCACGCCCCATGTTGGCGCTTCGACCGTGGATAGCCAGCGGGAAATCGGCCACCGCGTGGTCGAGGTCGTCGCCGCTTTGACCCGCCGCAACGGCGGGGCCGCGCGCTAACGCTTTCCAGCGTGCCTGTTATTAATTGAAATTATTCTCAATCCTAAAGGTGAGACCTCGTGAAAAAGACAACTCAGTTCAAACAACTTCTGCAATCCCCGACGCTTGAATTTCTGATGGAAGCCCACAATGGGCTAAGCGCCAAAATTGTCCAAGAAACCGGCTTCAAAGGCATCTGGGGCAGTGGGTTGGCCATTTCGGCGGCCCTAGGCGTGCGCGACAACAACGAAGCCAGCTGGACGCAAGTGCTCGAAGTGGTGGAGTTCATGAGTGATGCTACCGCGGTCCCCTTGTTACTTGACGCGGATACCGGCTACGGTAATTTTAACAACGTGCGGCGACTGGTGCGCAAGCTGGAACAACGCGGGGTGGCGGCCATGTGCCTGGAGGACAAGCTATTTCCCAAAACCAATTCTTTCATCCGCGGCGAAGAGCAACCGTTGGCGCAAGTCGAGGAATTCGCAGGAAAAATCAAGGCCGCTAAAGACACCCAGCAGGACCCTGATTTCTGTGTGGTAGCGCGGGTTGAAGCCCTGATTGCCGGGTGGGGCATGGAGGAGGCCCTGCGGCGGGCGGAGGCCTACCATCGCGCTGGGGCCGATGCCATCTTAATGCACAGCAAACAATCCACCCCTGACGAGATTTTGGAATTTATGGGGCTTTGGAAAAACACTGCGCCGGTGGTCATCGTGCCCACCATGTATTACAGCACCCCGGTGAGCGCGTTCGAGGCCGCTGGAGTCAGCGTGGTCATCTGGGCCAACCACCTGGTGCGCGCCAGCATTACGGCCATGCAAACCACCGCCGCCCGGATTTACCAAGACCGCTCGCTCATGGGTGTGGAAAAAGAGATTGCCTCGGTCAAGGAAATTTTCCGCATTCAGGGCGAAGAAGAGATGAGCCAGGCCGAAGCCAAATATCTACCGACACGACCCGCCGCGAATCGCTGACCCATGCGCGCTACCGCCTCCCCGCCGCGTAACACCCCACCCCCGGCGCTTGTCGTCGGCTTGGATTGTCTAACGGGTCTGCAAACCGCCCGCATCCTGGCGGGGCATGGTGTGCCGGTTATCGCGTTGGCTAAAAACCGCCAGCACTATTGCGCCCGCACCCGCGTTTGTCAGCAAATCATCGAAACCGACACCGGCACGGAAGCGTTTATCCAAACTCTGGAGGAACTGGGGCCGACCTTGCCCCAGCGAGCGGTGCTCTTCCCCTGCACCGACTCCAGCGTCTGGCTGATTTCCCGGCACCGGGCGCGGCTGGCCCCCTGGTATTACATCGCCCTGCCGCGCGCAGAAATCCTCGAACTGCTGATGGATAAAATTGGCTTCTATGAGTTTGCCCAACAAGCCAACCTGCCCATCCCACGCACCTTCCTCCTTAAAAATCGGGCGGCGGCTGAACAAGCCGCCGCCCAGCTGACTTATCCCTGCATTCTAAAACCGCCGCTCAAGACGCGCACCTGGGAGCAACATACCAAGGCCAAAGTTTACAAAGTCGCCAGTGCCGCCGAGTTCCTGACGCTATATGACCAGTGTTGCCAGTGGACAGAAGTGTTGATGGCCCAGGAATGGATTGAGGGCACCGATGCCAGCCTGTATTCATGTAACTGTTATTTCAACGTTACCTCCCAGCCGCTGGTTACATTTATCGCGCGCAAATTGCGACAGTGGCCGCCCGAAACCGGCACCAGTTGTCTGGGGGAGGAATGTCAAAACGATTTTGTCTTGCGCGAGTCGCTCCGCTTGTTTCAGGAAGCCGGGTATTATGGCTTAGGTTATGTAGAAATGAAGCGGGATGAGCGCACCGGCCAGCACTTCATCATCGAACCCAACATTGGCCGCCCCACCGGGCGCTCGGCCATTGCCGAAGCGGGCGGGGTTGCCCTGCTCTACACCATGTATTGCGATTGTGTGGGCTGGCCCCTCCCGGCCAACCGCGAACAAGCCTACGGGGGCGTTAAATGGTTGGACTTGCGTCGGGATTTTCAATCGGCGTTGCATTACTGGCGGCGCGGTGAACTATCCTTAGGCGACTGGTGGCGTTCCTGGCAAGGCCCCAAAGGCCATGCGGTTTTCTCTTGGACCGACCCGGCCCCATTTTGGCATGATCTTTGGCGCGCCGTTGGGCTGGCCCTCAAGTCCGATTGAGCGACTGCCCTAGTGGGGCGGTGCCCCCACACGCGGGGATGGCCTGGTGGCTGAGGAACCCTTTTAACAAGGCACAAAATATGCTGAAATCTTCTTTCATCCTTCGCCTTGCATTTCGGTCGCTAGTGCTCGCCAGCGTGGGGCTGGCCCTCTCAGGGACAAAGCCTCACCCCGCCACCGCCGCCCCGCCCTATGTGCTTTACCTCCCGGTCATCCATCGCCCCGTGGATATTTCCGTTCTGCGCCCCTACACCACTACCAGCATTTGGAACACGCCCATTGACCCCGTGCCGCAATACGACCCTAATTCGGCGGTGATGATTGCGACCATCCCGGCCACAGCCTTTGGCGGGTTCACCTCCGACCCTAATCAATATACCTTCCCCGTCTATTTTGTGGACCAGACGACCCCCCGGTGGAACGTCCCATGTGTTAGAACCAAATGCACCATTGTCAGTCCCAGCGGGGTAACCACGGTGAACACCCTCACCAATGTGCCCATTCCGCCTCAGGCGCAACCAGCGGCTGGCAGTGATGCCCAGATGATTATTGTTGACCGCACCAACGGCACTGAATATGACCTGTATGAGGTAGTCTATAGCAACAATACTTGGTCAGTTAGCAACGGCTCGGTGTATAACGTCTATTGGGATGGGACTCCCAGCCGTTATGGCTCACGCGGGGCGGGCATCCCTTATTATGCGGGATTGGTTCGTCCCTGGGAAATCCGGCAGGGCCGCATTGAGCACGCGCTGGCGTTTGGTTATCCCGAGCCATCCAACCAAGGTTGTGTTTTTCCAGCTTCCAAGACTGATGGCGACAGCACTCTGGCGAACACCTTGCCCGAAGGCGCACGCCTGCAATTAGACCCGACCCTGACGGAGACCGACTTTAACAGTTGGGGCTTGAGCGCGACCGGTAAAATCATCGCGCGCGCTTTGCAGGAATACGGAATGTTTCTGGTGGACGATTCGGGCAGTTCCAAAATTTATATTGAAAACTTAATCGCTAATCCCTATGCGACCGAACAATGGACCGACGCTGGCCTGAATTTGACCAACAAAACCATCACCACCATTCCCTACACCGCCTTCCGGGTGCTTAAACTCCCGGCGGCTTATTGGAACCCCACGTTGGGTGGAACCAAACATGGTAGTTGTTACAGGTAACCCGTGGCCGGACGTCTGTAATCACATGACTGTTGCCGCCCGGGTTCAGCCGCCAAATTAAGGAGGCCATTTTGCGCACTGGGTTATTAACGCTTGAGGCGATGGCGACCGCCTGTTTACGCCCTCGGGATAATCTCGCGGGCTATATGCGGGCCATTGTTAGCCCGCGCACCCGCGAATTCGACCGGGTAGCCGCCCTTGTTAATCTCGCCGATAAATTTATCCCCGGCTTGGCCGAGGCCATGTCGCGCCTGTGCCAACCAACCCAGCTCCCCTTTGTCCAATCAGCGACCGCGCGCCTGATAGGGTATGGCACCGGCGCAACAGTGCTCAGCCTGTCTATTTCTCCAACGCCCCGCGCGCTCAAGATATTACGCCGCTCCTTCGGCAAATCCTTGCCAGAGGTGTTGGCCTTGGCGCGGGAGTTTCAACATAAACACGCCTTGTTGGTGAGCTGGTATGGCGATTGGGTCTTGCCGGCTGAGTTTGTAGTTATTCGTGGCCCGATTGGCGGTCAACCGGTGGCGGCGATTGTGCAACCCTATCTCGCTGGCCCACTGGCGGATTTGTTTCAAGATTTTTCGTTCTCAGACTTGACGCGCCAAATGCAGGCTGACCCACATCTGGCGCAACAAATCCGGCTGTTCGCCGAAAAAACCCTCCAGCTTTACGAACATGGCGAAGCGTGCCTGGATATTGTTGGGCGGGAAAATGTTGTGCTCGGTAACCGCGCCGGGCGCTGGCAACTGACGGTTATTGACAACGGCATTTTCAATTTATCTATTCTCCCCACCCAAAGGCCGGGGGTTTTGGCTGAACTGCAACAACGCCTAGCCCAACTTCAAGCGCTTTTGGAAGTCGCCTCTCAGCGGATCTAGTCGGGTCATGATTGCGCGGCGACTGCCCGGCTCTCCATGCTGGCATCTCTCTGAGGGAATGTGCCAATTCATATTGGTCAATATCTTGACCGGCACACTCTTGGCGGCCTGTGTTCAAACGCCCATGGCTCCCTCCGCCCCACCCCAGCCACCTACCGTCACGCCCTGGCCCACCCCAAGCGATTTAACCATCGCCAGGCCATATCTCTCCACTAGTGTTTGGAATACGCCCTTGCCGGTCCCCGCACGCTACGATGATTTTTCAGACCCAATGATGGAAACGCTAACCACGGGCATTACTTCGGACCCCGACCAATATACTTTCCCAGTGTATTTCGCTGATGCCAACACCCCCCGCTGGGATATTCCCTGCCGCCAAACCAAGTGCACAATCGCAACCGGCCGCCCAGCGTTTACCACCACCCGGCTGATAGACGTGCCTATCCCAACGGAAGCCCGGCCTTCCGCAGGTGATGACGCGCAAATGATAATCATTGACCTCGACACAGGCGCAGAATACGACTTGTATCACATCCAGCGCACTGATGTGGGGTGGGTTGTTGATAATGGCTCTCTCTATACGGTCTGGGGGGATGGGATTCCCGCACCGTACACTTCGCGGGGGGCTGGGGTTCCGTATTATGCCGGGCTTATTCGCCCCTGGGAGATTGACCAGGGCCGTATCGAACATGCACTGGCCTTCGGTTATCCTCATGTGGCTTATGACCGCTGTGTCTTTCCCGCTTCCAAAACCGATGGCAAAAGTTCACTCCCGTATGCCATCCCCGAAGGAGCCAGGTTGCAGTTAGACCCCTCCCTAACCGAGGCGGATTTTGACCATTTGGGTTTGAATCGCACCGGGAAAATTATCGCACGAGCCTTGCAGGAATATGGCATGATTTTGATTGACGTTTCGGGTCGTCCCAAAGTATATGCTGAAAACCTGACTGATAACCCCTATGCCACCCGGCAATGGACAGACCCAAACCTGGCTTTAACCAGCGTCACCATCCAAAACCTCCCGCCCGACTATTTCCATGTATTGGCCCTGCCGCCCGACTATTGGCAACCAATCCCCAATAGCCCCCTCCATGGCAACTGTCATACCTTTCCTAGTGAAACTCAATAACCTGCCGGCGGGCCAAAGTTGGGGCATATCAATTGCGTGAGCCAACCCACCTACGGATCTTTCGCTTAAATTTTCAGGACTTTCCAAGATTCGACCGGATTCACC
>CAYUFY010000032.1:0-25392 GCA_964443795.1 uncultured Anaerolineales bacterium | reverse complement strand
GACTCGATTACACTCTGTCAGATCATAACCATCCCGGTTTCCTGAGCTCCTGTAAATCATAATTGCCACAATTAAACTCAATCAGTTGTTCCCAATCAATTGCGCCCCGTTCATTGCAAAAGCGATCTATGAATTGTTTGGTGAGCAGGTTGGTAACGTGGGCGCGTTCGCGGGCATAATTCTCATTATGCTCTTTGGCACGATAACCGATAGGTTCAATGATTTCGGTATAGAGAGTTTGATTCTCGCTAATAAGGAACCAAAAATTCTGTCCAACAACTTTGAGATAGCCGCGCAAATAAGCGGTTTTGGTCTTGCCGTAACAAATGCCCAACACCGCTTGAACATTAGCGCCTCGATTTTGTTGTTTCAGACGCGCTACAGCATTCTTTAAGTCCTGCTCTAATTTGTCTTGTTGGGAATTGTTGCCCCAACTTGTCCCGGATTTAATTGAGACAACATAGTGAATGCCCCGATTGAAAAATTCCAAATCAGCCCCCGGCGCAGTGGACTTGTGTCCACCTGAAGTTTGCTGAGCCACAAAAACAGCTAAGCCCTCGAAGAAATCCCCAAACATCTTTTCTTCTGACGAAGATAAAAGCGCGTCCAGTGAACTGGTAATCAGTTCAGCTGCGGTCGTTGTATTTTTAGCTTTGAGGAGATAAGGATTTTTGGAAATGAGTTTTTTGAGATGCAAGTCTTCCAGTGTCTTAATCCGCCGTCGATGGAAATCGGCAATATGCTCATTGACGTATTGGTTGACATAGGTCAAATTAAGTCGATTCATACTTCAACCTTAGCTTTGTTCTTGCGGTGAGAATTGTTGGTTTTATAGACCGCCTTCTTTTCGGCAATTCCCGGTAATCTAATCTGTTCTTGCGCTGTGCGTTTACGCGCCAGTTCCACATACTCGCGATTAATCTCCACCCCCACATACTTTCGGCCTAACTGAATAGCTGCGAAGGCAGTTGTACCGGACCCCATGAACGGGTCCAGCACCATATCCCCCGGCTGGGTAAACAATTTTATGAACCAAGAAGGAAGTTCCACCGGAAAGGTGGCGCTATGGTCGCGGTTGGCGCATTCCGTAGCCATATGCAAGACATTAGTTGGGTAAACCAAATCGCGCCCGACCCAATTGGAAACATTCTTCCCGAATTTGCTCCCCACCTTTGACTCGTCGCGCACTTTATCGGTTTCGCTTAAATTGGCCAGACGGCCTTTCGCCCAATCGCCGACCGGGACCATGACCGCCTCTTGATACATGGCAAACTTTTTATCTTTGTTGAACTGAATTAGCCGTTCCCAGTTATCCCGAAAGCGATTGGGCCACTTGCCCGGATAGGAGTTCTTCTTGTGCCACATAAACTCCTCAGTCCATAGCCAACCTTGCTCACGCATTTTTACAATTAAATCTAAAACGTAGGTATGCCGCTCACCGTTGACCACCCGCTCCTTGATATTCAGAATAAAGGTCCCGGTGGGTTTCAAGACACGCAAAAACTGGCTGGCTTTGGGCAAAAACCAAGCCACATATTCATCCGGCGCGACCCCGCCGTAAGTATGTTTGCGTTGGTCAGCATACGGCGGTGAGGTAAAAATCAAATCAACAGAATTATCAGGAAGATGCTTAATCATCTCCTCACAATCCCCATGTAAAAATTTATTGACGAACTCCATTCCTAACCTCCACCAGTCATAAGCATTGATGACGCGTATTCTAGCATTTCCCGCTCAAACACCTTCCCAAACTGCTTCGCCACTTCCTCCATCACCGCTTCCATGGGCGGGGCTGGCTCAAGCAAGTCGGCCATGGAAATCGCCGCGTGGTCGCGCAGGCCGCAGGCAATGATGTCGTTAAAGTAACTCATGTCGGGGGCGACGTTGAGCGCGAAGCCGTGTTGTGAGATGCCGCGCGCGTCCACCTTCACGCCGATGGCGGCAATCTTGGAGGGTGCGAGGCGCGCGGCGGGCGGGCAATGCACGCACCGCGAGGCCACATCGGCTTGCACCCACACACCGGTGAGGCCGCGCACTTGCCCGGCCACCAGGCCAAAGCGCAGGAGCGCGCGGATGAGCGTCTCTTCCAACTTCCGCACATAACCCATGTAATCCGCGCGCAAAAATTTCTCGCCATCAAACTGCGGGCGGCCTAATTTAAAAATAGGGTAGCCCACCAACTGCCCCGGCCCGTGATAGGTGATGTCGCCGCCCCGATCTACCCAATGGACTTCGACTCCCCGCGCCTTTAGCCCAACTTCATCGGCCAACAAATTTTCGGCGTGACCGGTGCGCCCCAGAGTATAAGTGTGGGGATGCTCGAGGAGCAACAACGTGTCGGGGATTTTATCCTCCGCCCGCCGGGACGCGAGCTCCCGTTGCAGTTGCCACGCGGCGGGGTAGGCAATTAATCCAAGATGCTGAACTTCACAGATAGTCATTTTGAAACCACGGATTACACGGATCACACAGATTTTTGTTGGAAAGAAATAATCCGTGAAATCGGTGTAATCCGTGGTTACTTGTAGGTTAGCCGTTAGTGTACAACAAAAGCGGTATCGCCATCTCTTGCCGGGTCAGGCCGCCGTGATGACCATAGAACGGCATCCCGAATTTGTCCTTTTCGTACCACCACACCGACTCATTGGCATACGGCAGGATGACCAGATTGCCCACGCGGGCGAGGAACTCCGGCGCGAGCGGCTCGGGGCCGAAGAAACCCTGCTCCATGAGCGTTTGCGTTTTCACCACGTCGGCGCGGCCCGCGAGGGGAGCGGCGAAAAAGGCGTGGGCCTCGTCCAGCAGGTTTTCGTGAACGTGCAAAAACATATCGCGCGCCGAACCCGCCGGGGCCAGATAGTCGCCCTGGCGGGTGGTTTTGAGAAACCGCGCATACCCGGCTAACTCGGGGCGCTGGTTGATGAAAATGGTCTGGTCGGGATAGACCTCCACTTGTCCGTGGTCGGCGGTGAACAGGAGCAGGGTCTTTTTGGAGCGGCGGAGCGTGGGGCGGAAAAGACGCTCCAGTTGAACCAGCAAGGTATCCAACTCCCCGGCAGCTTGCGGGGATTCGGGGCCGTACTCGTGCATCAGGGCGTCGAACTTGTCGTGGTAGAAGAAGATGTAGCGCGGCGCCTCTTTGGCCGAGAGCACATGGCTGAGATTGACCAATGCCTCGGCCACGGTTTTATAAGCCAGCACTTGCGCGCCTTGAAAAACATGGTCGGAGAAGGTGGAGGGCGTGAATTCGCGGGATTGGAAAATATACGACTTAACGCCGAGGCCCGCGAGGTCGCGGTAAAGCGTGCGGGCGGGGAACAGCGCGGAGGCCGTGATGCCCGTGGGGAGCAAGGTGTCCCGCTTCAGCGTCCCGGCAAACGAAAACAACAGCGGGGAGATCAGCGCATCCAGGCGGGGTTCGTAGTAATACCACTCATACACGCCGCTCTGCCCCACCGGGAGGCCGGTGTGGATGGTGGTGGTGTGCGCGGCGGTAGTGGAGGGGAACTGCGAAGTGATTTGCGAGACCACACCCTCGCGCCCGAAGCGTTTTAGAAAGGGATATTTGGCGGCGTATTGCTCGAAGAAGCGCCAACCAAAGCCATCAATGAAAAACAGGATGACGGTGTCGTACCGCGTGGGCAACTGGCCGAAGAGTTCCGGGGCCAAGCCGAGCGGCCCGAGGCCCGTGAGGAGGTGCCGCACTGCGGCGGGGAGCGCGGCGAAGACGTGGTCGGGGTAATGCGGCTTGAGAAAGGAGGGGTGCATAGGGTAATGAGTGGGGTGAGAGTTCGCCCTCACCCCAGCCCTCTCCCGTTGGGAGAGGGTGCTTATTGAATGGGCACCAGCCTCGCCTGCCGCTGTTCAAACATCGTCACATATTTTAGGCCCGCGTCTTTAGCGGCGGCTACGGCCACATCCAAATGCGCGGCGATGTTTTCGGGTTGGTGCGAGTCGGAGCCGAGGGTGATGCGCTCGCCGCCCAGCTCATGGTACCAGCGCAGGATTTCGAGGCCGGGGGTGAGCACGCCATTGGGGAGTTTGCGGAGGAGCGAGGTGTTGATATCCAGTGCGATGCCGCGCTCGATGCAGTTTTTCAGCACTGGGCGGATGAGGTCTTCGTGTTCGCGCGGGTCGTAGTGCCCATAGACCGGAATGGCGCGGCGGGCGGGCAGATCGAAGTGGCTGAGGATGTCGAAGCCGCCGACGGCGGTCATGCGGGCCAGTTCTTCGTAGAAGAGGCGAAAGGCTTCGCGGGCGGGGCGGCTTTGGTAAAACTGGTCGTCGAACAGGCTGTCGTCGCCGACCCAGTGGAGTGAGCCGAGACAATAATCAAACGGGTAGCGCGCGAGCATGGCCTGACATTCGGCCTGGAAACGGTGCGGTTCGCCGAGTTCGATGCCGGCGCGGAGGGTGAGGCGGCCCGCATAGAAGTGGCGGTGGCGGGCGAGTTCGGCGGCCCAGGCGTCGAGCTTAAACCAGTCGCGGCAGGATTCGCGCGGGTGCAGGTCGTAGTGTTCGGTGATGCCAAGTTCGGGCAGGCCTTTGGCGCGCGCGCTGGCACACATCTCCGCCATGGAATAGCGGCAATCGCAGGAGAAGTGGGTGTGGGTGTGGTAGTCGTGGGGGAACATTCAGTAACCAGTAATCAGTAACCAGTAATCAGTATCACTCACTGATAACTGATGACTGATTACTTTTTCGTCCAACTCTGCCCATCTTTCCCGTCCTTCACCACAATGCCCACCGCCGCCAGCTGGTCGCGAAGCCGGTCGGCGGTGGCGTAGTCTTTGGCGGCGCGGGCGGCGGCGCGTTGTGCGAGCAGGGCATCCAGCGCGGGGTCAAGTGACCCGGCGGGCGCGGCGGGTTGTTGCGCGGCGGCGAGGTCAAGGCCGAGGACGCGGTCCCAGTCGAGGAGCAGGTTTAATTTTTCGGCGGGGGGCAAATCCGATTTCGCCATCTCCCAAATCAGCGGGAGGGCTTGCGGGAAGCCGAGGTCGTCGGTGATGAGGGCGAGGAAGCGGGAGTGGTAGTTGGAGGCGATGGTGGCAGGGGCGTTCAATTGAACGCCCCTACCCGACCATTCGCTAATGTAGCGGCGCAGTTTGTCTAAATTCGCTTGCGCGGCTTTGAGTGAATCCCAGGTGACGTTCATGTGGCCGCGATAGTAGATGCCGAGGCAGAGGAGGCGGAAGGCGAGCGGTTCGACGCCCTCGGCGCGGAGGTCGGCGAGGCGCAGGACGTTGCCGACCGAGCGGGCCATTTTGCGGCCTTCGGCGAGGAGGTGCGCGCCGTGCATCCAGTAGCGCACAAAGGGTTGGCCGGTCACGCCTTCGCTTTGGGCGATTTCGCCTTCGTGGTGCGGGAAGACGAGGTCTTCGCCGCCGGTGTGGAGATCGAGTTGTGGGCCGAGGTAGTGCATGGCCATGGCCGAGCATTCGATGTGCCAGCCGGGGAAGCCGGGGCCCCATTTGGATTCCCATTTAACGACGCGATGCTCGCCCGCCGTGCGCCAGAGGAGGAAGTCGTTGGGATCGTCTTTGGTTTCGTCTATGGCGACGCGACTGATGCCCGCTTGCAGGTCTTCAAGGTGGTGGCCGGAGAGTTGGCCATAGGTAGGGAAGCCGGAGACATCGTAGAAGACCGCGCCATTTTTGGCGTAGGCCAGGCCTTTGGCTTCGAGGTGCTCGATGAGCGCGAGCATTTGCGGGATGTGCTCGGTGGCCTGCGGGTAGCGGTGCGCGGGTTGGATGTTCATTTGGCGCACGCTGTCGAGGAAGTCGGCGGTGTAGAAGGCGGCGATTTCGGCAGGGGTCTTTTTCTCGGCGGCGGCGGCGGCCAACACTTTGTCTTCGCCGGGGGTCACGGTGAGCGAGTCGTCCTCGGCCATGTGGCCCACGTCGGTGATGTTCATGAGTTGCGTGACTTGATAACCCGCGTATTCGAGCAACCGCCGGACGAGGTCGGCCATGAGGAAGGTGCGGAGGTTGCCGATGTGGACGTAGCGGTAGACGGTGGGGCCGCACGAGTACATCTTCACTTCGCCGGGGGTGAGTGGCTCGAACTTATCTTTTTGGCGGGTGAGGGTATTGTAGAAGTAGAGGTCCATGGGGGCAACGAGGGGAGGTGATTGTCACTTCGGCGCTCAAGCAGTCAAATCCAACAGAGCGCCCGTCGCCGAAAAGTGACAGTCACCTGATTTCTTGACATGAGCGGTCTCATTTTAGCACTGGAAAACAAAAACCCGCCCTCTTGTATGAGGGCGGGCAGGGTACTGCATATGGAACTTCAGGCGAGGCTGGTAGTTTTACTTCGCCCAAGTGACGTGGGTGATGATTTTGAAACCTTGTCCGAAATCGCGAACATACACGGCAGAATGTCCGTCAGGGGATTGATAAGCCAACTGGCCCCAGTTGGCTTGCGCATGGACATCAGCATTAGCAAAGCCAGCGGGCATGGCGGCGATTGTCGTGGTGGTGTCCGTGTGCTCGCCGTAGATAGTTACTAATTGGTCGTAGTCGTGGGCATTGGGATGCGGGTTATCGAGCGCATTGGAGTAATCCATGCAGGTGTTTAGGTCGGCGCCAGACTCATCTTGGTGGCCAAGGCCCCAGTCGTGACCAATTTCCTGACAGACGACATGCTGACGGGCTGTCTCGTTATAACTAGGAGATGAAAAGTAGGAGTCATTCATCTTGGCAGTGCCTTGGGTAATGTGACTCCCGCTCGCCCAAATTTGGGCCAACCCCAGCCAGCCATTATTGCCATACGCGGCGTTACAAGCGCGGACCTTGCCAGAAACAGCCGGGCAACGCTTGCGGGTGTTCGAGGCATCGCTTCCCGCTTCTTTAACAACGTTCATTACCGACGATGAATTCCAATCACTGATGGCCACATTTAGGTTGTCGTCCCAGTCGGTGGTCATGCTATCAATCACTTTGAGGGTGAACGGGTTGCTGGTGCGCGCCCAGTGGTAACTACCCCAAGCATGGCTCGCACCTGCCGAGAGCGGGAAAGCAAGGGTGAGGGCTACGGCGAGCGTAAAGAGCGAAAAAAGCTTGAACTTGGCCTTCATTTTGAGTGGTCTCCTCTAAACTAAAACTGTGCCGAAATAGGGTTTGCGTGCCGAAATAGGATAAGGGCTGGCTAATGTGGTGAATGGGCGGAAAGCAAATCTCCTTTTGTAAAAGCACCCACCTTGGGTAGATTGATGAATTGAAGCCAGTATAGATTGACGACAAGAAAAGTCAAGTTAGAAAAGGTGATTCTGGCTGGCAATTTTGTCCGGGCGGTTCAGTTTGAGGCCGAAAGAACTATCCCATTAAAAGCCTTTAACCGCAATCAAGCGGCAAAGGTAACGGAAGAAGCGCAGGATGTTTCAAACAGACTCGGAAAGAGTTCGGCCAGCCGGTTAGGCTTCGTTGGCCAGCGCCATACGCTCAACCACCGAAGGTTGGTTAGTCTGGGCGCGGAAGGCGGTCACATTGATTTGGCGGAGGATGACAAGCGAGGCGACGAGCAGGAGGGCTTCGAGGGTGAAAACGGTGAGATAGCCTGCGAGGGGGTTATGGACGACCTGGCCCACGAGGTCGCGCACCACCCCGCTGAGCAGGTTGCCCACCAGCCGGGCCAGCGCGTCGGCCATGCCCCACGCGCCGATGAACAGGCCCACGCCGGTGGTGGTGGTCATATCGAGCATCAGTGATAGATTGGCAACACTGGCAATGCCAGTGGCCAGCCCCAACACCACCACGGCCAGATAAAAGACGCTTTTGTTAACGATGAGGCCGCTTAGGACGATCAAGCCAAACGCCAGAATCGCCCCACCCGACCCCACTTGGATCAAACGGCGCTTATCTACCCGCCCCTCCAGCGCGCCCGCCACCAGCAGGCAGATGAGCGTGCAGGTGCCCCACACCGAGGTGATGCGCGTGGTGTCTTTGACAGCCAGCCCAAAGGCTTGCGCAGCGAAGGGTTCCAGCAAAATATCCTGCCCGAGGATGGCGGCGAGCATGAGGATGAGGTAGATGAAGAACAACCGCGCCTGCGGGTTGGCAACCAACGTGCGGGTGACTGTACTCCACGCGGGCCGGGACTCCGCCCGATGGGACGGCGCACCCGCGCGGGGTTCGAGGCCCGCCAATCCGAGCGCGCCCAACGCCAGGGCCACGCCACCCACCACCCAAAATGCCAGTGTCAAAGTTTCCGGCGAGTAATGTTCCAGCAGGCGGCTGAGGCCGATGGCGGTGAAGATAATGCTGAGAATCATCATAAAGAACATGATGGCCACCGTGCGCGAGCGGCCTTTCTCACCCGAAAGTTCGGAGGCGAGCGAAAAATAGGAGACAGTGGCGAAGTTGAAGCCCATGCCCCACGCGCCAAACGCCACAACCGAGAAGAGCAGGCCCGCCAGCGGGTTGGCGGCCAGCGCGAACGCGGCATAGGGGGATAGCCCCACGCCCAGCACACACAAGACAATGCCAAACGCAATGTAGGGCGAGCGCCGATAGCCGAAGAGCGGGTGTGTATCGGAGAATGAGCCAATGGCGACTTGAATGGGTGAGAAGAGATAGGGGAGCGAAGCAAACAGCGCGACGAGCGTGGCCGAGAGCGCCAGCTCTTTGATCATGACGCGGTTGAGGGTGCTTTGGATGGGCACCAGTGTCATGGCGAGGGCCACATGGAGCAGGCCAAGTTGGAGACGTTTGATGAAGAAGAGCATGGAAGGAGGTCTGGGAATATGGAAGTGCGAAAGGGGAAGATGAGGAATACTATCAGGCTTGAGGGGGATGGGGCATGGAGGTTTGTATAGATTTCTTAATCCATACCGCCCCACTCAAAGCACGCCTCCCTCAAACCGCTGTAGCTTCTCGCGCCAATCGGCGGGGATGGGGACCGATTGGTGGGCGGCATAGTCGTAGCAGACTTGCACCGTGCGCCCGGTGGCGACCTCGACCCCGGCCACGCTCAGGCGATATTCCATATCCAGACTTTTGGTGCCCAACCGGGCCACGCGCACGGCCACATCCACAATTTGATTGATGAACACGGGCGCCTTATAAACGCAGGTGGCCTCCGCCACTATCTGCCCCACGGCGTTGAAATCGCTCTGTTCCGTCCAGAGGCCCACCGCCACAATATACTTGAAGCGGGCTTCCTCCATGAAAGTGAAGTAGCGGGCGTTGTTCACATGGCCTTGCGCGTCGAGGTCGGCGTAGCGGACAGGAATGGGGAAGGAGAAGTTGAAGGGAGGCATGAAAAGTAATTAGTGAATGGTAATTGGCGCGAGGATGGCGCGGTTGTTTTCGGTGGGCACGCTGGCCGCGAGGATGGTCAGGCCGCGATTTTGGGCCGGGCTATACACGCCGGGCCGAAGATCGTAGAGCCGCCAAAAGCGCAGGCCAAACGCCAGCCCGAGGCTGAGCGCATAGAGGCGTGTGGCCCAATGCCGACGGAGGAAAGCGGTCATCGTTAAACAAAAAGGAACTCAAGGAACTCGGCGCGAGTCATCCTTGAGTTCCAACTTCACCAGTCGTTTAGAAATACCGTGCCGTTGCCATCAATAATAATGAAGCCGCTGTCAGCCCGGCCGTCCAGCGCCCGGCCAACGCCAACCGCGTTTGCAACGCCTTCATCTGGCCCATTTGCTCCGGGGTCGGGGGCTTGCCGCCCGTCGCGATGCTCGCGCCCAGTTTGCTCAGCCCCACCGAGGCTGGCCCGGTGATGCCCGCGCCCACTCCAAACGCCACGAGACCAATAATGGCGCCAATGGTAAAGCCCATCACCGGCCGGCTGGTCAAACTGTCCGTGCCGTGAAACCAATTCATGAAGTACAAAATTCCACCAGCCAACACGGTGGTAATGGCGGCCACGCTAATGCTCAGTGATAGCCGCCCGCGTTCCATCAGTTTTTGCATGAACGGTTGCGCACCCGGCCCCACCGCGCGCATGGTTGGCTCGACAAAAAACGCCATAAACCACGCCGCCCCCACCCAATATACCCCGCCAAAGATATGCAAGACACGCAAGATAAGAAGAAAGATGGTCATCGGGTCTCCTCAGAAGTTTGTTACGCGTCACGCATCACGCCAGTCATGCGTGACGCGCGGTTAGATATGAATATACCCGCCCACCAACCCATGCGCCGTCTCCATCAATGTTTCTGAGAGCGACGGGTGCACATGGACATTCCGCGCAATTTCATCAGCGGTCAGTTCCATCATATGCGCCAGCGTTAGTTCCGGCAACAACTCGGTCACCTCGGGGCCAATCAGGTGCGCGCCCAAAATCTCACCGTACTTCGCGTCGGTCACAATCTTCACGAACCCGGCGTAATCGTGCATCCCCAGCGCCTTGCCATTGGCCTGGAAAGGAAACTTGCCCACTTTCACCTCATACCCCTGCTCCCTAGCCTGCTTCTCCGTCAGCCCAAACGACGCGACCTGTGGGTGGCAATACGTGGCGCGCGGCATGGCGTTGTAATCCAACGCCACCGTCGGGTGGCCGGCGATATTCTCCGCGCACACAATCCCTTGCGCCGACCCCACATGCGCCAGCATCAGCTTGCCCGTCACATCGCCGATGGCATACACGCCCGGCACGTTGGTCTGCAACTGATCATCCACCTGAATAAACCCGCGTTCGATTTTGACCCCGAGCGCCTCGAGTCCCAAATTTTCGGAATTGGGGCGTGTGCCGATGGCGACGAGGACTTGCTCGGCCTCGAGCGTTTCTGGCGCTCCCCCCGCGCTCACGTTAACTTTAACCCCGCCCGGCGCGGCTTCGATTTTCTCGACCCTGGTGCCCGTCTTGACGGTGATGCCCGCTTTCGTAAACTGCTTCCCCAACTCCTTGCCGATCTCCTCATCCTCCAGCGGCACGAGCGTGGGCAACATCTCCACAACTGTCACCTTCACCCCATAACTATTCCAAATCGTCGAAAACTCCACCCCAATCGCGCCGCTCCCAATCACAATCGCCGACTTGGGCAGGGTCTCTTGCAAAATTGCTTCCCAATACGTCAGCACTTGCTTGCCATCGGCCACCACGCCCGGAATCATGCTCGCCCGCGCGCCGGTGGCCACGACGATGTTCTTGCCCTCGAGCGTTTTCTTGTTTCCATCCTTGTCCGTCACCTCGACGGCGCTTGCGCTCTGCACCACCGCTGTGCCCATATGCACATCCACCTTGTTCTTCTTCATCAACCCCTCCACCCCCTTGGTGAGCCGGTTCGAGACCTGCCGCGAGCGCTTCACCGCCGCCGGATAATCCAGCTTTAAGTTATCAAACGAAAAGCCAAAATCCGCGCCGCGATGCCGCAACAATTCTGCGACCTCGGCATTCTTGAGTAACGACTTGGAGGGAATACAGCCCACGTTCAAGCAAATGCCGCCCATCCACATTTTGTCCACAATGGCAGTCTTCAGCCCCAACTGCGCCGCCCGAATCGCGCACACATACCCGGCCGGCCCCGCGCCGATAATGATCACGTCATAAGTCATAGCGTTTGGCTCCTGTAAATTCAGATATACCGCAATTGATCTTCCATCTCTTCGGCGGTGATAGCGTTGAGCAAAGTTGAAATGCGCGTGGCGACTTCCGCATCCAGCAAGCGCCGTTTGGCGATAATAACGCCATAGTGTTTCTGTCCGGCTTCCAACAATTTGCGATGTTCTGTCTCAAAGTCTTCACGATTATGCGTCACAATCGCCCGCTGTTGCGCCATTGCGTATAACAGTTGCTCGTTATCGGGTTTGCCGCGCATCTCAACCTCATGAGCTGAAATCACATCGTAACCATAGCGCCGCAAACGCCGCGCAATGCCCAACGGCACATCCTCGTCAAAATACAGATGGACATATAACTCCAGCAATTCGGGGTCGGCTGGCTCAGTCATCTACCGGCACCCGATTGATAATGATGTAATGCTCGATTTCTTTGCGGTGGTCGTCAAAATACCCTAACGCATCGCAGACTTGGGCCAACCGCAAGTAAGACAATTTTTCAAGAATGTCATCCACCGTTGCGCCTAACCGCCAATATTCTACAATCGCCCGCACGGGTGTGCGCGTGCCTTTGATAATTGGCTCACCGCTTAAGATATTCGGTACGGTTTCAATATACGGATGCTCAGTGGGTTGGGTGCCGGGGAGCGGGGGAGCCAGTTTCCGCACCGCTTCCTGGAGCTGCACGATTTCGCGTTCCAATTCTTTGAGCCGTTTGTAGATGACGTTCAACTCATCCAGCGTGGGCTGAGGCGCGGTTTCGGGGGCGGTTTTAGTCGGGGCTTCCGAAGTCACGGTAGTCATGGGCAATCTCCAAGTGTGAGTTGGCAAATTATACCCCCCTCGCGCCGCTAAAAATAACCCACCCGGAAGCTTGTGTGCACGCAAAAAGTGATGCGGTTGGCGAAATCGGAAACACGGCTAAGGTGGCCTTACCCGAAAGTGGTAGTTCATACAGAGCGAAACGAATTCGCCAACAGCATCAACCTTTACGTACACACCGGAAGCTTTATCTGCCAAGCGGGTTTGGAAATTTGATATTTGGATTTGGCGGTAATTCGACAATGTTAGATTTCACTACCGGACACCTTCTGGTTCAAGCGTGAATGAGCTTGGGATGGACTGATCGTGATTGAGCAGATAATTCAACAGTCGCAAGCCCGACTGGAATGGGCTCAGATCATAGCGATGACTGCGATGAATGACGGGCACCCCATCGTCGTCCTGCGCGACGGTGCCCAAGTAAATGACCCACAGATAAGCCAAGCCCGCCGCGAACATCAACCGATGCACCTGTTCTGAGTCGCTCAAGTGACTTTGCTCCAGTTGAAAGCCTCGATTTTTCTGGTCGGAAAAGAAAGTTTCGATAACGGCAGGCAATACAGGTCAACCGTGATGGTTGCATTCTGGCCCCAGCGGCTCATTTGTTTCGTGCGGCTGTCTGGGTGCACACTGCGCCCGGCACCTTGCTCGCCATTTTCGACAACTGACAACTCTGACTGGCGATTATCCCGCTAATCATGAAGACCAGCGTGTCCAAGTGGCGGGCCAGATTACCTTGCGGCTCTTCGGGGTACAGTTGCTTCACAGACTTCTTTATGGCACGATCTGCACGGCGGCTATCACTCATCGCGGGCCGCCTGTTCTCTGAACAGAGAGATCGTCAACGGGTTCCGAAGTAATGTCCAGTCGCGCTGGTTGAGTCGCCATAAGGCAATCCGTTCTCCAATGAGTGGGAACTGGAGTATGCCCTAGGTGAGATCGTGGCCCTGCTCGCCGGACAGGATTGGCCTGCCGCGCCGGCCATTAATTATCTTTTGCAAGCCGCGCTCGAAGCCACCGAAGAAGCCATTCTCAATTCCCTCTTTGCCGCCGAAACGTTGGTGGGCCGCGATGACCATGTGCGCCACGCGTTGCCCCTGGCTAAAACGGTGGCGATTATGCAAAAGTATGGGCATGAGGCGGTGCATCTCCCATAAAAAAACCGGACGGGTCTCAAAGACCCGTCCGGTTACTTGCTTAGGGGCGACGCATGCGTCGCTTTGCGTCCGGCCCATCATGCCCGCATGCTCGTAGCGGGCATCCACACTGTGGGGCGGCTGGATTCCCGCTAAAACCATGCGGGAATGTGACAGGCTAATTATTTCCTCCCCACCACCTGCCCCTTCCACTTGGCCCAATCCTCATCCCCCTCCAAAGTCACCACCCGATAAGTTTCGGCGTATTGCATTTCCTTGCCTTTGGCGCGTTCGCTCGCCCACTGCTTGATGTTCTTCTCCACGTCCCAATCCCCCATCTGGCTTTTGTGCGCCTTGAGCGCGGCCACTTTAATATCAATGGTGTCATCAATGGAAATGAAATGGTCACCGGCAATCCAGGTATTGACATAGACTTTGCGGACTTTGTGGGCGGTGAGGCCCTCGGCGGCGAGTTCTTCAAACAAGTTCGGCTGGCCCGAGGCCGGGAAGATGGCATCCACCGCGGCGGTGGCCACTGCGCGATGGTCGGGGTGATTAATATAGTCTGTGCCCGTCCACACAATAGTCGGGTCACCGACAATGATGACTTCAGGCTTGAAGCGGCGGATTTCGCGCACCAGTTTTTTGCGGAGATCGAGGGTGGCTTGCACCATGCCATCGGGTTCGCGCAGGAAGATGATTTCCGCCGCCCCGATAATCTTGGCGGCCTCGCGGGCTTCGGCCTCGCGGATGTCGGTGGCGCGGGCGCGGGTCATGCCCTCTTCGGCAATGCCCACGTCGCCGCTGGTGCAGAGCACCAACGAGACGCTGGCCCCGGCTTTGGCCCAGCGCGCCAAAGTCCCGGCGCAACCAAATTCAATATCATCGGGATGGGCCACAATGGCCATGGCGGATTCGGGCGTATAAAGGTGATTGGAGGACATAGGGTTAGAGTGAGACCTGAGAATTGGAGATTAGCCGACCCGGACGTTGTGGTTGGCTAAAGGCGTTTCGCCGCTAATGAGGATGAGCACATCAATATCGCGGCGATAGTGCATCCCCTCGATGGTATTTTCCGGCACGGTAATGCGGGCAAAGCCCACGCCTTTGTGCGCGGGTTTGTTGAGGAGCAACGGCTCATCGTTGCGATAGAGCGTGACCGTCCAGGTGCGCTCACTGATATGAGGCCAGTGTTTGCGCGCGGCTTCGAGTTGCTGGGTAGTGATGAGGTAGTATTTGCGAGGGGCGTCAGGCATAGGTTCGGGATCAGGGGATAGGGGTCAGAAAGATTAATCCATTTTACCCTATGGTTGGCTGAGAAGTTCCACGGCCTTCGCCAAGGCCGGGTCGGTGGCTTCGGTGAATAAATCCCAGCGGGTGGGCACGGACACATCGGGGACAATGCCGGTTTTTTCCCACAGGCCGTTTTCGAGATTGACGGGTTGGAAGGTGTCGTGGGCAACCCACGCCCGCGAGCCATCGTCGAAATCGTAACCGTAGAGAATTTCCACATTCCCCAGAGTGGTTTGACCTACGACCAGAGCGCGGCCTGAGTTTTGCAACGCGCCACTCATGATCTCTCCAAAACTGACCGTATCCAACCCGACCAACACCACCATAGGCAGGGTTTGCGAGCCGCCCACATCTTCGGCGGTAATGCGGAGGGGGTCTTTACCCTGGCGGTTGACGAAATAACCGACGGTGCCGTGCGTGAACAGACCGATTGACTCTTCGAAGATGTCACTCCCGCCGCCACCGTTTTGGCGGTTGTCGAGCACTAACCCATCCAGCGGGCCATCCATGGTCATATTTTCCAGGGCCACGCGCAGTTGCTCGGGGAAGGTAGCATCGTCGAGGCCGGGGAGAAAGATGTACGCGATGCGGCGCGGGCCGGGGACGAGGCAGTAATCAATGGGGGCCGCGCCAGTGATGCGGCGGCGGATGAGGGTCAGGTCAAAATTTTCTGCGCCGGGGCGGGCGACCGAGATGGTCACTTCGGTGCCTTCGGGGCCGCGAATAACGGAGCTAATGCCGTTCTCAATGTTCGCCACGGGGGTGCCATTGACGGCCACAATGGAATCATGGGGGAGCAGACCCGCCTCGCGCGCCGGGCTGTCGGGGAAGGTGAAGATGATCACGCTCCGGTCGCCCAAAAAGGTGTGCAACACCCCAATGCCGACGTAATCGTTGTTGCCCGCGAAGCTGGCTTCTTCTTCTTTGACACTTTGGGGGCTTTGATATTGGGAGTGTTCGTCGCCCAGTTCAAAAATCATCGCGTCCATCGCCGAGTAAAAATCCTCGTCGCTCAAGCCACCCTGGATGAGCGCGCGATATTGATCGCCGATGGCGTCCCAGTCGTGGCCGTTGAAGTCGGAGTAAAGATAATTGTCCTTGACCACCTGCCATAGATCTTCAAAAACGCTGAGTTGGTGGGTGGTGGTATCGGCAGAGACCTGGCTGGGTTGCGGGGGGGCGCTGGTGGGAAACGGCTCATGCGTGGGGGACTGGAGCACTTCGGGCGGCATTTGCGCCGGGATGGAAACACCGGGCTGGTAGGCGCAATACCGCACCCCGCTGGGGGTGGTGGAAAATGGTGTGGGCTGAGGCCGGGTAATGGCGCCCGGGGTGGGCGTGGCCGCGAGGGTGGGCGTGGGGGACGCGGGGAGCGGAGTTGTCGTTGGGGGGAGGGGCCGCGCCGTCGAGGTGGGGATCGCAGTTGGATTGGGTAAAACGGTCTGGCAAGCCAAAGAAGCTAGAACAAGGCTAAGCAGGGTGAGATGGAAGCGATTCATAGAAGGGGTGACTACCGCATGACTGAACGCAAGGCGACGATGTGCCCGGGGGTGGTGCCGCAACACCCGCCCACGAGGCGCGCCCCGGCTTTGAGCCAGTCGGTGGCGAGACGGGCATATTCGAGCGGCGGGGTTTCGGCGGTGTTGGTCCAGCCATGCACTTCATCGGTGTGGCCGATGTTGGCATAGAGGCCATGCAAAAGCGGGCGGGCGGAGGCTAAAGCGGCGAGGGTGGCGCGCAGTTCGGCGTAGGGGAGGTGAATGGTGGTGGAGGGGGTGCAGTTGATGAGCAGGCCCACGCCACCGAGGGGCGCAATGGCTTTGACCGCATCGGCCACGGTTTCACCCGAGAACAGGCGGCCATCGGTGCGGCACACAAAACTGGTGAGGACGGGCAGGCCGGTGAGCACGGCGGCGCGGGTGGCGGCTTCGGCCTCGCGGATGGTGTTGTGGGTTTCCACGAGGATGAGGTCCACCCCGGCGGCCTTGAGGTTTTGCGCCATCTCGGTGTGTTCGCGTTCGCACTCGGCTTGGGGTGGCACCAACTCGGGGGAATAGCAATCCTCGAGGGGCGCGAGGGAACCGGCCACAAAGCGCGGGGTTTCAGGCCGAAACGCGCGGATGGCGGCGCGGGCGATTTCCACCGCATCGCGGGTGAGTTGCGCGGCGCGGTCGCCGTAGCCCGCTGTGGCGAGTGAGCGGCGATGGGTGCGGAAGGTGTTGGCGGTGAGGACTTCGGCCCCGGCGCGGAGGTAATCGGCGTGAATTTGTTGCAACACGTCTGGGGCGGTGAGCATGGCCCGCGCGCTCCAAAGGGGGAGCGTGGTGTCCACGGCGCGGCGGTTAAGTTCGGAGCCAGTCGCGCCGTCGAGGAGGATGGGTTGTGGGTTGGTGAGGCGAGTGAGGAAAGTCATGAGGCAGAAGTGAAAAGTGAAAAATAATTGAAAAGGATTATACCCTGCTCACCCGGAAGCAAAAATCACCACCATCATCCCGGCGGGCGCGTGGTCGAAAATCCAGCGGGCATCGCGCGGGGCGAGGTTGACACAGCCATGCGAGGAGCGCGCGCCAAATTTGTCGTGCCAGTACGCGCCGTGCAGGGCGCGGTCGCCATCGTAGTACAGAATCCAGGGCACATCTTCGAGAAAGTAAAAGTCACTCCGGTCGTCAAAGTACGCGCCGCTCATTTTGCCGTGCGTGAGTTTGGCCCAGACCTTGAAGGTGCCGAGGCGGGTGGGGAAGTAGCGCGAGCCGCTGGAAACCAGGGTGGCATAGACCAACTGGCCGTTCTGGTAAAAGCCGAGGCTTTGTTCAAACGTGTCCACGGCGATGGAGTTGGGATCCGCGCCGGGTGGGGGCGTGGGTTGGACGATGGCGACATCGTGCTGGTGGATCCACATATCCGGGCCGATGAGATACCAATTGAAGCCGTCAATATGTTGCACCCCCAACACTTGAAAAAATTGGTACCGGCCCGCCGAGGGCGCGCCCGGCGCGGCGGCTTGCCCCGGCACGGCGGTGAGTTGGACGTTGTGGATGACCCAGCCCACGGCGGTGGTCGGCGGCGTGGTGAAGTAGGTGCCCCCATATGTGGACGGGCGCACTGGTTCAAGGTCGGCGCTCCGCATAAACTCGCCGCGATTGATTTGGTAAAAAAGCTGGTCGCCCACCGTAACTTGACCGATGAGACTGGCATAGACAAAGCCCTTCTCCCACACGCGCACGGGTGGGAAACCCGCCAGCGCTTCGAGCGGGTGTCTAAACACCGGCGCGGCATCGGTGATGACTTTGCCATAGGCATCGGGAGTGATACCCAGATAAGGGCGCAATGGTTCGATGGTTAGAGCGGGTAGCGGGTAGGGCACCCCGGCGGCCAGCATTTGCCGAGCGTAACCGCCGGGGCCACTGACGGGGCAATCGGCGGGGTTTTGGATTTGGAGGGCGGGCGAGCAGAGGGGGGCGAGGTCGTCAGGAGAAGATTGTAAGTGGGTGGGGGTGTAGGGGTGTAGGTCGGGAAGACTTGATACGACAACCGTCAGGTACGCGCCTGAGGCATTGGCCAAAGGCACGTGTATGGCCAATAAGCCCGCAAGCCAAGCAAATAAAAATTTACGACGTATGGACATCAATCTAATCCGCGAAGGTCAATGAATAAATAACTCACCTTACGCAGTTGAGCGTGTTTTTTTTGACTGTCACTCCGAGCGGTAGCGAGGAGTCTCTACGCTAATTGTAGACGCAAAGCGTCTCGCTTCGCTCGCGCATCACTTCGCGTGACAGTGCGTAAGGTGAGTAAACAACTTGGTTTACACTTACATTCCTACATACCCACGGCCTCACGGCGCGCTCCCGCCCTCCCCCGTGACTACCGTCTGCCCACTGGGGTCATAGACCCACACCGGGGTGCCCTTCTCGCTCCAATCATACAGCCAGCGCGCGTCGAGGGGCGCGAGGTTTACACAGCCGTGCGAGCGCTTGAAGCCGAGGTTGTCATGCCAATACTCGCCGTGCAAGGCGCGCGACCCATCAAAATACATCACCCACGGCACCGCTTCGAGCGCGTAATAATCGGAACCATCTTTTTCATACGTGCCGCTCATGCCATCCACCTTGAGCCGCGCCCAAATGTGGAACAACCCCGGCTCGGTGGACCACTTGGGCAAGCCCGACGAAACCAGCGTGGCGTACACCATGCGGCCATCTTCATACGCGGCCATGGTCTGCTCGTAAAGGTTCACCTGAATCCATTTACCGGTCACCCCGGCGGGCGGCGGGTTGAAATCCACTTTGGCAATCATGCGCTGTTCAATCCATTCATTTGGGCCGATCAAATACCAATCCCAGTCACCCACATGTTGCACCGCAAAAATCTGCACCACTTTGCGGCGCGGGAGCAGGGGCCGCTCGCGGGGCGCCAACGCGCCGGGGGCCAGACTCGCGCGGGTCTTGCCCACAATCCAGCCAAACGGGTAGGTCGGATTTTCCAGCAGGCCCACGCCCTGAAATTGGGTCACTTCCACCACGCTCACATCGGCGGCGCGGATCAACTCGCCACTCCGAATGCGATAGTAAGGTTGGTCGCCCACCGTGACCGCCTCAATGAGATTGACGTAGAGAAACCCGCGTCCCAACGAGCGCTTCACATTGCCCGCCGCCGCATCCTCCGGCGTAGCGAACAACGGCGCCTCGGGCGTGGTGACGCGCGCATAAGTGTACTCGACCACGGGATTGTAACGGACTAATTTTTCGAGCGGCAGATCGGGGAGAGACAGGGGAACCCGCGCGGCGGCGAACTCCCGCGCGTATTGCCCCGGCCCGAGCGCGAGGCAATCCCCGGCCGCCAGCACCTGGACCGCCGGGACACATAACCCCTCGGCGGGATTGCTGACCGACGCGGTGACCGTGAGTTGCAGGGCGAGTAGCACCGGCCAAAGGCTCATGCGGTGATTATATAGTGTCTGGGAGTGCGGGGGTATGGGGGTTACAGATGCCGCAAAAATCGTTCGGGGTCTTGCAAGAAATCGCGCGTCACGCGCACATGTTCCAGCGATTCGTAGTTGACCGATTGCACCTGCCCGCCATCGAAACTTAAAACCGTCGCGCCGGGAAAGGCCATGAGGATGGGCGAGTGCGTGGCGATGATGAACTGCGCGTCTTGCGCCACCATGTCTTTGAGCAGGGCAATCAGCCCCACTTGTCGCAGGGGCGAGAGCGGGGCTTCGGGTTCATCCAATAGATACAACCCGCCCGGCACAAAACGCGCCTGAAAGAAGGCCAGGAAACTTTCGCCATGCGAACGCGCGTCGAGATCGCCGCCGTAGCGCTGATTCAGGGCGGCCAATTGGCCCTGGTAAGGCGTGCGGGCTAAATCCAGCGCCAATGCTGAGCGGTCCTGATATTCTTCATCCAACCCCGCTAAATCTTCTTCCAGCTCTGCGCGCATCTGCGCCAACCGCTTGGCATAGCCAAAGAAATCTTCGGCGCGCAGGAAAAAGCCTTGGCGCGTTTTCTTGCGCCAGGTGAGTTTGAGATATTGCGCCAACTTGCGCCCGGCGGCGAGCGTGTGGTCGCGCTCAGCCGAATCGCTCCCGGCCACAATGGAACCCGCCGCGCAGGCCAGCCCCTCCAGCACTGACGATTTGCCCGAGCCGTTCTCGCCGACAAAAAACGTGACCGGCGCGGTGAACTCGATTTTTGCCAGCGTTTGCAGAACAGGCAGGTTGAACGGATGGGCCGCGTGGGGGACAGGGGCGGATAAAGCAACAGAGACGAGGTGCAACATGAGCAGAATTCAGATTAGGTTATTCTGCACTAGCAATTCCTCGACCTCGGATAAGAACTGCATTAACGGGCGTGGGGATAAACCTTCCGGAGTAGCAATATGTTCGTCAATCGTGCCATAAGGATGCAAATGCCACTCATTATCTTCTCGGTCCCGTCCATATAGCCGCTGGTCTCCATGGACCAGCGCCATTTGCAACCGTCCGCTGATAACACTATAGAAGAAGTGAACAAATAACCTTGGCTGAATCTCCAGCCGGGCTTTAATAACTTCATCGGTCTCATCCAGAGCCGCCAGCCGTTGGATGAACCAAAACTGGTGTTCGGCCTCGCGTAATTCGATCAACCACTCAGCGAGCGTCATCCTTCCAGCTTCCCGACCAATTCCGCCAAACGCCGGCCCATGGTGCGAATACCGCTCACCGCTAACTCCCAGTCACTTGCATCTGCTTCAACTTCCCATGTAAATCCCCGTTGCTTCACCATTTGTTGCAATTCAAATTCGGCAAAAGTCATGGCGTACTTTTCGCTCAAGTGCCGGTCCGTCAGCCGATAGCGCGAAAGCTGTCGCCGATACTCGGCTTCCAGCAAAGCGCGCACTTTACTATCGGCATCCTCACCCGCCAGCGGCAAAGCGGCTAAATGTTCAGCAGTCTGTTCCGAGACAATAATGGTGGTGGTCATGGTGGCCTCACTTTCGCTAGACATTATCGAAAATAACGGTCTCAGCGGGGCGTTCAATTGAACGCCCCGACGAGCCCTATTCCAAATTTTATTCTCAATAACGGCTATTCACGCCGATTGTAACATTAAGCCACTCAGGCCGCTGATTATTCAGCGGCCTGAGTGGTTGAGTAAATTCCATATTGATTTTAAGCTACGGAGAACACTGGGGGCGGGTCTACCCCTGCTTTAGGCTTCTTCGAGCATTTCTTCCTTCGCCCGTTTGGTCTGCTTGCCGCGCTCGTCGGTGCTAAGGATGCGCTTGCGGATGCGGAAGGACTGGGGCGTCACTTCCAGCAATTCATCTTCGCTCAAATATTCAATGCACTCGTCCAGACTCATCCGGCGCGGCGGGGCCAGGCTGTCGAGCACTTCGGCGCGGGCGGCGCGGATATTGGTGAGTTGCTTCTTCTTGCAAATGTTCACCGTCAGGTCGCCGGGGCGCTGGTGCTGGCCGATGACCATGCCCTCATACACTTCGGTGCGTGGCTCGATGAACAGGAAGCCCCGGGCCTCGGCGTTTTTGATGGAGTACGCGGTGGCCGGGCCTTGCTCCCACGCCACCAGACTGCCGTAATCACGCTGTTCGATTTGCCCACCGAATTCCAGATATTCATGGAAGAGCGTATTCATCTGCCCCGTGCCTTTGGTGGCCGTGAGAAATTGATAGCGAAATCCGAGCAGGCCGCGCGTGGGCACCACGTACGTGAGATACACCGAACCGTCGCCGCCCTGATGCATGTTGGTCATCAGCCCGCGCCGTTTGCCGAGCATTTCGATGACCACGCCCATGTTTTCTTCAGCGACTTCGATGTGGACTTCCTCGAACGGCTCCAGGGTCTCGCCCGCCTCGCCGGTGCGGTAAATGACTTCGGGGCGCGAGACTTGGAATTCGTAGCCCTCGCGCCGCATGGTTTCGATGAGGATGGCGAGATGCAATTCGCCGCGCCCGGAGACCATGAAGGTATCGGCGGCGTTGGTTTCATCAACTTTGAGGGCGACGTTGTGCTCCAACTCTTTGAGCAGGCGCTCGCGGATTTTGCGCGAGGTGCCCCAGTTGCCTTCGCGGCCCGCAAAGGGGGAGGTATTCACGCCAAAGGTCATGCGCACGGTGGGGGCCTCGACGCGAATGGTGGGGAGAGCAATGGGATTGTCGGGGTCGGCGATGGTCTCGCCGATGTGGATTTCATCCAGCCCGGCGATGGACACGATATCGCCCGCCTGGACGGTGTGCGCCTCGACCCGTTCGAGACCTTGAAACACAAACAGATAATTGATTTTGCCGTTGGTTACGTGCCCGTCGCGCTCGATGCGGGCGATGGTTTGCCCCTGGCGTAATTGGCCGTTGAAGACGCGCCCGACGGCCATGAGGCCTTTGTAATCGTCATACGACAAGGTGGTGACCAGCATTTGCGTGGGGGCATCCACGTCCACGTGCGGGGCGGGGATGTGTTGCAGAATCGCCTCGAACAGCGGTTGGTAGTCCGGGGACAAGTCGGGGGTAATGCCGGCTTGTTGGGTCAGGGCGTTGCAATAAATCACCGGGAAGTCGGCTTGGTCATCTTTCGCGCCGAGTTCGATGAAGAGATCAAAAGTTTTGTTGACGGCGCGGTCGGGGTCGGCGTGTTTGCGATCCACTTTGTTAATGACCACGATGGCTTTGTGGCCCATCTCCAGCGCTTTGCGGAGGACGAAGCGGGTTTGGGGCATGGGCCCCTCGGCGGCGTCCACCACGAGCAATACGCCGTCCACCATGTTCATCACGCGCTCGACCTCGCCGCCGAAGTCGGCGTGGCCGGGGGTGTCTACAATATTGATTTTGACATCTTTGTAAATGACGGCGGTGTTTTTGGCGAGGATGGTGATGCCGCGTTCGCGTTCGAGGTCGTTGGAATCCATGACGCGCTCGGCTACGCGTTGATTGTCGCGGAAGGTATGGGCTTGTTTGAGCAGGCCGTCCACGAGGGTGGTTTTGCCGTGGTCTACGTGGGCGATGATGGCGATGTTGCGGAGGTCGGAACGGGTAGTAAGCATAATTACCAATCCCCAATCACTGATTACACCGACCATACTTATAATGGTAAATAGTAATTGGTAATTGGGTGAAAATAAAAACCTCGGCCCATGATGGCTGGCCGAGGTCCTTCGGCTTGCAAGGCTGATAATACCACGAGGACGGCGAAGAAGGAAAGGGAATAATAATTGGTAAAAAATTCGGTCTTGACTCTCTTCCCATTCCCGATTATAGTTTGCTCCGTAGGATGCTCGTAAGTTCGCTGGACGCAGGAAACGACGGCGCACGGGTCAATCCCGGGCGCTGTTTTGTTTAACCACTCCGCAAAACAAACCAAGCGCCTAACACCATCTTTTTCTTTTGCCCAAAGGAGGCAAGTTTTACAATGTCTGAGCGCATTATCGGAACGGTCAAGTGGTTTAACAACACCAAGGGCTATGGCTTCATCGGCCGCGACGGCGGGGACGACGTGTTCGTTCATTTCTCCGCTATCAAGGGCGAAGGCTACCGCTCGCTCGAGGAAGGCCAGAAGGTGGAGTTCTCCATCCAACAGGGCCCCAAGGGCTTGCAAGCCGCGGACGTGATGAAAGTCGAATAACTTCAACCTGACCGCACACAACAAAACCCCCGCGTAGTGATACGGCGGGGGTTTTTTTATTTCCCCTCACCCCCGGCCCCTCTCCCATCGGACAAGCACCGATGGGAGAGGGGCGATTAAGGGGTGGAGGCAGGCGCGGGTTGCCACACCGGGTTCAAGTCAATGGCCGGGTTGGTGGAGAGGTTGATCTGATCGCCGCCGTTGAGGTTCATGCGGTAAATTTCGGGGTTGCCGTCGCGTTTGGCGACGAAGACGAGGTAGCGGCTATCCGGGCTCCAGTGGGCGTTGGCGTTACTGCGCGTGGTGGTGAGTTGCAGGATATTCATAGTGAGCTGGCTGTCGCTCACGGTGGTCAAAATGATTTCGTTGCCATCCGGGGCTTGCCGGGTGTAGGCCACATATTCGCCGCTGGGTGCCACTACCGCATCGGCGACGGCGGCGTTGTACCCGGCTCGGTCGCTGAGGAAGACACGATAGCTTTGTTCAGCCAGCGCGGGGAACGTGCCCCACAGGGCCGGATAGGTTTGCTTGAAGGGGAAGACGCGCCAGAGTTCGGCGGTGCCGTTTTGGGTGGTGATGAGTAAAAAGCGTTTGCAGTCGGGGAACCAGGTGACCCCGTATTCGATGGGACTGGAATGGGTGCGGCTAAAGTTGCGCGGGGTGCGGTCATCCAGGCGGAGTATGAAGATTTGCGGGATGCCACCCACCCGCGTGGAGGTGAAGGCAATCCAGCCATCGTTGCACCAGGTGGGTTGGAAATCGTCGCCCGTGGCTTCACCGGCTTTGGTGGGCGCGGTGAGGTTTTGGGGATTGGTGCCGTCGGCGTTGACCACCCAGATGTCGAGTCCACTGCCCGAGGCGCCTTCGGCGACGTAGAGCAGTTTGCTGGCATCGGGGCTCCACGCGATTTGGCTGCCGGTGAGGGGGCCAAGGTTACCCATTTGCCAGGTGGCCGACCATTTGGGGCGGTCATCGGTGGTGAGCTGTTGCACTTCGTCCCCGTCCACGTTCATGGAGTAGATTTGGAAAGTCCCGTCGCGGTTGCTGATGAAGGCGATGCGCCCGCCGCCGCCAACCGGCGGCAAAGTCTCGGTGGGGCTGGGGGTGAGGCTCGGGGTTTCAGTGGGCGGCTCGGGCGTGGAGGTATCCGCCGGGGGCGGGGTATCGCTCGGGGGCGCGGCGGTCGCGGAGGGCGGCATCGGGCTGGGGGCCACGGTTAATGTTGGGGCGGGGGTTAGCGTCACGGTGGGGGCCGGGGTGTTGGTGGGCGGCGTGGTCAGAGGCGGGATGATAAATAGCCCAGCTAGGATGAGACCAATGACGACCACGCCGCTGAGGAGGGCGGGGATGAGCCAGGCCGGGCGGGGCGCGGGGGTTGGGGTGGTGGGTGACCCCTCCCATCGGTGCCCCCTCCCCTTTTGCTCCAATCCCAGTTAGCCTTGCCCTTTTGGCAGGTGCTGTGGTGGAACTGGTTCCAGGCATAACCACAGCTGCCTGGTCCTTTGCAGCTCCACTTTGCCAT
>CAYUFY010000031.1:17931-26695 GCA_964443795.1 uncultured Anaerolineales bacterium | reverse complement strand
CACAAATTACTGATGGCGAAAGAACATCCGTGCTCTCAGTTTGAGAGATGCACCCATGTGACATTGTCAAACTAATGCATTGGTAATTCAATCGTGAAGGTACTGCCCACCCCGAACTCGCTTTGGACGGTCAGGGTGCCCCCGTGTAACAGCACAATTTCCCGAATGATGGCCAAACCCGAACCGGAGCCTTGTTGTTCCAGCTTGGCCCGGTTAATTTGATAGAACACATCAAAGATTTTTTCAAAATTCTCGGGCGCGATGCCGAAGCCCTCATCCCGCACTTGCAAAATCAGGTGCCGGTCGCGGGGGTGGGCGCCGAGCGTGACCTTGCCGCCAGTCTTTTTGGAAAACTTAATCGCATTTTCAACCAAGCGGCGCAGGGCGTTGCGGAAATATTCTCGGTCGAGTGTGAGCGTTGGCAGAGGCTGGGGAACGTCCAGGGTCAACTCGACTTTCCCGGCGGCGGCTTGGGCGGCCAGTTTGGTCAGAACCTCTTGCAAGATACCCGCCACATCATTGGTGGGCAAGCGTCGGCGTTCATAGTTCCGGCGCGCCTCCCCGCTTTGCAGTTCCACCAATAAAATGAAATCCTCGACCAGCCGCCGCAAGCGCTCACTGCCGACTTCAATGCCATGCAGGATCTTCTTGAATTCCTCCGAATTTGAATCGACCTCGCCATCGCGCAGAATTTCGGTGTAACTGGTGATGTAGGTGAGGGGGGTGCGGAATTCGTGGTTGAGGGTGGTAAGGATCGTGCGTTTTAGGTCACCGACTTGTTTGATTTGCGCGGCATCCAATTGCGCGTGGCGGTCAAGTTTGGCGCGGATGGCGACGAGTAAATCTTCTTCGTCAAAGGGTTTGACCAAATAATCATCCACCCCCAATTGTTTGCCCCGCCGGATGTCGCTTTTATCACCTTTGGCGGTGAGGTAGATGAAGGGCACATGCACCCAATGGGGGCGGGTCCGGACGGCTTCGAAAAGTTGATAACCATCCATGCGGGGCATGTTGATGTCGGAGAGAACGAGTTGGGGCAGACCGGCCTCTAAACGGGCCAGTGCTTCCTCGCCGTTGGTGGCGGTCTGGATCTGGTACCCCGCAAATTCCAGAATGTCGCGCAGACCCTCCAAGAGGGAGGTGTCATCTTCGACGACGAGTATTTTTTCTCCGGCCATGGTTACTGGGCCTGCGCCTCATCGTCGTTGCTGGCCTTGCCTTCGACCGGGCGGCTGGAAAGTTTATAGCCGCGCCCGCGCTGGGTGAGCAGATACCGCGGTTGTGCCGGGTCGGTTTCGATTTTGGCGCGCAACCGGCTCACCAGTTTTTCAATGCGCGCATCGTCTACTTTGTCGAAGTATTGGCCGCCCCATACGGCTTCCACAATCATATCCTTGGTGGTCAACCGGTCGGGGCGCTGATGCAGGAGGCGCATCAGGCGGTATTCGAGATCGGTGAGCACGGACACTTTTACGCCATCCACCCACACTTCGCCCGCATCTTCATCCACCACAATGCCCACAGTTTCGGGGGCCGGGACCGCCGATTGGCGGCGCACGAACCCGGTGAATAAGGGCGAGAAGAGTTCGCCGTGGGGCGTGATCAGCCCCAGGGCTTGCAGATGTTCGTGGTCATGGGGGTTGAGGCCCGCTTGCGCGTCGGTGATGAGGGATTCCAGGGCGGCGCGCTCGTCGGGGCGGAGTTGATTCCAGATTTTCTGGCATTCCGCGCGGGCGCTGGCATCCCCGGCGAGCCGGGCCGGATCCGCGCGGCGGAGCGCGGCCTGCGTCAGGGCGCTGAGTAATCCATAATGGCCGCCCGCGAGGCGCAAAATCTCACTCACCACTTCGACTGACAATTGTTCGCCCCCATGCAGGCGAATGGCGGCCTGGGCGTCGGCGGCCTCGAACAGGCCGAGCGCCAGGGTTTGGGCGGTGAACAGCTCGCCGAATTCGTTATCGCCATTGCCGCGACTCTCGTTGAGCGCGCGCACAGTGGCGGTGAGGTACACCAACCGGGTCTGGAATTTATCGCGCAGGGCGCGCAGGTTGAGGAGCGCGCGGTCTTCGAGCGCGGTGTAGACCTCATCGAATTCATCGAAGAGCAGGATGAGGTTGCGGCCCAACTGGGCGCAGGTTTCGGAGATGGCGTTATTGAAGGCCAGTGAGGCTTGGAAGGTGGAGGGGGCCGTGGTGATGCGCGCGTGGTAGTCGTGCAAACTGCCGAGGAGACCGTTGGGGATTTGCGCGGCGTCTTCTTCCAGGGTTTCGATCAGGGAGCGCAGGACAATTTCGTAAAAGCCGGGCGCAGTGAGTTCGACCACCCGGTTGCAATCAATGTAAATGAGCGCACCCGGGCGCCCGGCCAGGTGTTGATAACGGGCGCGCACTTCGGCGGTGGGAAAGGAGCGCAGGAACGGGCTTTTGCCAATATTGCTTAAGCCGTAGAGGGCACAACACTCACCGCCCGCCAGGATGGCGAGGATGGCTTCGGTTTGGGATTGGCGCAAGGGATAGTTGGGGACAGGCATGGATCGCACATGGCCTCGCGTTAGGATGAGCGTATTATCCCTGAGTTCAAGAAAAAGGCCAAAGGAAAAAAAGCCGCCGTCTGTTTCAAACAGACGGCGGCGAGTCAGAAATCGAAAGGGGCCGATTAGGCGATTAGCGCAGTCTTAGCCGTAACTGGCGCACCACAATCACCACGGCCACCAGCACCAGGCCGAGGAAAATTAATTGCGGCACCCCGGCCTCGTCGGCGAAACCGGTGCCCGGCAATTGGGTGGGCGTGGGCGCGCCGGGGGTGCGCGTGAGTCCGCCGACCAGTGGGGTCGGGGTGGCACTACCACCGGGCGCGCTCAGCGTGCCGGTGATGGGGGAAGCAATGGTCCCGGTGACGGTTGCGCCCCCGCCGAGTTTAGTGGGGGTGGCCGAAGCCACGCCGCCAACAACGGTGGGCGTCTCGGTCGGTGGCACGGCGGTCGTGGGGACGATGGTGGGCGTGTCCGTGGGGAGCGGCGGCACGGTGGCGGTGTCGGGGGGCTGAATCACGGGGGTTTCGCTGGACAACACGACGATAGTCGGCGTGTTGCTGGGCGCGGTGGTGGGGGTGTTCGTGATGGCCGCGAGTTGGGTTTGTTGCGCCAGGGTGGTGGCGTTGGCCGCCAGAATTTCAGCGTTGGCGGTGGCTTTGGCATTGGCTTGTTGCGGGCCAAGGACCAAAGCGTACGCGCCAACGCAGATCAAGCCCGCAATAAACAACACCCCTAGCACCGCGGCGGCGATGAGAAAGGTGCGATTATTGGATGTCGCACCCTCAGGGGGTGGGCTGGCTTCGGGATCAGTGGCGACGGGATCTTCGACGAATGCCATGATGGTATCTCCTTGATTATTCCAAAATTTCCAAATTAGCGAACGCCACCGAAGCGGGCGGTTGATTGGCGTCTTCGAACTTAACCATGGCCACCCGCGCGCGCACCCCGCTGGGCAACGTCACGAGGCGATCACTCAGCGCGGCGACCACGCCCACCAGGCCGGTGGTGGCCCCGCGCAGGACGCGCACCCGGTGCCCGACGTTGAGCGGCTGGCCTTCGGCGGGGATGCCGGGCGCTTGCCCCGGCGTGGGCAGGGGGATGATGACCTCGGGCCGCGCGCCCGCGTAGCGATCCAGCGCCTGCGCGTTCAGCCAAATCTCGCGGCCCGAATTGCTCACGAGCAGGGTATAGGTTGGCGCCGAAAAACCTTGCGCGCCAAACCCATCGGTGACCATCACCGGAATGTTGAGCCGCCGGAGCATGGGCAGTAAATCGGATTTCAAACTGCCAATGATGAGACCGGCCACGCCGACTTCGGCAATCTGCTTAAAAGCGCTATCGTCTTGCACCGTGCCCACGCCCAGCAGGGTGCCGCGCAAATTGGCCTCAACTTGATCGGCCACCAGCGGATCTTGTGGGCCACTGCCCAAAACCCGCAAAACAGCATAATGGTCTTTGCCATTGCCCCACACCCCCTGCAACAACGCGCCGGTTGTCTCAATCGTCACGCCACGCCCCTCGATCCGGTTAATGACATTCCCCGGCAGGCCAGCCCGCAATTCAAAAGGCTTGGACATGGCGGCCACCAGCGCGCGGCCGTCCCCCGAGGCCACCAACAGCCCATCCACCGGCGAGGCCACCGGCAAAACAATCAGGCCCATCATGGTTTTGCGAACTGCGATCAACTCGCCTTTTTTCACCATGTCGCCATCTTGTTTAACCATGAACTTGCTGGTCTGGTTCTTGGGCACCTCCAGATGTTTGGCTAAATCCAAAATCCGGTGTTCCTCGGGGACATAGGCCACTGCCACCGTCTCGGTGGCTTCGACGCGTTGACCAACTTGCGCCATGACCTCGCCCGCGGTGGGTAGTAACCGGTCACGCCGGAGCGTGGCCAGAAGCGTGATATGGGTGGTATCGGGGATGTAAGCCATTGCGCCTAAGCCATTCCGCCCATTGCCAAAATCCATTGGGTAACCAGCAGTTGCCGTTTATCGGCTTTGGCCGGGAAGACGATGGGCCGGCCCCGGGCGTCAATGATGAGGCCCGCCGCGCCACCCGCAACCTTGACCTTTTTCTTGCGGCCCGGGCCGAAACCCACATCCACCCCGCCGCGCGGCGTGAGCGTCAGGTCACCCTCGTGGCCAAAGGGCAGGGGCAAAACCGCCAGTGAGCCGAACTTGACTTCGGTATTAGTCGTTACGCCACTGTCGGTGACCAGCTTGGCGGTGCAAACCACACTGCCCAGCCGGGCGGCGCCAACCACCGAGAAGACCATGCCCAGACTGAGGAGCGCGCCATCCAGCGCCTGCACCACGGTCATGGGGTGCGTGGTCGTGAGCGCGCCCAGGGCCGCCATCAGATGGTGCGGGTCCAGCAACAGTGTGGTGGGGGTCATGGGCTGCAGCGCATCGAGGAGCAACATCGCCGCCAGCGAGGGGCGGGGGGCGCGACTCAGCGTGGCGCCACTGCCTAAAATCAAATCCATGCGCGGGAGCACATCGGTGCGCGCGCCTAATACTTTGGCCGGCCATTTGGCCTGCGCCGCGCGCAGGGCGGTGCGCAACGCCTCGCGGGCCAAGGCCCACTCCCAGTGCAAATCCGCCACTTCGGTGGGGATGGTATGCGGGTGCACGCTTTTATTCAGAATAAACTCGCGCACATTGGTCGGCGGCGCTTCGAACGGCAACCAGCGGGTGAATTGCTCCACCGTGGTTTCGTTCAGCAAGCCGCTGGCGTTCATGCCCACGCCCAGATCGGCCCGGACGTTGAGAAACAATTCGCCTTTGAAAGCCGCGCTCACACTGGTGGCCGCCGAGCCAATGTTCACCCCCAACACGCCCCCCGGCGAATTCAGGGTGCGGTTGAAATAGCGCACAATTTGCGCCTCGGCCTGCGCCGTGGGGTGCAGGTGGCCGCCGCTCAGATTAGCCATGCCCAGCAGGCCACCAATCTGGTTGAGCCGTAGGTCTTGCATCATTTGCGCCAATTGCACGCGCGCCGGTCCCAGGACTTCCTCGCCAAGTTCGGGTTGGACGTTGGGCGCGGTAAAGACTTGCGCGACGTTGGTAAAGATTTCGCTCACTTTGTCGTTTAGCGCCGGGTTGCCCACATAGAGCAGGCGTGGCGGCGCCCCGCTGGGGAGCAGGTGACACGCGAGGGCCACGTTATCCAAAATTTTCAGCAACGCCTCGCGGGACCCGTTGTCCGTGCCACCGGCCACCAGAATCAGTTCGGGGTCAACCTTCAGCACCGCGTCAAATTGTTTTTCCTCTTTGCGGCGGTCGCCCAAACTCAGGGTGTCTTTGACCGCGATATACGTGGTGTTGGCCAAACGCCGCACGCTTTCCACCGACACATCGGGTAACAAGCCGATGAGCAGGGCGCGGGCCGCCGGGCCGACACTGGAGGTGACTGTCACCGCATCCACGCCCACCCCATCGGGCGTGGCGGGCATGATGATTTGCGCGCTGTCGTTGAGAATATTTCGCCCGCTGATAGTTTGCAATTCCAGCACCGCGTGATGCAGGCCCTCCGAGATATCGCGGTAAGGCGGCTCGGCGCTACTGGGGGCTTCCCCGCAGGCCACAAAGCGATACATCCCTTCCACCACGTCAAACAAGGCCGCGCGCGTGGTCGCGGTGCCAAAATCCAGAGCGAGAATGGTATCGGTCGAATAATCAGCCATGCGTTACTCACCCGCCCATGAATAGTTCAATGACTTTCCACAACGCGGCCACTCGGTCGGTGAACAGCGCCAGACTGGCGACCAGCGCGCCGGCATACATGGCGCCAAACGCCGCGCCGATAAAGATTTCCCCAACTCGCGCGACCGGCTTGGCCAATGGATGCCGCTCGGGGATGCGACCGGGTTTGGTCTGCGTGCCATAGTAAAAGAAGCCAAACGTGGCGAGGGTGCCGATGATTAGCACCAGATTGCTGACCAGACCTTCCGGGCTTCCGGTTGGGCTGATCAGCGAAATGGAGGCGGCGCTGACTTGCGGGAAGAGCGTGCCAGTCACCGCGCCACCCACCGCCACCGCACTACCGACCCCCACCAAAAACGCGGTGGCTACACTCCCCAGGCGGGTGGTGGCGGGGGAAATTTTGAGCAGGAGGAACAGGCACAACATCAATCCAAAAACTGCCGGGAGCAGGGTGGGGAGCGCCAGCAAGATGGCGCTTCCTTGACTGACGCCCGCGAGGATGGGGGCCAGCATTTGCGGGTAGATGACGTTGTACCAGGCGACCAACACGGCATAACCCGCCGTCGCGCCGACAAAAAGATGAACGGCCAGTCGGTAGAAGGGATTGTCGCCAATTAAATAACTGAACACCATCAGGGTCAGGATAAAGGCCACAAGATCGGGCAAACTTTGGAGAAGATTGGCTGGCATGGTTATCGCTTGCGGTTGCGGAGCAGACTCAATACCCCGCTGACCAGATTGCCCATCACGAGCAGGACGACAGCGGCGAGTAATCCACCCCCCAGGGCATCCCACCGCTCGGTGGCCGCGCCCGGCACGCCCGCGCGTTGTTCATATTGCGCCGTACTAATCAGGCCAGTCAGCAAGCCCTTGATTTGCCCGGACTCATAATACGGGCGGACGAGCGGCTCTGCGCCCGCGCTCACCGCCATGAACACCGGCATATCCGCCGCCTGGCTCTGTAATTGCTCGATCCAGACGCGGGCCGATTCGGGCGACGTGCTGAGCAAGACCAGCGCGCCAAAATCGCTGAAGCGGTTGATGGTGAACATGCCCGGCGCGCTAACCGCATCCCAGACATTTAACCCGCCCGTGAAATCATTAGCGAACACCGCGCGCGGGTTGGCCGCAAAGAGCGCCAAACCTACTGGCCCACCGGGTAGATAGCCCAAGTTGATGTAGTTGGTGCCGTAGGTGTACGACACTCCATATTGATTTTTGAGATCGGCGGTGAGCCGGCCCAGCAGGTCTTGCGCGATGCCGGCCCCGGCGGGGAGCGTGCTCATGCTCACAATGGTTACGCCCCGGCGCATGAGGTGCCCCACCAGCGCGCTGGCCGCGGGGTCAAGTTCACCGCGTTGGGCAGGGTCATAATCAAACGCCACCAACACCGGTTTGGCGTTGGCCAATTGATTAATCTGCGTGAAGGTGGCTTCGGTTTCACGCCCGATGGTGGTGGGCACCGGGAAGAAGCCCACCATGAAAAACCACGGCACAATGACCGCCACCGCCAGCACCGCGAAAACCAGCCAGCGCTCGACCGGCAAAGAGATTTGCAACTTGCGCTTGGAGGCCGGGCGGGTCTCTTCGGATTCTTCCTGCAAAATCGTGGCGATCAGCGTGGCTTGCGAGGCCTCCGACTCATCCACCAATAGTTTCTGCGCTTCGGTGGCGCTCCGGCGCGGTTGGGCGATGGTCGGCTCGGCTTGCAAAACGCCGCGCATCCCGGCGAGGATGCCCAGCTTTTCTTGGTAGTTATCCACTTCGGGCGCGACCTGGGAGAGCGGCGTGTCGGTGGGCCGCATGGATTTCATCCAAGTCGGCAGTTCCCCGGCGGCGAGGCCAGCCGCCATAGCGGGCATGGCCGGGTCCATCTCGGGCGCTGGCTCTTCGCCAAATGCGCCAGCGGCGCCAAAGGGGTGGGCCTCGACCGGGGCTGACGAGATGTTGACCTCACCGGGCTTCATGGAGGCCAACCAATCGGGCATGTCGGCGGAGGCGGCTTCCGCTGGGATATCGCCAAAGGGTGAGATGGCCGGGCTTGCCGATTCGGTGCCACCCAAGCCGCTCATCCAGTCGGGTTCGGCTACTCCGAAGGCTGGCTCGGGTTCGGCGGGAGCCGCGACGCCCATGGAGGCCAGCCAGTCGGGGGTTTCGCTGGCGGCCAGTGGGGCGGCGGGCGCTTCAAAAGATGGAACTTCCGACGCGCCTATGCCGCTCATCCAGTCGGGCATGCCTGAGTCGGCGGCGGGCGCGCCAAAATCTGGCGCGGGTTCGGGTTGGGTGGGCGTGCCGCCAAAGCCGCTCATCCAATCGGGCGTTTCGGTGGCGGGTGCGACGAAATCGGGTTCGGGTTGGGTGGGAGTGCCGCCGATAGAACTCATCCAATCGGGAGTTTCGGCGGCGGATGCGCCGAAATCGGGCGCGGGTTCGGGTTGGGCTGGGGTGCCACCGAGGGCGCTCATCCAGTCGGGAGTTTCGGCGGCGGATGCGCCGAAATCGGGCGCGGGTTCGGGTTGGGCTG
>CAYUFY010000031.1:0-17831 GCA_964443795.1 uncultured Anaerolineales bacterium | reverse complement strand
GGGTGCCGCCGAGGGCGCTCATCCAGTCGGGGGGTTCAGCGGCAGATGCGCCGAAATCGGGTGCGGCATCGGGTTGGGCAGGCGTGCCACCGAGGGCGCTCATCCAATCGGGAGTTTCGGCGGCAGATGCGCCGAAGTCGGGCGCGGGTTCGGGTTGGGCAGGCGTGCCACCGAGGGCGCTCATCCAGTCGGGAGTTTCGGCGGCGGATGCGCCGAAGTCGGGCGCGGCTTCCGGTTGGGCGGGGGTGCCGCCAAGGGCGCTCATCCAGTCGGGGGTTTCAGCGGCAGAGGCGGGGGCAGAAAAATCAGGCGCGGGTTCAGCGGCTTGGTCGGGGGCGCTCATCCAGTCGGGGATGGTGGCGTTCCCGGCGGGTTCGGGTTCGGCGGGAGCGCTCATCCAGTCGGGGGTACCCACTTCGGCGGGGGCGCCGAAATCGGGCGCGGGCGCGGCGGGTTGCGCCGGGCCGGGAGCCTCGCCATCGAAAGATTTCATCCAATCGGGAACTTCGGCGGCGGGGGTGGCAATCGCGCCGGGCGCGTCGGCGCCAATGTCTTTCATCCAGTCGGGAACTTCGGTGGCGGGTTCAGCGGCGGCTTGCCCGAAATCGGTGTTGAAGGATTGGGCCCATTGGTTGTTGTCGTCCGCGGCGGCGGTTTCGGCGCCGCCCCATTTCCAATCGGGTTCTTCTTTGGGGGGCGCGGAGAGGCTGTTCATCCAATCCAGCCCGGCGGGTTCGCCGGAGCCCCCGTCGAAGCTTTGGGGCATGAGCGGGGAATCGCAGTATTGGCAGAAGGAGGCGTCCACCGGGTTGTCACGGCCACACGCCTGACACCGGATGGCGTCATCGCGCTCGTCGGGGCCGGGGGTGGAATCGGGGGAGAGGCCGACCACGGGTTTGAGGCGCGCCTCGCAAAACTGGCAGACTTCCAGGGTGTCGGGGTTGGGTTTGCCGCAGGCCGGGCAACGCATATCGGCCATGCTTATTCACCATAGGGCCGGTCTACCGCCAGTAAAACGCGGAGACCGGTAGCGATGACGCCCAGTGCCACACCCAACAAGAGGCCGCGCGCGCCAGCGACCGCCGGGACTTGGGTGAGCCACAGGCGGATATCGCGCAAGCCGAAATCGGGCACGCCCGCCGGGAGCGGGGCGAGGCCGAGCAGGGTGAGGACGGCGACGATGAGGAAGGTGATGAGCATTACTGAGAAACGGCGGCGCAGGAGCCGATAGCCCGCGAAGACCAGAAAGAAGAACAGCAGGCCACCCAGCGCGGTGCCCACCGCCGATTGCACCGCCTGAAAGATGAATGTGTTGGCGGTGTTGGTTGGGCCACGCCCCCAGCCCGCGAAGGGCGCGCCGATGCCCACGCCGAGGGTGATGATGAGGGTGAGCACCAGGAAGGCGCTGTTGAACCAGCCGGGCGCGCCGGTGATCATTTTTTTGAGATGCACTTGGGTAAGGTTGAGTGCGCCAATGCAAACGGCCACAGCCGCCAGCATGGCCGCCCACGCCACAAATTGCAACCGCATCGCCAGCAGGATGGGGAGATTGATGAAATACCCGAGTAGGGTGATCAACCCCACGCTGGCGGCGATGGCGGTGAGTAGGACGTTGCCGAGACGAATCTTCACTAGAATATTCCGGCGGTCTTGGCGAGCACACCAAGCATAATGGCCGCTCCAATGATGAGGCGCAAAATATCCTGCGCGCGCAAGCTGGCCACATGCGCCGGGTTGCGCCCGATGTAAGCGCCACTGGCGAAGAGATCTTCGCCGATGAGGGGGGCGTCGGCGGTGGCGAAGAGCACGGCTTGCGCGGCGGGGTCATCCGACCCGGCGAGGGTAGTGACGCCCGCGCGGCTACCCGCCTCGGTCAGCAAGATGATCTCCGGGCCAACCGAGCCGATGAGGACGGTGCCGGCCAGGGCGTCATCGGTGACCATGGTGCTGGTGGCCGCGCTGAACGAAGTCGGCGACAGGCCCGCAACGCGCGCCGAGGTGGGGTCGTAACGGTCGGCGGCATTTTGGCGCGCATAAACATGTTGCAGGGTGTCCTGCGCTAGGAGCATCACCACGCCGTCGCCAGTGGTCACCACCGGCGGTTTATCACTAATGACCGTCACTTCGGAAATTTGATCCAATACAGTCAGACCAACCAAGGCGGCGGCGGTATCGGTTTGGCCGACCGAACCAGAGCCTATGGAAATGTGCAGGCGTTTGCCGGTTTCGACGGCCCGCCCCACGGTGATGGGCAAGCTTTGCAGGGCTTCGAGCGGGCGGAACACCACGGGCCGGGCGCCTTTGCGACGCCCCAGAAAAGTGAACACCAAAATGAGCCCGGCGAAAAGCAGGATGAAACTGAGCCCGGGAAGGTTCATTCGTCGGCCTCCTGATTCAGGCGCGCGGCGAGTTGCGGCAGAGTCAGTGGATCTTCCAGCCAGCGCGCCCAAGTGATCACTTCATCGTCGGGCACCCACGGGGCGAGCATCGGCCCGGCGGCGTAGAGCGTCTGGGCCCCAAGCAAGGCCAAGGGTCCCGTGGCCTCGACGAGCGAGGCGGCGAAACCGTGCAGACCCCAGGCGCGCAGGCGGGTCACAAATGAAGTGAGACGATCAATGGGCATGAGCATCAACTGGCCCGCCGATTTTCTGGCGGGCGCGCAACTTTGGTTTGAATCGCCGCGAGTATAGCACAGAGAGACTCGCATTCCCAATCGCTAATCAGAGGCGGATACGCGTAAAACCCGCCCAGTTAGTGGGGGGCCAGCAAGCGCCCCCGCAGGGAAACAGCCAACTCTCAAGTGGCGGATTATATTGCCGCCGAGTCTCAGGGTCAAGCGAATTTGGTCTCAAAACGGTTTGGAGGTACATTAGAGCAACTCTGAACTTCAAATTTCAAAACTCAAAACTCCAATTGGGAGTTGAGCGTTTGTGGTTTGAAGTTAACCGCGAGATTTTATGCACACCACTCTCCTCATCTTCAATCCCAATTCCGACCGGGGCCGCTCCGGCCAAAAAGCTTCCGACTTGCGCGCCATCATCGAAGAGATGGGCGGGGCCGACTGGGCCGGCACCGAATACCCGGCGCACGCCACCCAACTGGCCGCCGAAGCCGGGATCAAAGGCTATAAAACCGTCGTGGCGCTCGGCGGGGATGGCACCGTGCATGAAGTAATTAATGGCCTGATGAAAATTGACGCGCTCCAGCGCCCGCGCCTGGGCATCGTGCCCATCGGCTCGGGCAACGATTTCGCGCACGCCGCCGGCATCCAGAGCGATTCGCAGGCGGCCATCCGCCGCATCTTTACCGGCGCGCCCAAAGCCGTGGATGTGCTTCTCATGCGGGATGGCGCGGGCCGCATGGAATATTTCAATAACACGGCGGGCATTGGCTTCGATGGGGCCATCAACATCCAGAGCCGTAAAATCACCGGCTTGTATGGGTTTATCATGTACCTGACCGCCACGCTCATGACCGTCGCTAATCACTTCGACGCGCCGCATCTCAAAATTACCTATGATGGCGGCACACTGGATCAACCCATCCTCATGTTCACCATCGGCAATGGCCCGCGCGAGGGCGGCGGCTTTAACACCACCCCTGGTTCCAAAGTGGATGACGGCATTGTCGAATGCGTTTACATCCGGCCAGTCTCCAAACTGCGGATCCTGCAACTGATTCCCACGGTGATGAACGGCACGCACCTGCGGGAGAAGGAAGTGAAATTAATTAAGACCACGCGCCTGGTCATTGATAGTGACCGGGCCTTGCCCATCCACCTGGATGGCGAACTCTTCGCGCCCTACGAAGCCGAAGTGCGGCATGTTGAAATCCAACTCATGCCCGGCGCGATCCAACTCATCGTGTAAGAGCCTGCGTGTAACTTCATGCCTGCGCTCCAGCGCGTCCTGCGCGATTACGACCTCGGCCTGCTCCGCATCATTGCCGCGTATTGGGGCGTGACGCTCACCGCGCCCAACCAACGCGAAGCCGCCGACGAACTCACCACCAAACTCCTCGACCCGGCGCTGGTCGCCGAAATTATCGAAAGCCTGCCGCCCGCGCCGCGCGCCGCCTTCGCCGCGCTCACCGGACAACATCTGGCCCTCGCCACCTTCACGCGCAAATATGGCGAACTCCGCGTCATGGGCGCCACCCGCCGTGACCGCGAACAACCCTGGGATAACGCTCCCTCCGCCGCGGAATGGCTGTGGTATCGCGGCCTGATTGGGCGCGCCTTCTTCGACGAGGGCGGCGGCCCGCAGGAATTCATCTTCATCCCCGACGATTTGCTCAAACTTGTGCCCCCCGGGATTCGGCCACCCCTCGCCGGGTCGCCCCTCGGCCACGCCTTCGCGCCCCCGGCCGCTTTTGCTTCCGCGCTCGATGCGGCCCCCGACGACCTCGCCACACTCCTCGCCTATTTGCAAATCGCCGTGGTGCGGCTCGAAGGCGCGCACTTCCCGCGCAAGCACCGTGAGACCCTCGGGCGCTTTTTGCGTTTACCCGAAGCGCTCGATCTCTGGCTACACCTCGCCATTCATCTCGGCCTGGTCAGCGGTTCGCCGCTCAAACTCGACCCGGCCAAAGCACGCCCGTTCCTCGAAGCCTCCCGTCCCGAACAAGTTGCAATACTCGCGCCAGCTTGGCGCGACTCGCGCGAATGGAACGATCTGCTCCATTTGCCCGGCCTCATCTTCGAGGGCAAGGCGTGGAGTAATGACCCCTACACCGCGCGGCAGAGCATCCTGGCCCTGCTCCAACAGGTGCCAGCCAGCGAATGGTGGTCGCTGGAGGCCTTTGTGGCCGCCGTGCACGACCAGCAACCCGACTTCCAACGCCGCCCCGGCGACTATGACGCGTGGTACATCCGCGACGCCGCCACGCAAGCCTACCTGCGCGGCTTTGAAAACTGGGACCGTGTGGATGGCGCGCTCGTGCGCTGGCTGATTGAAAAACCATTGTATTGGCTGGGGTTGGTGGAACTAGCAACCCCCATCCCCCGACCCCTTCCCTCGTCGGAAAATTCACCGACAGGGGAAGGGGAGTCACCCTCCCCTGTTCGCGTTTTTAGCGAACGGGGGAGGGCTGGGGTGGGGGTTGCCTTCCGCCTCACGCCCTATGCCGCCGCCTTCTTTGGTCTCGCCCCGTGGCCCGTCGCCGAAAGTGATGTGGCCCCCACCTTTCACATTCAACCCAATGGTTACATTCGCGTCCCGGCGGCGGTTAGCCGCTACGACCGGTTTCAAGTGGCGCGGGTCACACACTGGTTGCCGCTTGAACCGCAGACGGCCCCTCTTCCTGAAGCCAATTATTTTTATCGGTTGACCCCCACCTCATTGACGCGCGCGGCTAAACAGGGCATTCGGGTGAGTCACATTCTCGGCTTTCTGCAAAAATCGGTAGGCGAGGATGGCGTGCCACCCACGTTGGTGGGCGCGCTTCATCGGTGGGAGCGCGCGGGCGTGGAGGTCACCGTCAAAGACACACTGGTGCTTAAACTCAAAAACCGTGATCTGCTCGCCACCTTGCGCCGCACCCCGAGCATTCAACGCTACCTCGGCGAAACCCTCGGCCCCGAAGCAGTGGAAGTGCGCCGCGAGCATTTAGATAAACTCCGCGAGGCGCTGGCCGACGTGGGGATATTATTGGATTGAAACTTTAACCGCAGATTTCGCAGATAACGCGGATTTTTCCCGAGGCCAACCAATCCGCGCGGGTAGTGGTAACTTTGTAAGGGATGAATTTGAAAGACCTGTCAGGTGGGCGCCGCAAAACGCTGTTTTTTTCGAGTGCCGAATGCGCCCACCTGACAGGTCTAGCGCACCATCACTTACTTTGTGACCACTACCTCCGCGCACATCCGCAAAATCTGCGGTTCTATTCTTAGCCACCGATTGATACATCACCATGAGCGACATTCTCAATCAACTCACCTCCCACTTCCAAAAAAGCTATTACGCCTCACCCGCCTTCATCGCCCGCGCGCCGGGGCGGGTGAATCTGCTCGGCGAACACGTGGATTACAACGATGGCTGGGTTCTGCCCGCCGCGATTGACCGCGCCGCGTATGTGGCGGTGGGCGAGTGCGCCAGCTCGTTGGTCTCGGTGGCGGCCATGGATTTGAATGAGGCCGCGGCCTTTCGGGTGACCGACTTGGCGACGAAAACCGATGTGACGGGGAAGCCGCTCCCCGCGTGGGTGCGCTATCCCGCCGGGGTGGGGTGGTCCCTCGCGGAATGCGGTCTCGCACTTAAAGGCATGGACGCAGTATTAACTTCGGATGTGCCGCGCGGCGCGGGTTTAAGCTCTTCCGCCGCGGTCGAAGTGGTTTTTGCGACGGCGTGGCAACACCTCGGCGGGTGGACGCTCGCCCCGATGGATTTAGCGGTGGCCTGTCAGCGCGCGGAAAATCAATACGTGGGTGTGAACTCGGGCTTGATGGATCAATTCGCGTCGGTCTGCGGCCGCGCGGGACACGCGCTCCTGATGGATTGCCGCACCCACGCGTGGGAACCCGTCCCCCTGCCGGCCGGGGTGTCCATCATCGTGGCCGATACAATGGTGCGGCGCGAACTGGGCAAGAGTGAATACAATCTGCGGCGCGCGCATTGTGAGGAAGCGGTGCAAATTCTCGCGGGCGTGTTGCCGGGCATTACCGCTTTGCGCGATGTAACCATGGAGGATTTCAATCGGCACGCTTCGTTGCTCTCGTCCATTGTGCAAAAACGCGCGCGGCATGTGGTCGAGGAATGCGCGCGGATTCATCACGGGGTGGCCGCCTTGCGCGCCAACCGCCTCGCCGATTTCGGCGCATACATGAACGACTGTCACGCGAGTCTGCGCGATTTATATGAAGTGTCGTGCCCAGAATTAAATGTGATGGCCGAGGCCGCGCAAAAATTGGAGGGGTGTTATGGCGCGCGGCTCACCGGCGCGGGCTTTGGCGGGTGCACGGTGAATGTGGTGGCGACGGAGGCCGCCGAGAATTTTAAGCGGGAACTTGCGGTAACTTATGAAAAAGCCATTGGGAAGACGCCGGAAATTTATGTGTGTCAGGCGTCAGAGGGGGCGGAGATTGTTAGAGATTAGAGGATTGACGGCTCAAGGTGACTGTCACTTTTCGGCAATGGATGGCTTGTTTAATCTCGCCGCCTAAACGCCGAAGTGATAGTCACCTGATTGATTAACTCACATTACGCACTGTCATTCTGAGCGTAGAGACTCCTCGCTGCGTCTTTATGCGGCTACTCAAAAACTTAAACCTCCGTTTTTGTTGCATCCGGTTGTCGGGCGACAAGCCCAACCGATATCAAGCAGATCGGGCTGGTCACGTTTCGCGCGCTGGTAAGGCTGAGATTCAAAACTAATCCGCGCCCGCGCATCCCCGGCATCCCGCGCGGGATACCGCCAAACGCGCCGGGGCTGCATCCCCGCGTGGGAGCGGATTAGCTGGAGTCTGACACCCAAAACCGCACAGCGACTATGTTTCTGCCGCAAGGCAATCGGCCCGCCGTATGGATTACTCGGAGTGACAATCCTAAAACGCGCTTGGTTGCGTAAGGTGAGTGATTAATCCGCCGTAGCCGGGCGCAAGGCTTGAATCATCGGCAGGAATTGCTTGATGTTCACGACCACGATGCCGCCGACCACCAAGGCCGATCCCACCAACAAGTGCCAGTCGGGGTGTTCGCCGAGGAAGAGGATGCCCAGAATAAGCCCGATGACCGGGAAGACGTATGTCACGAGCGAGGCGCGGGTCGGGCCCCACGCATTGATAAGATAAAAGAAGAGCAGGTAAGCCAGGCACGAACCGAGCAAGCCGAGCCAGACAATGGCGAACCAGGTCAGGGGCAACTGCGCGAGCGTCACGCCTTCGGTCGCCGGGGTGATGAGCCACATCATGGCGTCGGCCACCAGTAGGATCATGAAGGACTGCATGACCGGCGGTTGGTTGCGCAAATACTTGCGCGAGAAGGTGATGGCGGTGGCGTAGGAGATGGAGGCGGCAATCACCGCCAGTTGGCCCCAAATGTTGCCGGTTAATCCCTCCGGGCTGAAATCGCGGCTGACCAGCACCACCACGCCGATAAACCCGACGATTAGTCCGCCCAGGCGGGGCAGGGTGATTTTTTCGTCGTGCAACCAGAAATGCGCAATGATGATGGTAAAGAGCGGTACCGTGCCATTGAGAATAGAGGCCAGGCCCGAATCAATTTGGGTCTCGCCCCACGAGATGAGGGTGAAGGGCAGGGCGGTGTTAAACGCGCCCATGAAGAGAAAGGCCAGCAACACCTTGGGGTCGCGTGGGAACGGCAATCTTTTCACCGCCAGAATCCCCAGCATTCCCAGCAGTCCGAACAATAAGCGGAAGGTGACTAACGTGAACGGCCCGACCTCCTGCACCGCCACTTTAATCCATAAGAACGACGAGCCCCACACCAAACCGAGCAGGGCAAACGCGCCCCATTCTTTGAGTTTCATGGTGATCTCCTGTGTTAGGCCCGCTTATTGAGTTTGGGCAAAAAAATACCGCCCGACCGAATCGCCAGGACCCGGTCGAGCGGCGGGAGGTAACGCTTATGGGTTGGCTTTAGCCCGCGCGCCGTTTCTGGCTTTGGCGGGGGGCGCCCCAGAGTTAAGCAAATTTAGCGCGCCGTTTTCTTTGAGCGCCGACAACACAATCATGGTCACACTGCGCTGGACGGTGAGATGGGTGCGAATGCGGTTGAGCAGGGCTTCCAAATCTTCCGGGGCGCGGACGCGGGTTTTGATCACGAAGCAATCTTCGCCCGCCACATTATAGAGTTCCAACACATCCGGGTCGCGGCTGACCGCCTTCACCCCGGCTTCGTAGCGCTCATCATACGCGGCGGTGAGCCGGATGATGGCCGTCAGGGACTTGCCCACCAACACCGGGTCCACGTCCACCCGATAGCCGCGAATCGCGCCGCGCTGTTCGAGTTTACGAATGCGTTCAAACACCGAGGGCGCGGTCAGCCCCACCCCCTCGGCAATGGCGCTGTTCGTCAAGCGCGCATCGCGTTGCAGTAAATCTAAAATTTTCAGATCGGTGTCGTCGAGCGCGGATGGCATCTTACTTCAACAGCCACACCAAAATTAGCGCAATGGCCGGAATGGCGACCCAGACCAGTTCACCCAGCGGGGTTTTGCCAAACGCACTGAGCGTGGTCGGGATATTCATGGGATGTTCGTTGAACTTGGGATAACGATGAGCGGTCATGGGGATTGCTCCTGATTGACTACTATTATACGGAATAAATCGCCATGTGTCAATATATTATTCGTATATTTTCACTACAGCCTAATATAATTAGTAAAGACTTCGCTTAAGCCGCCCACGCCGCCCCTTCCAATTGGAGCAATTGGGCTTTGGTGGCAATGCCGCGCCCGCCCGAATAGCCGTGCAGTGACCCGTCGGAGCCGAGCACCCGATGACAGGGAATGACGATGGGAATGGGATTGCGCCCCAGCGCTTGCCCCACCGCCCGCGCGGCCTTGGGTTTCCCGATGCGTTGAGCGATGTCCCGATAGGTGAGCGTCTGCCCGGCGGGAATCTGCAACGTGGCCCGCAATACCTCGCGCTGGAAGGGCGTGGTCAGCCGCCAATCGAGCGGCAGGTCAAAAACACGCCGCCGCCCGGCGAAATAATCGTTCAATTGCCCGGCAATCGCGGCCATCTTCTCCGTCGATTTGGCCAAGCGGCCCGGAACTTGCGCGCTGAGTTCTTCCACAAAATCATGTTCGGTGCGCGCGAATGACAGGCACACCAGCCCGTCCGGGGTCGCGCCGATAAAAACTTTTCCAATCGGTGTGCTAAGCGCCGCGTAATACACGGTCGGTTGGCTCTCGGTCATTTTGATTTCTCCATGGAGTTGGTTTAGCGCGCCCACGGCGCGCTGATATGCTTTGAATTCGCGTTGACCTGCCGGGGTGGCCAGCCAGCGCTTGAGTTCCGGGCTGGGTTTGGCTTCACCCAGCACCAGGGCAATGAGTTCGTCGGTGTGTTTGGTCATGGCTTAAACCTCCGTCAACGCCGCGCGCAATTTCTTGAGCGCCTGATACACATTCGCCCGCGCCGCCGTTTCACTACAGCCGAGCGTCTGGGCAATCTCGGCGTATTCCAGCCCCTGAAACTGCCGTTGCATGAGGGCGGCGCGCTGTTTGGGGGGCAGAGTCCGCAGGGCGTGCGCCACCACCCGCAGGTCGTCGCGTTGCTCGGGCGCGGCATCCGCCGCGAGGGTTTCCAAATCCAGTTCCACGGTGCGCTCACTTTCTCGCTTGTGTTTCTTCAGCCAGTTGAAGGCCGTGTTGGTCGCAATCTTATACAACCACGCCCGGTGGTTGGCCTCGATTGGCAAGCGTCCATACGCCCGGTAGGCGCGGAGCAACGCCTCCTGACAAATATCCTCGGCATCATGGGCATCGCCCACCATGCGGCGCAAGTAAGCCAGCAATTCCGGTTGATGTTTTTCGACTAATGTCTCAAAAGTTGTCATACGCTATCTAATATAACAACGCTTGGCTCAAAATGTGAAATGGGAAAAATAAAACCTCCCGTCGGTTGGCGCTCGACGGGAGGTTTTAGGCGACTGGATTAAGGGCCGCTTATTTCACGACCACCTGCCCGATGCCAGCGGTCACATTAATGTCCAAGTAATCGCCGGTCGCCGAGAAACCGGCGGTGGCATATGCCTCCCCGTTACGGATAAACCGGGAAGGCATTTGCACATTGCTAATGCCCGTTTGCACCTGAATGCGGGTGGGCATCTCGGCGGGGAGGATCAGGGTCAGGCCACCGATGCCGCCTTTGATGTTCGCCGTCACCCGCCCGGTCGCGGGAAAAGCGACGGTGGTTTGGCCGACGCCCGTGTCCAAATTCAGGGCGTGTAAGTTCAAACCCGCTAAATCCAACTCGGCTTCACCGACTCCTGTCTGCACCGCCAGCGTCAGGGGTATCTTCGCCGAGAGTTGCACCTCCCATTGGCTTTGCGAGGTTTGGCCCATAAGAAACGGGGTGAAGAGAGGTGGGCGTTTTTGGGTAAGCTGGAGTTCGCCGGAACCGGCGGTGACGGTATAACTTTGGTCCACGGTTTCGCCGGGGCCTTTGACCACTTGCCCCTCCATCAAGTTATCCGAAGGCCCCAGGGCTTTCACGCTCAAATGGCCGACATCAAAATTTAGTTTGACCGTGACTTGCTCCGCGCCCCGGATGTTGGCGCCGATGGCTTGCGCGCCCCCCGCTGGTAACCGATTGGCTTGCACCGAGGCCCAGGTCAGCGCCCCCGCGACGACCAGTGCGCTGACCACGACAACCAGCACTGCCCCAGCGGTGGAGCGCCGCCCGACGAGCATATCCAACCCCAACACGATTAATAGCACCGGCCACAACTGCGCCAACGCCAGCCAGGCCCCGGCGGGCAGGATGCCCACATTTTGCAGGAGCCAGACCGTTCCCAAACCGATGAGCACCAAAGGCCAAACCAAACTAGGACGACGAACAGGGTTTTGCATGGATGAACCTCCCGAAATGAACGCGCACTATACTTTACGCGGTGTGCCCCAGCGGGTTGCTATATAAAACGCGGAGTTCTACGAGAATTCCGCGTTTTTGAAATTCACGCGCCACCCTTGAGATAAATTCCCTGTGGGTCAAGCTCGTCGCGCAACAACCGCAACTCTTCGGCGGTTGGCGGCGGAGTCTGGCGCACCTCGGCGGCCACTTTCAAATTCCAACCCGTGTTGGCTTTGGCTTTCTCGCTGGTCTGATCGGGATGTAAGGCGACCAACGTGAGTTCGCCTGCCGCGTCGGGCTCGAGCAGGCCGATGTCGGTGACCACGGTTTGTGGCCCGCCCCCCCGGACTCCGCTAACCCGGCGGGAATCGCCGCCCGTGAGGAACCCCGCGCCCGTGACGAAATCGCATTTTTCGGGGAAGCGGCGTTTCTGGTGTGGGGTGAGCAGATACGTGCGATTGGCCCACGCCGCAATCTCCGCGCTCCCACCCGAGCCGGGGAGCCGCACCTTGGGGTGGGCGTAATCGCCGATGACCGTCGCGTTCACATTGCCAAAGCGGTCAATCTGCGCCCCGCCGAGGAAGCCCACATCAATCAGCCCGCGTTGCAAATAGAAGGCGAAGATTTCATACATCGAGCACACGCTCGCCGCGCCCGACACCAGCGTGGGGTCGCCAATGGAAAGCGGCAACCGCGCGGGTTGCGCGCCCACCACCCCGGCTTCGTAAATCATGGTGATATTCGGCGCGTGAGTGCGGCGCGCCAGATTGCAGGCCAGGTTGGGCAGACCCACACCCACAAACACCACATCGCCGTCGCGCAAGAGGCGGGCGGCGTTGATGGTCATGAGTTCAGCGGAGGAGTAAGTCATGGGGTTTCTCGAGAGGGTAATGAATTACTGGGATGGTTATGGCACCAGTCTGGCTGGCATTGTACTCAGAAATTGCCGAATAGTTGTGCCCACCGCCTCCGGCTTTTCCAGCGGCACAAGGTGCCCCGCGTCTGCCACCCGCTGGTAATGGGCGCGTGGGTGGGCTTTTTTCAGCGCGCGCACGGCGGCGGGAAAGAAGGTGTCGGACTCGCTCCCCCACACGACCAGCAAAGGCACGCGGAGATGGGGCAGGCGCGTCCATAGATCGTGCGGGGCGGTCACGTAGATTTTGACTTCCCATTCGGGTGAGTAATTTAACTCAACTTGCCCGTCGGAGCGGGGGCGCGCCAGGGCCTCCACGTAGGCCCGCAGGGCGGGGTCGGTCAGGCGGCGGAAAACTGGGGCGCGGCGATAGCGTTCGAACATCACGGCCACGCTGGGGAATACCCGTCGCCGCCGTTGGGTTGATCCCACCAGCGGATGCAGGTTGTGTTCCCAGCCCGCGTGTTTGGCGAGGCCCCACATGGTGGAGATGAGGGGCGAGAGGAGCACCGGATCGAGCAGGATAATGGCGCGAAATAATTCGGGGCGGCGCAGGGCGGCGAGCAGGGTGGTGATGGCCCCCAGCGAGTGGCCCACGCCGACGAGATCGGTCAGTTCTTGTTCCTCGATGAAACGCAAAAAATCGTCGGCCAGCGGTTCCCACGAGGTGAGCCCATTGGGCGCGTGGTTCGGCCAGAGCGGCCGGGTGTTCATCGCCAGCACCTGGTAGTGGGGCGTGAGGGTGTGGATGAGCGGCGCGTAGGTGGCAGGGGGAAAGCCGTTGGCGTGCGCGAGGTGCAGAGGCGGGCCGTGGCCGCCGAAGTCGGTGAAAGCGATGGGCATCTAGCGGATAGCCGATAGGGGATAGCTGAGGGCAGATAGTAGCCGACTGATGGCTGGCAACCTGCCATGCCTGGCAGCCATACGCTATCGGCTAGCCGCTTAAGTTTTTAGTTCAAGTTTCAGTTTGGCCACGACGGTCTTCAGCACTTTGATGCGGGCGTGATATTTATCATTGGCCTCGACGACCGTCCACGGGGCGATGTGGGTGCTGGTCTTGAGCAACATATCTTCGACCGCGCGCTCGTAGTCGCTCCACTTGCCCCGGTTACGCCAGTCTTCTTCAGTGAGCTTCCACTGCTTGTAGTCGGTGCGTTCGCGTTCTTTGAAGCGGCGCAATTGTTCGACCTGGCTAATCTGCATCCAGAACTTGAACACGATGGTGCCGAAGTCCACCAGTTCGCGCTCGAACTGGTTGATTTCACTATAGGCCCGCGTCCAGGCGGCTTCGGGGCAATAGCCCTCGACCCGCTCGACCAGCACGCGCCCGTACCATGAGCGGTCAAAGAGGGCGATCTGCCCCTGCTCGGGGAGCCGCCGCCAGAAGCGGTAGAGGTAGTGCCGCACTTTGTCGTCGCCCGAGGGCGCGGCGATGGGCCAGACCACGTAACCGCGCGGGTCCAGTTTCTCGGTCAGGCGTTTAATCGCGCCACCTTTGCCCGCCGCATCCCAGCCTTCGAAGACCATCAAGACCGGGCGTTTCTGTTCGTACACCTGATAACCGAGCAGGTGTAATTGGTTTTGCAGGGGCGTGAGTTGTTTGTCGTATTCGGGGCGCGACAATTTCACGTTGAGGTTAATTTGCTCCAGCATGGACGGCCTCCTTCTTGGCGGAACGGGCGCTGGCGCGGAGCGTGGCTTTGGCTTTGGGTTCGGGCGGGCGGGGCGGGGCTTTATCGCCGAGCCGCCGTTCCAGCGCGCTGATGAGCGTTTCTAAAATTTTGATGCGCGTGAAATACCGGTCGGTGGCTTCGACGATGATCCACGGAGCATGCGGGGCTTCGGTGCGCGCCAGCATTTCCTCCACCGCCACCAGATATTTTTTGTAGTTCTTATGCTGAGCGTCATCCTCGTCCGTCACCTGCCAGGCCGTCAGTTGATCCTTGAGCAATTTCTTAAAGCGCTGGCGTTGATCCTTTTCGCTGATGTGCAACCAGAACTTCAGCACAAAGGTGCCGTCGTCGGCCAGGTGGCGCTCGAAATCGCGGATATCTTCATACGCATCCTGATATTCGCGTTTGCTCACGTTTTTGTTGATGCGGTCAATCAGCACGCGCCGATACCACGAAGTATCGAAGACCACCATCTGCCCCTGCGCGGGGATTTTGAGCCAGAAGCGCTGGAGCCACGGGAAGCGGGTCTCGGCGGTGCGGGGCGGCGAAATGGGGACGACCCGGAACCCGCGCGGATCCATGCGCTCGGCGAGGGTGCTGATGGCCGAGCCTTTGCCCGCCGCCGCCCAGCCCTCGAACACCACAATGGTTGGGATGCGCTCGTTGAACAAAATATGTTCGAGATCGTACAGGCGGGCCTGCAATTGGGGCAGGCGGCGTTTGTAGTCAATTTTGGAAAGGGCTTGATCGAGGTTGATTTGTTCGAGCATATTGGCCTCCGGCGGCGCATGGCGGATAGCTAATAGCATAATCATCTGCCATTTGCTATCCGCCATTGGCTATCGGCTAAAACTCACCATAGTTCACGGGCTGGCTCCACTTGGGCTTTACTTGCAAGCGGGCATGGGTCTCGGCGCCCAACTTGGCCCAATAGGCGGCGCGGTCTTGAACAGCATACACCCATTCTTCGAGCCAGTGCTTCACACTTTCGGGTGAGGCTGAGATCTTGTCCCATTCCAGATAAAACGGATTATCGCGGTCGTAATAGCCCTGGGTATAGGAGGGGTGCGCGCAATACGGCACATGGCATACCGCATCCACCTTCATGCCGGGGATGATGGTGCGGTTGGGGTCGGAGCGGATCACGCTCTCGTCCACGATTTCCTCGGCGGTCACGATCACGCGCCGGGCCGCGAACGCCGCTTCTTTCTGCTCGCCGATAATGCCCCAAATTTGCACATCCCCAGCGGCGCTGGCGCGTTGGGCGTGGATGATGGCGACCTCGGGGTTGAGCGCGGGCACGGCGTTCAGCACCTCGCCCGAGTAAGGATCGGTCACCGGGCGGTATTGGGGATTGGCCCGGACGAGGTCGGTCGTCCCGACGGATTTCATTGGGAGAAAGGGTAACCCGGCGGCCCCGGCGGTGAGCCGGGTAATCATGGCGAAGTGGCTATATTCTTCGTACGCCAGCCGCCCGGCTTCCATCTCGGCGCGCACAATGCGGAGCGAACCCACGCCCGGGTTGCCGGAATACGAAAAGATAATTTTCTGCACGCACCCGGCGGCCACCAGTTGCTCGTAAATAATATCGGGCGTGGCCCGCGCAAGAATGAGATTCTTTTTGCCCTGCCGGATGATCTCATGCGCGGCGGCAAACGGGATGAGGTGCGTAAACCCGGCGGCATACAGCAGGTCGCCGTCGTGGACAAATTGGGAAATGGCTTCGGAGAGGGAGATGAGTTTAGTCATGAGAAAAGTTCAGCCAGCGGCAGACTAAAGCCGGGCAAAATATCTTCAAGCGTGAGGGTGTCGGTGGCGGTTAGTTCAAGCACATTCGTCAGGGAGCGAAAGACCGTTAGGGTGCGTTCATCCGGCTCGATCACCACAACCACATTGACCCCCGCGCCGAGATATTCTTTGACCTTCTTCCGAATTTCCGTCCAGGTATCATTAGGGCTGACCACTTCCACCACGAGTTCGGGAGGAACATCCAAAAAATCATCGGGCGCGGCTTGGGCGAGGCGCGTATTGGAAATGAACAACACATCGGCGGCGCGGACTGTGTCGGGTTTGCGGTGAATATAGATGCCAACCTCGCCGGTTTGCACTTCGCCCAGTTCACGCGCATCTATGAAATCGCCTAAAACCTTCGCAAAGCGGGCTTCATCTTTGCCGTGTTTGGGTTTAGCCGGACTCATAGAAATAATTCTCCCTTCAATTAACTCGTACGGGCCAATATCGCCCAACGCGAGGGCTTCAGGGCCGGTGTACAGGCGTTTGGTTTCAATCGCAGTTTGGCTGGGCAAAAGAGTCATGCTGGTTTCCAATTTAAATTTTCTTCTTAAACGCCACCCGGTCGTCGCTCGGCCCGTCGTAGTCCGGCACCGAGTAGGCGGCTTCGAAGCCCATGGCAGTGTGGAAGGCGATGGAGCCAGTGTTGGACGGCGCGGTGATGCAATGCACGGTGCGCGCGCCTTTGGCGCGGGCGCGCTCGAAGAAGCGCTCGTAGAGTTGGCGGCCCAGGCCGTGCTTGCGCCAGTCGGGATGCACACCCACGAAATGGATATAGGCCACCCCTGGCTCGGATTGCGACATGAACCCGATGAGAAAGGCCACCAGGTCGTGGTCTTGTTCGACGATGAAGCCGGCGTCGTTGAAGTGTTGAAAGTAGAGGCGGGGCAATAAGTGGCTGAGGTCGCGCCCACCCCACCAATCGCTCAACACAGCCAGCACCCGGGCATGGTCGCTCTCGATGGGCGAGCGTAGGCGCAAACCCGCCGGGAGCGGGGGCAGGGTGGAGAAGGTGCGCGTGAGCCAACCGATGACGGTGTGAATGACCACCCGACGATGATCGTTAAACGTGTGGTTCGCGCCCGGCAAGCGGATCCAATCGGTGGTGGCGCGCGGCAGAGCCTCGTACAAGGGTTGGGTATGTTCGGGGGGGAAGAGTTCATCAGCTTCGCCGGTGAGGATGAGCACGGGGCGCGGCTCCATTTGGGAAACCACGCGGGGCAGGGGGGGGAGCATGGCCCACTGGGCTTGGGCTTTGGCGGCGGTGATGCCTTGCAACATGGCGGCGAAGTCGCGCGCGTTGGTGTCGGAGAGGGGCTTGGCGATGGGGTCAACCAATGGATTCATGGTGACGATGGCGCGCAGGCGGGTTTCGCGATCGCGGGCGGCGGCCATGACCACGCCCCACCCACCGAGGCTCAGGCCAATGCCAGCCAACCGCGTTTTATCCACGGCAGAGTGGGAGTAGAGATAATCCAGTGCGGCATTGATGTCATCCACGATGCCCGGCAGGCTGTACTCACCTTCACTGCCCCAACAGCCACGATAGTGGAAGGTGAAGACGTGCCAGCCCGCATCGCGCAGGGCATAGGCGATGTCGAAGTTTTTTTCAACGCCGGGAATGCCGTGGAGCAGTAACGCGGTTGGGCGCGGGCCATCCCCATGGGCGCGGAAAAACGTCCCCATGAGGCGGGAACCGTTTGAGTTGAGGATAACACCATCGAGGGTCGCGGGCATTTAGTAACTCCCAAAGTCAAACTTCAAATCTCAAACGTCCAACATACGTTTTGAAATTTGAGATTTGAAGTTTGAAATTATCACTTCTTTGGTTTGGGCGCGAACAACCCGGCCAAGCCTTTTTTGGGCGGTGGGGGCGCGGCGGCCATGGGCGGTGGGGGGGCGGTGATCTTGGGGGGCG
>CAYUFY010000030.1:0-26733 GCA_964443795.1 uncultured Anaerolineales bacterium | reverse complement strand
CCTTCAAACACTGTGTTAAGCAATTATGACGCCCATTTCCTGAGGTCCTGTATCACCTAAATGGCTATAGATAACACCAAGATTGCCCAACCAGGCACTTGCATTTCCAAGATCGTTAATCTCTTGAGCAATCGTTAGCGCTTGACTATAAAATTCCATGGCTTGCTTTGTTTCACCCCTCATCGCATACGCTGTACCAAGATTTCCTGTATGTACACCTTCCATCTTGCGATTTTTGAGATGGCGACTAACTTGAAGTGCAACTTCTATCCAATTAATTTTTTGATGAGGATCTTGTCGCAAGTTAGTGATTTCTATTCCAACATCAGGATAAGTAATGCACAACTGCGCCGCAGTTTCATCTTTCTCCGCATTCTCCGCCGCCCACGCTTGCCCGACTTGAATATGTTTCCATTCGGAGTCGAAGAGAGTGAGGCCGCGCTGAATGGAATCGCCGCCTTGTTTATAGAGTCCGTCGGCTTGGCTTAACACGCTTTCGTAATGGGTGGCGTGGCGCTGTTGCGCGGTGGTGTGTTCGGCTTGGCTGAGGCGTGAGGATGCGAAGAGGCGGGCGAGGTCGTGGAGGCGGTAGCGGGCCCCGCCCCCGCCCTCACCCCCGGCCCCTCTCCTGACGACAGCCTTACCGTCGTCGGGAGAGGGGGGAAGCTCCTTTCCCCTGTCGGTGCTCTTCCCGACGGCGCGCAAGCGGGGGTCGGGGATGGGGGCGGGGGCCGGGGCGTACTCCAGCAAACTATATTTCACCAACTCCCCCAACACATCTTGCGCTTGGTCAGCGTTGGTGAGGGCCCACACGGCCATTGCCGCTGGGCGGTCAAAAGAGTCGGGGAAGACGGCGAGCGCGCGCCAGTGGGTTTGCAGGTCGGCGGGGAGCAGGTCGTAACTGAGTTGCAGGGAGGCCTCGACCCCGGTGAGTTTGAGTCGCTGGCCGGTGTCGCGCAAACGGCGGATTAAATCGGCGGGGGTGAGGTCAACGCGCTCGGCCAGCAGGCTGGCGGTGAGGCGCAAGGCCAGCGGCAGGTAGCCGCACAACTGGGCGATTTCATCTCCCGCGCTCGCCCCTGGCCCCTCGCTCACCCTCACCCCTGACCCCTCTCCCGCTGGGAGAGGGGAACTCAGCCGCGGCGCAATTTTTATCAACAACGCCTGCGCTTCGGCGGCTGGCATCTGCTCCAAATTTTTACTATACAGGCCGGGTAGATGAAAATGCTGGCGGGAAGTGACGAGCAGGCAACACGCGGCGGGCGGGATGAGCGACGCGACTTGCTCGGCATCGCGGGCGTTATCCAACAGCACCAGCGCTTTTTGGTTGTGCAGAACCGAGAGATATAAACCGCGCAGGTCGCCCTCGGCCTCGGGCAGTTTGGCGGTGGGGTGATAGGCGCGGATGACGTGGGCCAGGGCCTCGGCGGGTGTCACCGGATGGTCGCTCGCGCCCTGTAGGTCGAGATAAAACTGTGCGGCGGGATACTGCGGGGTGAGGCGTTCCGCGAGGACCAGCGCGAGGGCGGTCTTGCCAATCCCCCCGAGGCCGTGCAAGCCCGAGATGGTCACGCCGCCGGTCAGGTTGTCGAGCAACTCTTGTAGTTCGGCGGTGCGACCCACAAAATCGCGCGGGGGTGGGGGGAGCTGATGGAGGCTGAGCGCGGCGGGCAGGGCGGCTTGGTTGATGTTGGTGATGTTGGTCGTGGTGTTGTAATGCGCCACCACATCGCCGCCAATGCTCAGGCTACTGCCGCCGCTGAGATTGGCATTAACCCCGCCTTGCTGTGAGATTCCCGCTTCATCGCTCATGCGCGGGAGTATAGCGTGAAGAGAAAAGAAAACCAACCAGAACTCGGAGTTCTTGGAGAACTCCGAGTTCTACACAAGCTGGCGACTCATTACTGCCTCACTCCGCCGCCACCGCCGCCTGCACACTGCCCTCCGGTGCGCGCATGAGCACTGCCGCTAAGACACCGGAGATGATGGCAATGATGCCCGCGATGTAAAACACCTGCCGAATGCCGATGGCGTCGCCCAACGCGCCCGCCGCGCCCATAGAGATGACCGACGTGAGCGTGATGACCGTGTTCATGGCGCTCCCGGCGCGCCCGCGTTTGTCGGCGGGGACGAGGGTCTGCGAGAGAGTGGAGACCGCCGCATTCACCGGGGTCACGCACAGGCCCACGAAAAACAATCCCACGAGAATGCCCCAAATGTTCGGGGATGCGCCAATGGCGATAATCAGCGCGCCCACGCCGAGCACCCCGCCGACAATCATTTGATTCGGTTTCAGGCGCGCGGCCAGCCCGGTGACCAACCCGCTCCCGATGATCATCCCCACGACCTGTGCGGCCTCGACCGCCCCGAGCGCTTCGGTGCGCACCCCGATGATGTTGACCAGATACGGGACGAACAGCACGTTCACCGCGCCGAGGCCGAGCATGGTCACACCGAGCACAAGCATCATCGCCAGCAAGGCGCGCTCGGTGAGGAACAGCCGCAAGCCTTCGGCTAGTTGGTCGAGCGTTTCCCGCGCGCCGCCGTCCGAGGGGGCGGCTTCGTGGCGTGGTGTGATGATGCGGGTGATAAACAATGCCGAGACAAAGAAGGTGAGCGCATCGAGGGTGAACGCGGGCCAACCGTTCCCCGCTAGGCCAACCAGCACCCCGGCCAGCGCCGACCCCACCACACCGGTGATAACCCGCGTGGTCTGCGAAAGACCATTGGCCGCCAGCAATCCCTCGCGCGGCACGATGGACGGGATGAGCGCGCTCTTGGCCGGATCAAAGAAGGTGCCAATGGCGGCTTGCGCGAACCCAACCACATAGAACAGCCACACATCTTCGGGGCGCCGCACCAATAAGAACCCCAACACCATCAACCCGCGCAAAACATCCGAGACAATCAGGATGCGTTTGCGGTCCCAGCGGTCTACGAACACACCCGCCACCAGGCCGAACAGCAATTGGGGCAGGGCAATGGCGATGGACATGATGGCCACCGCCGCCGTCGAGCCGGTGAGGTTGTTGATCATGATGAGGACGGCGAGGGTGGTCAGGCCGTCGCCAATTTGCGAGATGGTCTGCCCCAGCCACAAATTGCGGAAATTGGGCAGGGCCAGGACAGCTTTGGCGCCGAGGTTGGGGGTGGGGTCGGTCATTTGGTTTTGCTCCTAGGGGTTTGGGTGGCACGCGGATAGAAGGCGAGGGTCAGGCCGTAATGGACCCCGTCTTTAACATCGGCGGCATTCATTTCTTTAATTAAGGCGTTGAGTTTGGCGGTAAACTTGGGGACATCGGCTTCGCGCAGGATGAAGAGGGAGCGCCCCAGCACGACTTTTTCACCTAACTTTTTGGTGGGTGCGCCCAACGGCAACAAGCCGGTCTCCACACTGCGGCGCACATCGTCAGCAGTGGCGTCGAAAATTACGGCCAGCATATTGTCTAAAATCTCATTGCCCGCCGCCCCGCCGCGCTTCAAGAGTTTGCGGTCCACCTGAATATTACTGGCGACCGTGCGGTAATACTTTTCGATGATGCCGGACTTGACCCGCGTTTCGACCACGATGACGAAGCCGGCGGTTTCGAGGGCGTTCATGTGGTAATAGAGTTTGGTGGGCGGTTTGCCCAACAACTCGGCGATTTGTTTGACCGTGCGGGCTTCTTCAATGATCAATTCCATCATCTCCAGCCGGAGCGGGTTGTTGATGGCTTTCATCTGCTCGGGGGAAGTGATGCGCAGGTTTTCGGCGGGTCGGTAGGGCGCGGGGGAGGGGGATGGGCGGCGGGGCATGGTCTGTGTAATTTCATCAATCATTCAAATTATTTTGAATGATTGACAAGATTTTAGCGGAAACGGCCGGGCGAGTCAAGAGGCAGTAATCGGGGACGCACTGGTTGGAGGACGCACAACCGCTGGGGGCGGCGGTGGATGAACCTAAAAGGTTTTAATCCACAAGAGCGCCCCGCCAATATAGTGGAGACTGGCGATGAGGGTGAAAAATATCAGCCACTTCAGCGGCCAGCGGCGCACCCCCCAGGCGGTGAGGAGTAAGAGAGGTAATGTGAAATCAAGCGTATAGCGTGGGCCAAACTGTGTCCACCCTGTGCCCATCAGCAGCAAGATGGGAATATTCACACACGTTATAGTCAGGACCAAAGCCCAGGTGTCGGTCTGGGCGCGGTGGGTATATAACCCGCCAAAGGCTCCCAGAAAAACCGGGCTGAGCAGAAACAAACTGCCGCCCAGCCAGGTTTCAGGGCGCATGGGAAAAGGATAGGCGATATATTGATAGAAGAGATTGGTCGGGAGGTAATGCCAGTTGAACGGGCCATAGCGTTGATAAGTTTCTTTGAAAAAGTCGGTCATGAGGTGATAATTTAACCCAAACTCGAAAGGCTGGCCGAAACGCGCCCAATTGTAAGTTAGCAACCCTCCGAGGCTGAGGGCGAGCGGGGCCAGCCCCAAGGCACTATAGGCCAGTAACTTGAGTTTGGGTTGTGACCAATGGATGTGTAACAAGTAATAAACTGGCCATAACGCTGTCATGATGGTGTGACTGCGCGTTAACAGCGCCCCGGCCAGCCCCAGCCCCGCCAGAGCAAACGCGCCCGGGCCCCGCAGTTTCAACACCGCCCAATACGCCACGGCCTGACAAAGGAAATTTGTGATTTGCCCAGTGAACCACACCTGGCCAAAGGGGGCCAGGGTGATATGCACCGTTCCGATGGCAAAAAACATGGTCAGCCACCCCCGTTGCTGGCGTGTTAGTCGGATGAAATAGACCGCGCACGCTTGGCGTAAAATGAGCGCCACTAATCCGACATTGAGGGCGGCAATAAGTAATGTGAATAAAATGTCGCTGAATTGCACACCAAATACGGCGACGAAAGGCATCAACCAGAGGGCGGGGAGGGGCGGCCAATACAGATAATAGTGTCCGTTATAAAGGATTAGATCCTGGACGGTGTTCGGGATCAGCCGCAGATGCAATTGACCGTGTAAGAAGGCATCGGCTAAATAATTGTAATAATGGAGGCCTGTAACTCTGAGAAGTGACCCATTCCCGCTGGCGAGGAGCGCATAAATCAGCCCGCTTAATCCAAGCGCGCCGAGCGGGTTTTCCCAGACCAACATGAACTTACTCAACTTGTTTTTCAATGAGGTCCACCATAGGGGAGCTTGTCTCCTTTATTTACTAACGTCGCCAGAGACGAGTTGGGGCCGACCCTTCGTTTGGTTAATATACTGGAGAACAAATTGAATTAAAAGCATCCACACTAGCAATCCCACTAAGGGCGTAGGCATTGGGAAAGTGGACGTAAATTCAGACTGAAACGGCAACAGCTTTGTCCAAAAGCTATAGTACACGGCGGCCAGAAACACCCCGGCTAAGGTTGAATAAAGTGTGGCCCAACTTAAGTTGACGGCAAACAACAGCGGGCATAAATACACCAGATATTGCACCCCAAATCCCGGCGTGAAGATTAAAAATACGGCAAAGCATAAGGCTCCGACCTCGTACATATTCCAACGATTACTCCAGTAAGCCCCCAAACTTAAAAGCATCATTAAACCCATCACCACTAAGCGTCCATAGGTTCCATAAAAAGTGCCCAACTGAAGAGCCACTGGCTTGAAAGCCTCATGGCTACCACTCTGCAATAAAAACAGCATAATCCCCCATTGGTCAATGGTGGAGTTATAGCCAATGACATTGCGGGCAAAGCTCCCCCCACAACATATCAGGACTGGCACAAACGGGAGCACTCCGACTGCCAGCCCAACACCGAATTTCAATAAATCTCGCCAGTTGCGATAATGAAAGGCAAAGGCCGGAATTAGCACCAGGGGGAGGAGTTTCACATTGAGGGCCGCTCCCAGTGCCAGCCCGCCTGCCTGGGGCAAATTCTTTTCATTCAGGTAGGCGGCCAAGAGACAAAGGAAAGCGCACAGGCTGTCAGTGTTCCCATGATATGCGCTGATTAAAATTGAAACCAAACTTCCCGCAAAGGCACTAACCGCCAGGGCAGAAACATTGGGGCCGCGCCGATTGTGCCAGATATTCCAGAGTAGTAGTGAGGTGAAAACATCGGCTAGAATCATCGGTAGCTTGAAAATAAAGGCAAAGGGGAGATTGAGCGTCTGCGAAATGTGCAAAGCGTATTTCGCCAGGTAGCCCATGAGCGGCGGGTGGTTAAATAACCCCACGTTTTCATACATATAAGGCAGGCCTGCGAAGTCAATCGTGGAGGCAAAGCTGGCCCAAGTCGTGATATCGTTTGAGCCAATAGAAATACCACTCAGGCCAAGCCGTAACATCAGGCCGAGACTAATTATCGTAATATGGATAATTATTGCTTTGTTCCAAGCTGGCTTTTGGAGTGTTGAGAAGCTAGGCTTCATACTATAATTCCTTTACAAGCGGGCTAGATAATTCTCAAACCGCAACAATTTTATTATGTCCTCACCCTACCAACTCAAAACAGATCGCTATTCCTCACATTCTCAAATGGCTCAGTGGTTAATTCAACAACGGGCTAAAACTACTCCCCTGCGCCCCTGGGTGATTTATGATATTGGGTGCGCCGATGGTTTTTTGGGACAGCTTTTGAAGGAGGCAGATTTCAAATTATATGGTGTGGATTATGAACCAACTGCAGTTGCGGCGGCACGCCCTTATTATGCCATGACCCAAACCGCCGACATCGAAGGTGCGCTCACCTTCGCTTTTCCTGAGCCACCAGAGGTCCTGGTACTAGCCGATGTTTTGGAGCATACCCGCGCCCCAGTTGATTGCCTCACTCGTCTTTGTGAGCGATACCTGCCTGCTGGTGCGCGGGTTATCATCTCACTCCCGAACATCGCGCATTTATATGTGCGGCTCTCATTATTGTTGGGGCGTTTTGAGTATACCGAGCGCGGCTTATTAGACCGCACCCATTTGCAGTTTTTCACGCGGGCCAGCGCGCTTCGGTTAGCGCGTCAATGCCACATCCAAGTCACCGAGGTGGCGGTTACACCGACCCCCCTCCCGCTGGTCGCGCCGGTGTTTGCCGAAGGCCAACCGCTCTGGCCCCTGCATCAACTCAATGCGTGGTGGGCGCGACGGTGGTCAACTTTGTTTGGCTATCAGCATATTCTGTATGGGATATATCAACCGCCCGGCGGGGCCGGGTGAGACTTGTGCCGATAGATGCCGAACCAAAAGGTGACGCTGGCGATATTGCCGAAGTGCCAGCCAATCGGCCCCAACCAATTGGCGAGCAAGGTGCACCACAACAGCCCCCAAGTCACCAACGCCCAGCGCGCGGGCATCCGGGCCAGCGCGGGCAGAAGCATGATAAAGTGGTATGGGAAAATGTGCGGGGTACACAGACTCCCGGCGGCCATCATTAAATCCTCGTCGCCGCGCGAAAACCACATCAACGGGAGCGCGATGAGCAAGCCCCACGGGAAGAGCGTAATATCCTGCGGCCAGTCGAGTTTCCAGTTGGGGTCATTGGTTACTAGCAACAAGCGCTCCGGCCACCATCCCCAGATGAGGACGGAGACCATGAGCCAAAGGGCTAATGCTATTAACCAGCGGCGATGTGCTAACAGGGCAAATGCCGCAACCTGGGGTTTGAGTAAAATCAATGGTACCCCCACCGGGCCAAGCATCAGCCCGAGGAGGGCCAAGCCATCAATGTTGCCCAAAAAATATAAACACCACAACGTGGGCCATGCAGTCACCATTAACCCAAATAACCATGGGGAAGCCTGATACCGGCGAGCGCGCCAAAATAAAGCCAGAATAGAAACCGTAAATAACCCCGGCCAGTTAAAAAAAGCAACCAGGGGCAATGTCCAGGGCATAAAGTATGGCGGTAAAATGCCTGGGCTAAAAAAATTCTCCCAATCGTAGCCCAGGGGCATGATCGTTCCAATCACATACGCCGTAATGCCCACGAACACGAAAGCCAAACCCGCGCGCCACTGGCTTTGGAGTTGTTTCAGCCGCGACGTAAAATAGGTTTTGAATGACAGCGTGAGTTGTTCAGACATAGAGGACATTAGTGCTCAACTTAACCGGACTAAGTGTGGATTGTGATTTGATGGTTAAACTTCTACGATAAGCACCAATTTGGCTCAGACAAATTGTTTTGAGAGTACTCATGCCGACTGACGCTGTTGCCGCTTCCCGCTTTGATATTATCGTGGTTATGCCCGCGTATAACGCCGCGCGGACGCTGAAACATACGCTGGATGACCTGCCGCGTGAAAGTGTGGTGGACATCATTTTGGTGGATGATGGTAGCCGCGATAACACCGTGGAACTGGCCAAGTCTTTTGGCTTGCGGGTGTTCCGGCATCAACGCAATTTTGGCTATGGGGCCAATCAAAAAACGTGCTATGCCGAAGCGCTTAAAGGTTCGGCTTCTATTATCGTCATGGTTCACCCCGACTATCAGTATGACCCGCGCTTGTTGCCCCACCTAGTGCGGCCCATCGCGGCGGGTGAAGCGGATGTAGTCTTTGGCTCACGCATGATGGGTACCTCCGCGTTGATGCAAGGGATGCCATGGTGGAAGTATTATGCCAACCGCTTTTTAACGGTGCTGGAAAATCGCATCTTCAACCTGCGTCTGTCTGAATTTCACACCGGGTATCGCGCCTATACTCGGCAAGCTTTGGAACAGGTCAATTTTTTTGCCAATGCCGATGGCTTTATTTTTGACCAGGAGATTGTGGCCCAATTTGTCGAAAGCGGTGCGCGTATTGCCGAGGTGCCGGTTCCTACGCGGTATTTTCCCGAAGCCTCCTCCGCCAGTCTCATCGCCAGCCTAGGTTATGGCTTGGGCATTCTCTGGTTGTTGACTCGCTTTCTTTTGCATCGCGCCAACCTGTGGCGGAGTATGCAATTTGTGGCGCATTCGGCGCGGTATCGTTCAGCCTAAAGAACGTATCTCTAAACCGGTCAAGTTTTTCGAGAGTTTAGACATAAATTCCAAACCGGCATCCGTAGAAAAAAGACCTGCCCAGTTGCCGGGGCAGGTCTTTGAGTTTAATTTACCTGATTACGCGGGCGCTTCCTGCTTACTGCGCCAGTAGGCCCATACGAGGCCACCTGTCAAAATAACTGAGGCCACAATCACGCCGGGGTCAGTCGGTTTGTACAGCACCACGATGGGGGCGATGATGACCGAGACCAGGTTCACCACTTTGATCATGGGGTTGAGCGCCGGGCCAGCCGTGTCCTTGAGCGGGTCGCCCACGGTGTCACCAACCACTGCGGCTTTGTGGCGCTCGGAGTTCTTGCCAAGATTGTTGGCCGGGTCGCGGGGCTCATCTTCCACCAATTTCTTAGCGTTGTCCCACGCGCCGCCGGCATTGCTCATATACACAGCGAGCAATTGGCCGGAGACGATGATGCCCGCGAGGAAGCCGCCGAGCGCTTCCACGCCGAGGAGCAAACCCACGAGAATGGGCGGGATGACCCCCAGCAAGGCCAGCGACATGAGTTCTTTCTGCGCGGCTTCGGTGGAAATGGAAACGGCCTGACGATAATCCGGTTCTTTGTGTTTGGGGGAACCCTTTGGTTCCATGACGCCGGACTTGAACTGCCGCCGCACCTCTTCCACGATCAGGCCCGCCGCGCGGTTGACCGCGTTAATCGCGAGGGACGCGAACATCCACGGGAGCGCGCCGCCGAGCAACATGCCGATGAACACCTGCGGCACCGACACGCGAATCCCGTTGGCGAGGGCCGTGGGGTCAACTTTGGAAACATCGGTGATGAATGACCCGAAGAGCGCCACGGCGGCAATCACCGCTGAGCCAATCGCCACGCCTTTGGTGATGGCTTTGGTGGTGTTACCCACCGCGTCGAGGTCGGTCATGATCTTGCGGGCTTTGTCATCCAACGCGGCCATTTCGCCAATGCCGTTGGCGTTATCCGAGATCGGGCCAAACGAGTCCATCGCCACGTTGTTGCCGGTGAGCGTCAGCATGCCGATGCCGGTCATGGCCACACCGTACAACACAAACGCGGTTTGCAAAGTTTCTTTCGATAGTCCCGGATGGGCGGTCATAAGTTTGGCGTACTCCGCATCCATCCCGACGGTGAAGATGAGAATGGACACAAAGATGGTGCCCGCGATGGTGATGACCGACCACACCGCGCTTTCCTTGCCTTGCACCATGCCCGAGAGGATGGTGGTGGCCGGACCGCCGCGCATGGATTTGACGATGTCTTTAACCGGGGCGGTGTGCGTGCCGGTGAAGTACTCGGTGACGCGCTCGATGAGGATGGCCAGCGCCACCCCGGTCGTGACCGCCAAGAATGGCCGCCACCAGCCGCCGGGGATTTCGCCGAGCGGGTTGAGCGGGCCGCGCACGCCCATGTAATACCAGCCGCCGATGGCGAACATCACCACCGACATCGCGGCGGCATACAAGAAGCCCTGCGAGATGGCTTTGAACGCGTCGCCGCCCGCTTCTTGTTCGGGGGTCTTGACGAGGTAAGTGGAAATCATGGACGACACCACGCCGATGCCGCGCACAATGAGCGGGAACACGAACCACTCGGTGTGGCCGGTGATGGCGGTCAGCGCCAACCCGAGGATGAGGCCCGACACGATGGTCACTTCGTATGACTCAAAGATGTCGGCGGCCATCCCGGCGCAGTCGCCCACGTTGTCGCCCACGAGGTCGGCGATAACGGCGGCGTTGCGCGGGTCATCTTCTTCCAAACCTTGTTCGACTTTCCCGACGAGGTCAGCGCCCACGTCGGCGGCTTTGGTGAAGATGCCGCCGCCCACGCGCATGAACAGCGCCAACAGCGTGCCGCCAAACCCGAAGCCGAGCAGGGCATCGGGCGCGGCCTTGCCGAGGAAAATGAAGATGATGGTGCCGCCGAACAAGCCGAGGCCGTCGGTGAGCATCCCGGTGATGGTCCCGGCGCGGTAAGCAATGCGGAGCGCGCCCGAGAAGGACTTGCGGCTCTCAGCCGCCACGCGCACATTGCCTTCCACCGCCATCCGCATCCCGATTTGCCCAACGGTGAGCGAGAAGCCCGCGCCCATGACGAAAGCGATGGCCCGCGCAAAGGCGATGATGAGGGTCACCTGACTATCGGACATACCCGCGAAGTGCTCTTTGGCTTCGATAGAGGGAGGAACGATATAGACCGAGAAGAAGAGTGCAATCGTCAGCACGACGATGAGGGGGATGATGGCTTTCAACTGGCGGCTCAGGTAAGCGTTGGCGCCATCCTTAATCCAGCCCCATACTTCCTGCATCTTCTCGGTGCCCTTGTCTTCGCCGAGAATTTGCTGGCGCAGGAAGATGGCATAACCCAAGCCTAAAATGGAAATGCCCAGCACTGCGTAAATCGCGATTTGTTCAAAAGACGTCAGATCTTGCATAAGATGTACTCCGTTCGGTGAGATTTATATGTAGAGACGTTTCAACAGAACGTTTCTACTGGAAAACAAGCGCAAAATCGCCCCCAAGCTGGGGGCGCGAAACGGGATTTTACCCGCCCGCAGAGGATATGTCAAACAGTATTAGAAAAATATGAGTGTTGCTTGACTTGCCCTTCCTTCTCATTGTATAGTGTTTGCGATAACCCCCACACGGGGTACCAAATTCATCCTCGGAGCACGCAGTGCTGTCCCAGCGCACTGAGTGCTTCTTTTTCGCCTGTTAGATGGTCAGTAAATCGTTTGTTTGCTGATGCCAAGCCAATACAAAGGATAGATTGCATGATTCAAGTTGAAGGTCTCACCAAACGCTATGGGGAACGCACGGCCGTGCGGAATCTAAATTTCACCGCTCGGAAAGGTGAAATCATCGGGTTCCTGGGTCCCAATGGGGCCGGGAAAACCACCACGATGCGCATCCTCACCGGGTTCATGCCCCCCTCCGAGGGCAAGGCCATCGTCGCCGGGTTCGATGTCCTCACCGAATCGCTCGAAGTCCGCAAGCGCGTGGGCTACCTGCCGGAGAACGTCCCGCTCTATCCGGAGATGACGGTGGTGCAGTACCTCGACTTTATGGCTGAGTTGCGGCAAATCTCCAACCGCGAAGAGCGCGTGGATGTGGTGATGGAGCAGGTCCACATCGAGCATCGCGCCGAGTCGTTCATTGGCAATCTGTCCAAAGGGTTGCGCCAGCGGGTGGGGTTGGGGCAGGCGCTCTTGCACAAGCCGGAAGTGCTCATCATGGACGAGCCGATGGATGGTTTTGACCCGCAGGAACAGATCGAGGTCAAGCATCTCATCCGCGACATTGGCAAGGAGCACACGGTGATGCTTTCGACGCACATTCTCGCGCACGCGCAGGAGTTGTGTGATCGGGTCATCATCATCAAAAGCGGGCAGATCATCGCTGAGGACACGCCCGAACGCCTGTCCGCGCAAATCGCGGGTGGGGGGCGCATCCAATTGAAGGTGGACGGTGATGGGGCGGGGTTGCTGGACACCCTGCGCGGGATACCCGGGGTGACGGAAGTCCATGCTCCAACTGATGGTGAGTTTGAGATTGAAACCGCTCCCGGCCAAGACCTGCGCCCGGCCCTGGCGCGCGCGGTGGTAAGCGGCAATTGGAATTTGCTCGAGCTTTCCCGCAAACAGATGAGCCTGGAGCAGAGTTTCATTGAATTGACCAAAGGCGAGACCGAAATGGTGTCAGACGCCGCCCCGGAGGCTGAGGCAGTTTAGCCGATTGGTAAAGCGGCGGTGTGTCATCCACGCCCGGCATTCCGGTGGCTGTTCTTATTCAAGAGTGACTTATGAAAAATATCTGGACAATCGCAAAACGCGAATTTAATATGTATTGGGTATCGCCCGTGGCTTATGCTGTGGCGTTTGCCTTCCTGTTGGTGTTGGGGCTGATTTTCTATGGCAACCTGACCAGTGCGGTGATGGGGGCGAGTTTTGGTGGTGGTGGCTCCCCGGATTACGTGGGGTGGGTGCTTAGCCCATTTGTCACCCTGATGTTGTTTCTGAGTCCAGCCATCACCATGCGCCTCATGGCCGAAGAACAGCGCACGGGCACCCTGGAATTGTTGCTCACCGCGCCGGTACGCGAATGGGAATTGGTGGTTGGCAAATGGCTGGCCGCGTTTGGTTTTATGGCCACGATTGTTTTTGCTACGGTCCTGTATGCCCTCATCCTCAACAACTACACCTCCCCGGGCCTTGACCGCCGCGCTTTGTTGGTGGCGCATGTGGGCTTGTTGTTCATGATTGGCTCGATGCTGGCCGTGGGGGTGTTTGCTTCGACCTTGTTTGCCAATCAAATCGCCACTTTCTTCACTTCAATGGCTTTCCTGTTGGCCTTGTGGCTCATTAGCCTGCCGTTCCGCAATGATACCGGCACGGTTGGCACGATTTTTAATTATTTGGATTTCTCCGGGCACTTCTATACTAACTTCTACAATGGGGTAGTGGATTTGTCGGATGTGACTTATTTTGTCTCGTTGACGGTCGGCTTCTTATTTCTGGCCACACGCGTGGTCGAGTCGCGGAGGTGGCGCTAATGAAAGACGTACAGTTGAAACAGTATGCCCCATTGGGGGTGGCGTTAGGCGTGGGGGGGCTGGTCATGGCCGCCTTCATCTACATCTATCAGCGCCAATTTGACGTGGCGGTGCAAACCAGCCTGGCGATAGCGGCCCTGGGATTCGCCCTCGCTATGTTGCTCAACCCCGGCGTGGTGCAGACCTGGCTCGGCGGGCGGCAGGCCCGCTATGGCAGTAACGTCTTGGTGATGACTTTGGCCGTTATCGGCATTTTGATTGTGGCTAACTATTTGGTTTACAAAAACAACAAACAATTTGACCTGACCGAAGACCAAGCCAACACCCTCGCGCCCGAAACATTGGAGGCGCTCAAGCAACTGCCCGAACCGGTGGTGGCCGTTGGCTTTTACTCCCAAAGTTTTGCTTCCTCACGCCAGTCGGCCCAGAGCCTGCTCGACCGCTTTAAGGCCGCCGCACCCGGCCTGATTTCATACGAATTCCATGATACTTATGGCGAACCAGATGTGGTCAAGGCGTATGGTATTACTCGCGACGGCGCGCTGATCCTTAAAATGGGTGATGCGACAGAAGAACTAAATTTTGTCAGCGAATCTGAAGTGACCGGCGCGCTCATCCGGTTCGCGCACCCCAGCACGCGCGTAATCTACTTTCTCACGACTCACGGCGAGCATGACTTAGCCGCCACCGATGAAACCGGTCTGTCACAAGTCGTGGACTTGCTCAAGAAACAGAATTACCAGGTGCAACCGCTCAATCTGCAAGTGACCACCACCGTCCCGGCGGACGCGCGCGCCGTGATCGTGGCCGGGCCAAAAGTCCCGGTGAGCGCAGATGAGGCGGTTGTCCTCATGAATTATCTGCGTTATAACCCCAATTCTGCGCTCATCGTCATGCTTGACCCCATTGTGGAGACTCAAGCCGAAATCGGCGCGCCCGAACCCCTGATCGAAAAACTCCAGGCCGATTGGGGCCTTAACCTGCCGCAAGATTTTGTGATTGACGTGTACAACAGCGCCTTCCTCAACGGTCAGCCCCAACCGCTGATCCCAGTGAGCAATGCTTACGAAGACAGCCCCATCACCCAAAAACTGCAAGGCATTGCCACTTTTTTCCCGGTCGTGCGCAGTGTGGCCGTGGTCGGCACCCCGGAAACCCTGCCGGATGTGACGTATACCCCGCTGGTTACGTTGGAAGATCGCGCGTGGGGGGAGACGGATGTGGATAGCTTGCAAGCCTCGGCTGGCCCATCCCTGGGGGAGGGGGATACGCCCGGGCCGCTCCACGTCGCTGTGGCCGCCGAAAATTCTAAATATAAAGCGCGCATCGTGGTCTTTGGCGATTCCAACTTCGCGACTAATGCTTATGCGGAGCAGGGCGCTAATGGTCAGTTATTCCTGAATGCGCTCAACTGGGCCACCACCGAAGAAAGCCTGATCAACCTGACGCCCAAAACGCCGACCACGCGCACCATCATCCTCACCGAAGCCCTGACTGTCAACTTGATTTTCCTGGTCACGGTCATCATCATGCCCCTCGCGGTGTTGGTCGGTGGGGTGGTGGTATGGGTCATCCGGCGGCGACACGTTTAATGACGATGGACGATTGACTGACCGTCGTCGGTCGTCCATCCTTGGTTATCCCGTAACACTATGAATCGCAACACCACGCTTGCCCTCGTCATTGTCTTTGGCCTGCTTCTCATCTATGTTTTGCTCATCCAGCGACCCAAAGATGAAGCGACGGCTAACGCCACCCCGACCATCGCGCCCACACCTAGCCGGGTGTGGAATTTTGACCCTCAGCAAGTTACTGGCTTTGGGATTGTCGAAATCGCCAGTGGCCGGAGTGTCACCGTGACCCACAAGCCGGAGGGCGGGTGGCAAGTCACCTCACCAGAAGACCGCCCAGCGGATGAAGGGCAAATCACCACCCTGTTGAGCCAGCTGGCCGGCCTTTCGGTCAGCACGCTTATAACCAATCCCGCTGAACTCTCAGCGTTTGGTGTGCTTGCCCCCTCGTATACCTTAGGCGTCCAATTCGCCGACGGCACGCGCTTGCAAGTCAGCGTGGGTGATAAAACCCCAACTGACACTGGCTACTATGTTTTGCGCGATGGAGAAACGGACGTATTGGTGGTTGGCACTGGCATTTTCGCCAATTTGACACAGCTACTTGATACCCCTCCCTACTTTATCCCGACTCCCACCCCAACGATTGAGCCGGCCCTTGATTTGACCGCGCTCCCGGCGGTCACCCCCACCCCATAAATTCCCTGCTTTTGGGCGGATTTCTTGCCCAAACGGCCTACTGGGGGGGGCAAACATAGCCTGCCCCCTGAGTTTTGAGCGTTATGAAATCGGGGTTAACATATTGTTTCGTTTTTGAAAAATGGGTATTGCCTTTCAACAATAATTAGTCTATTCTCTGGAGTGCTATGACAACTAAACCACTTAAACTGGCCACCCCCAAAAAGGCCACCCCCAAACCTGCCAGCCGCACTCGTAAGCCGCAAGAGACGCAGAAAACCCAATTTACCATTGATGAAGAAGCGCGCAAGGCGATTGCTGTTCTGCCAGCGAGTGAAGACCTTGCTCCGGATGAAGAACATCCGGCCATTCAGCAACTGGTCGAACTCGGCAAGCAGAAAAACTTCGTTACCTACGACGATATTCTGCGGTTCTTCCCCGAAGCCGAGCGCGATATTGACCAGCTCGACGAGGCCCATGCGGCCTTGCTGGCCGCCGGCATCGAAGTGGTGGACACGGTGGATGCCGAAGAGCCCTCGGACGACGAGATGGACGAGACCGAACAGGAAACCGAGAGCGAATCGCCCTATCATTTGCAAGATGATGATGCTTATCTCTCCGCCATTGACGCCGACGACACCATTGGCCTGTATCTAAAAGAAATTGGCCGCGTCCCGCTCCTCACGGCTGAAGAGGAAGTCTCACTGGCCAAGCGCATGGAAAAAGCCAAATTCGCCCGCGAACGTCTGGCCAAGGGCGGCCTAGCCGCCAAGAAGCGCGCCGAACTCGAAGCCATCATCGAAGATGGCATGGCCGCGCGGGAACACCTCATCACCGCCAACTCGCGGCTGGTCATCAGCGTCGCCAAGAAATACATCGGGCGCGGCGTGCCGTTCCTCGATCTCATTCAGGAAGGCAATATCGGCCTTATCCGCGCCGCCAAGAAATTCGATTACCACCGTGGCCACAAGTTCAGCACCTATGCCACGTGGTGGATTCGTCAAGCGGTCACGCGCGCCATCGCCGACCAGGGCCGCACCATCCGCGTCCCCGTCCACATGGGCGACCAAATCAACAAGATGCTCCGCGTCTCGCACCAGCTCACCCAGGAATTGGGCCGTGACCCAACTATGGATGAACTCGGTGGCGCACTAAACGTGACGGCCAAGAAGGTTGAGAACATCATTCAGATCGCCCGCCGCCCGCTCTCGCTCGAAACCCCCACCGATGAGGAAGAAGATTCGGTGTTGGGTGACTTTATCGAGGATGAGGACTCGCCAGAGCCGGTGGAGATTGCCACCCATAACCTGCTCCGCGACCAAATTGCGGAAGTCCTGCACACCCTGCCGCCGCGCGAAGTGCGCATCCTGCAATTGCGCTACGGCTTGCTCGATGGTGAAAGCTACACTTTGGAAGAAGTGGGCAAGAAGATGGGCGTGACCCGCGAGCGCGTGCGCCAAATTGAAGCGCAAGCCCTCAGCCGCCTGCGCCACCCCACCCACCGCCGCAAACTGCGCGATTACTTGCGCGAATAAATTTTGCCTCACACATCAACCGACCGCTCAACAGATGGGCGGTCGGTTTTTATTTCAGCCCTCTTCCCCAATGCTATAATTCCAACGATGACCACCCCGCTTTCTAAAACACCCCCTGCTCCCAATCCGACCCGTCAACGGCGGGTTTATTCACTTTGGAGTGTCATCTTCATCATTCTGGGCGTTGGATTGTTAATTGTCAATTTTAGTTTTAGCACCAGCTTATCCAATCTTTCCCCGGCCTGGCCAGCCCTGCTCGTCGTCGTGGGTTTGGTCATGCTCTGGGCTGACCGCGCCGCCCGAAACTTTGTGCCGCCATCCTATGCACTGAGCCGGGGGGATTATGAAACAGCCCAGATGCAAGTATTCACTTTGACCAGTGATGTGCGGGTGGGTGCGTTTGTCGGGGCCACGCAACTCGCGGTGGGCCAGTACCCCAATCCCGCCGGGCCGCGGGTGAACCCCACCGGGCGCGCGGTCCGCTTGCTCCTCGATCATCGCGCCGTTTTGCCGTTTATGGCCGGGGATTGGACGGCGGATCTGGTCAAAGGCCTCAGTTGGTCATTTGATTTACACAGCCTCCTCGGCCACTTCACGCTGAATTTGCGCGACCTGACTCTGGCCACCGGTTCCTTGCACTCACTGGCCGGCAATGTGGATGTGACGCTCCCGACGGTGGGGCAGGGCGAAATGGATTTGCACTTGACCCTGGGCGACCTCACCGTGCGCGTGCCCGAGGGGTTGGCCGTTAAAATCCGCGTGAAACCTGGCCCGCTGGCGACGGTGCGGTTGGATGACCCCACGTTTATCAAAACTGACAAGACCGAGTGGGTCACGCCCTATTTTTCAGCGGCGGCACAGCGCTATACGCTAACCATTACGCTCGGGGCTGGCGACCTGATCATTACTCGTCTCTGATCTTTTCTCACCCCCCTCTAACGCCCATTGCTTTGCTCATCCTAACTCCCCAATTCGGTTATGTTTGCCCGTATGCATCGTCTGATTATTCTCTTGTTTCTGGCCGATGCGCTGGTCACGCAATTGGCGCTCTTCGCCGCTGATTACATTCGTCGTCTTTTGCCATTGGGCAATGTGTTGGAGCAAAGCACCACTTTTCTTAATCCGGCCATCCATCTCATCGTCGCCGTGGTGTTTGGGGGCACATTTACCTCCCTGCATGTGTATGATGTGCGGCGCGATACCCGTCCGGTCGGCGACGCCACCAACCTCACCCGCGCCGTGGCCGTAGCGATCTTTGTTTTCGCCGGCGCGTTGTTCTTCTCCTTCCGCTATGTCCCGCGTCTCATGGTAGTTTACTTTCTGATTTTTGAACTGGCTTTAGTTGCGCTGATTCGTTTTTTGGCATTGGTGGGCTTGCGGTTGTTGCGGCAACAGGGTCGCCCGCTGAGTCGGGTCCTGCTGGTGGGCGCAGGTGAGGCCGCCGAAGCGGTGGCCCACGCGGTTCAAAATCGTCTCGGCGATTCGGTTGAAATCATCGGCTGTGCCGATGACACCGCGACAGTTGGCCCGTTGGGTCTCCCAATTCTTGGGCCGCTGGCCAGCGTGCCAGAAATTGCCCAAAAGCAAGCCGTGGATGAAATTATCCTGGCCCTGCCTTCAGAACAATATCCGGCTGTCGAAGGTTTGGCTTATGCCTTGCTCACTCATCCGGTGCGGGTGCGCCTGGTGCCCGATTACCTGCGCCTCGTGGTGGCGCAGTCATCGGTCGAAAGCCTGGGCGGTATCCCACTGATTGGTTTGCGTGAACCGCGGCTTTCGGGCCTAACCTGGGCCGTTAAACGTGTTTTTGACGTGGTCGTCACAACGCTTTTGCTCTTGTTGATCTGGCCGATCCTGCTTCTTATTGCGCTGGCGATTAAGCTTGATTCGACCGGCCCGGTCATCTTCCGCCAGCAACGAGTCGGCGAAAATGGTCGCTTGTTCTGGATGAACAAGTTCCGCACCATGTTGACTAATGCGGATATGAAGCAACCAGAAATTGTGTTCAATCCGGAGGGACGCCAAGTGTATAAGGCCCCCAATGACAAGCGCATCACCCGGGTCGGGCGGTTTTTGCGGCGCACCAGCCTGGATGAACTGCCGCAGTTTTTAAACGTCATTCTGGGTGAGATGAGTTTGGTTGGCCCACGCCCGGAGATGCAATTCATTGTGGCGCAATATGAACCCTGGCAACGGCAACGGCTGGCGGTGCCGCCGGGTATCACCGGGTGGTGGCAAGTAAACGGGCGGAGCGATTTGCCCATGCACCTCAATACCCAGTTGGATCTTTACTATATTCGCAACTATTCGTTGTGGCTTGACCTGAAAATTCTTTGGAAAACCATCGGGGTGGTGGTCAACGGTCAGGGCGCTTATTAGTCCTTAAATTTCATTCTCAGTGAAGCGTATCCGCCCCAATCCGCGTGCGCCGTGTTGGGGCGGGTTGGTTTTACGGCTGAGATGTCTTATTATCCCCCCATGCCCCCCCTTGAATTTTCGCCCGGCGCTTGTGCGGGTCGGCTTCGTTTTAGCCTGGTCACTCACCTTATTTTTTATGCGCTGTCGCGCAAGGTTCTCCCGGCCGAGATGGGGTTGGGGGTGGCGTGTTGCGCCAAATAATTGCCAGCTGAAAAATTTGTCTTTCTCCCCTCAATGAAATTGACCCTTCCCCGCTTGTTTGCCGCTCTCACCCTGCTCGGCATTTTTGCCATGGCGGCGCGCCCCTCAGCGGATAATGATACTTGGTGGCATTTGCGCGCCGGAGCGTGGATTGTGGAACACCGGGCGGTGCCAACTGCCGACCCGTTCTCGCACACCCGCGCGGGGGTCGAGTGGCTATATCCGGGGTGGATTGTGGAAGTGCCGTTGTATGAGTTGTTCACGAATTTCGGTTATGCCGGATTGAATTTTTTTACGGCGTTATGTGTGACCCTGACTTTTGTGTGCGTGTACCGATGTTGCACCGGGCCGCCATTTATCACAGCCGTCACCCTCATCCTGGCGGCGGCGGCCTCAGCCATTTATTGGTCGGCGCGCCCCCAGATCGTATCTTTCCTGTTGGCTGGAGTTTTTGCTTATATTTTGCACCACTATCGCTGGCGGAAAATCAACCGCTTGTGGTTGTTGCCACCACTAATGATGGTGTGGGCTAACGCGCATGGTGGTTTCGCCATCGGGTTTATTTTGATGGTGCTGACTTGGGTGGGACAGGCGGTGGAAGGGGCGGGGGCGTTTATCGCAACCTACAAAATTCATGGGGATTGGCGCTTGGGGCTTGGAGCGTGGGTGAGATCGCTGGCTTGGCTGAGCGGTATTGGTCTGGCCTGTGCGGTGGCGGTGACGATTAATCCGGCGGGGCCGGTCATGTTGTTCTATCCGTTCAAAACGGTGGCGATTGATACCTTGGGGCAATTTATTCAGGAGTGGCAGTCGCCCAACTTTCATCGGGTGGATGCCCAATTGTTTTTATGGTTGTTATTGGCGGTGGGCGCCGCCCTCGCCGTCTCGCCCCGCAAAATTAATTTCACCGATGCTTTGCTCGTGGCGGGGGTGGCCTACCTGGGTTTTTTGGCGTGGCGGAATGTGGGGTTGTTGGCGATTGTCGCGCCGCCGGTAATTACGCGGCACTTCGGCTGGGCGTGGGAGACGGTGGGGGCGCGCGTGCCCCAACGGGCGGAGACGCCTGCGCCTCGGGTCACGCTCATGCTCAATTGGGCGATTCTGCTCCTTGTTGCGCTTGCCGCCGGGCTTAAGTTTTTTGTCGCCGCTCAACCCGCGGTGAATGAAGCCGAAATCGCGCGGAGTGTCCCGGTGGCGGCGGCCGAGTTTGTGAAGCGCACGCAGCCCGCCGGGAATTTATTTAACTCATATAACTTTGGCGGGTATTTGGCGTGGGCTTTATATCCGGAATACCCGGTGTATGTGGACGGGCGGACGGATTTGTATGATGACGTTTTTTTGCGCGAGTATTTGACCGTGGCGTGGGGGCGGCCGGGCTACTTGGCCGTGTTGGACAAGTATGCGGTGCAGGTCGCCATTGTGGAATCGAACTCGCTGGTGAGTGATGCGTTGGCGCGCGCGGGGTGGGGCGCAACTTATAGCGATGCGTTGGCGACCGTGTATGAACGTCCTTAAGGTTGGGACGGATGCAGACTAAGCGGCCGGCGCTGACCGCCTTTTTTTTTGTCCTGGGGTGGGGCACGCTTTTGGGCGGCTACTATCTCGTCCACAAACCCATCACGCCCACTCAAGCGCTGGCGTTGGCCGCGCCGTTGGCCGATGTGTTGGTCGCGGTATGGCTGGCCAGTCTGGCCGGGATGGTGGGGCAACGGCTCTTACGCGGCTGGAATATTGCCAGCGCCGGGGAGCGCTTGGTTTTGTACACCGCGTTGGGGTGGGGCGTATTGGGTTTGGTGATGCTGGCGCTAGGTTTGGCGCGCGGGTTGTATGCGGGGGTGATGTGGGGGCTGGCCCTGGCGTTAACGGCGTTCCTGTGGCGTGACCTGCCCCGGTGGTGGACGCTGGTGATTTTGGCCCGCCGCGAATGGGTTTTCCCCGACCGTTTTTCCCGGCTCGCCGGATGGTTTGTTTTATTCACCTTTGCCTTGTCCGGCCTCACCGCGCTGGCCCCCCCGCTCAAGTGGGATGCGCACGTTTATCACCTGACCCTGCCCAAACTCTACTCGCAAACGCATGCCATTGGGTTGGGCGGCGATTTTTTCTTCTCAGGGATGCCGCAATTGACCGAGATGCTCTACACCGCCGCTTATCTTTTGCGCGGTGAAATTGCGGCGCAGTTTTTAGGCTGGTTGTTGGGCGCGGTGTTGGCCCTGGGGCTGGCCGCGCACGCCGCTGAATTATTTGGTCCGCGCCTCGCCGGGGTGGCGCCCGCGGTGTTGTTTGCTTCATTCACCCTCGCGCTCTCGCTGGCCTGGGCCTACGCCGATTTGTTGCTGATGCTCCTCGCGCTCGGCGTGCTGGTGGCCTTGCGCCACTGGCGCTTAACCCGCGAACCGCGCTGGCTATATTTGGGCGCGGTCTTCTGCGGTTTGGCGATGGGGTGCAAATACACCGGCGTTATTTTGCCCGTCGCAGCCCTCGCCGTGCTGGCCTGGGATTATTTCACTGCCGCCCGCCCCCAGCTTTCGACTTCGTTCTTTACCCTCACTTTTCACTTCTCATTGATCACCCTCGCACTCTTCTTTCCCTGGCTTCTCAAAAATCTCGCTTTCACCGGCAACCCGGTTTTTCCGCTCTTTTTTCCGACGGCGACCGTGGACCATTGGCGGCTGTTTTTTTATAACCGCCCTGACCTCACCGAGCGCAACCCGGTCTGGGCCACGCTCATCTTCTTCCGCGCGCTATTCCTCGGGGTGCAGGGCGGCAACAATTATGATGCCACGCTCACGCCGCTTTTAGTGATTCTGCCGCTGGGCTTGGCCCTCGGTTGGCGCAAATTGACTGAACAACTCCGCGCCGAACTCACGCCGTTGACGATTTTCACCCTGACCAGTTATGGGCTTTGGGTTGGCCTCCTGTTTATCTCTTACTATGCGGTGCAAGCGCGCCTCTTCTTTAGCCTGTTCCCCGCGCTGGCGCTGTTAAGCGTGGGCGGGTTGGTTGCGCTCCCGACGTTTGATACGCCCACCCTGCGTCTGTCGGTGATTGGGCGGGCGGTCGTCGGTTTGGTCTTGGGCCTCAGCGCCTTGCAACATGGGCTGGATTTTGCGGCGCACAACCCGCTGGGCTATTTGACCGGGGCCCAAACGGCGGCGGCCTATCGCACCGATAACCTCGGTTGGTATCCGCTGGCATTGGATAAGGTGAATGCCCTGCCCGCCGGGGCGCGCGTTTTATTTTTGTGGGAACCGCGCTCGTTGGGGTGCGTGCTCCCCGACCGTTGTGACCCCGACCTCATCATTGACCGCTGGTGGCAGGCGCGTCACACGCTCATCACCGCCGAGGCCGCGCTGGCTCACTGGCAAAGCGCCGGGTTCACGCACATCTTAATTTACGACCTCGGCGTGCGCTTCGTGCGCGAACAACAACCCGACGACCCTTTTAGTAATGCCGATTGGGTAGAGTTGGATAGGCTTCGTGAACAATTACAATTGGTTGAAAATATTGGCGGGGTGTACTCGCTGTATCAGTTGCCATGACTCGTCCTTGGCCTTCCGTCCCACTTCGCGATCTATTGGCTGTTTTCTGTGCCGCCGGGCTGGTGCATTTCGCCGCCGCCGGGTTTGTCGCGCGCCCCGGCTACATGGACGCCTATTATTATTTCGGCGGCGCGGTGCAACTGGCGCGCGGTCAGGGGTTCACCGAGCCATACTTGTGGAACTATCTGGCCGTGGATTTGTCGCCCGGCGGGGCGAGCCAATGGCAGTTGCCCGTTCCCAGTCACCTCTATTGGATGCCGTTGACTTCCATTGTCGCGGCGCCCTTTGTGGCGCTGGCCGGAGCAGGGCGGCCTTTGCTCGAACTCTTTCGGGCCGCGCAAATCCCAGCGGTCTTGTTGTCTTCTCTAATGCCCGTGCTCGGTTATGTGGTGGCCCGGTTCATCACCGAGAAGCGGCGACATGCTTTTACGGCCGCCGCACTCACGCTCTTTAGCGGCTTCTTCTTTTTATATTGGACGAATACCGATTCGTTTTCACTCTATGGCCTGACGGGTGGTGGCGCGTTGCTCTGTCTTGGACTCGCCCTCGCCTATCCCACAACCTCACCTCGCCGCTTTTGGTTCCTAGCGGGCCTGCTCTGCGGCCTGGCTCACCTCACCCGCGCGGATGGGGTTCTATTATTGCTCTTGAGCCTCGTAGTTGCCTCTTATCACGTCCTACGCCTTAAACCCGGCCTCCCCATTTACTCTTCACTTTTCACTCTTTACGCTTTTCTCCTCCTCGGCTATCTCCTCCCCACCGTGCCCTGGTTTCTACGCAACTGGTTCGTCGTAGGCTCACCGCTTGCGCCTGGCGCTGGCCGCGCGTTGTGGCTGGCCGATTACAACAGCCTCTTTAATTACCCGGCCAGTAATCTCACCCTGACCAACTATTTGTCACAAGGTTGGGCCACCCTCGGGGCGGGGCGTTGGTGGGCCTTCACAACGAACCTCACCCGGCTCATGGCCGAGCCTGGGCTGATTGTCGCGACACCCTTTATCCTTCTGGGGCTATGGCGGCTACGCCGCGAAGCGGTGATGTACCCGGCCCTTTTATATTTGGTCGGCCTTTTTGGACTCATGACCTTTGTGTTTCCCTTCCCCGGCGCGCGCGGTGGATTGTTTCATTCCAGCGCGGCCTTGCTTCCCTTTCTTTACCCGGCGGCCAGTGTGGGGCTGGATGCCGCCGTGGAAGCGGGAACCCGCGCCCAGCGGTGGGTGGTGGCCCGGCTCGCGGTGCGCTGGCCGACGGTGGCGCGGCTGTTCCCACCCTGGCAACCCGAGAAATCGCAACCCATCTTTACTCTGTTGCTGGTCTTGTTTGTCATCAGCCTGACCAGTGTGATTTTTTATACGCGGCTCATCGGCCCGGATTGGCGCGCGCCCAAATCGTTTTTGGTTGATGCCGTATATGCTGAAGTCGGGCAGTGGCTGGAGCAAGCCGCCGACCCGCGCGCGATTGTGTTGGTCAACGATCCGCCGGGGTTCTACTTTTTCACCGAACATCCGAGTCTCATCATCCCCAATGGTGATGCCGACACCCTGATCCGTCTTATGCGTGATTTCGGGGCACGCTGGGTCGTCCTCGACGTGAATCACCCGGCGGGACTGGCGACTCTTTACCAATCGCCGGCCTCCGACCCTCGGTTGGCTCTCCGCGCCACTTTTACGGATGCCATCGGGCAGACCGTCTATCTCCTTGAATTCGTGGCCCCATGAAATTCTTATCCCGCTCTCAATTAATCAACGGGGCGTTTTTTATTGTGGCGGGTTTGTCCCTCGCCCTCTATCTGGGTCTAACCCGTCTTAGTGGCTTCATGGGGTTTCCGCTGGATGATGCGTGGATTCATCAGACCTATGCGCGCAACCTGGGCACACTGGGGCAGTTCGCGTTTATCCCCGGTCAGCCCTCGGCCGGGTCAACCTCCCCGCTGTGGACGGCGCTCCTCGCGTTAGGTTATTTACTCCAGATCGAATATCACGTTTGGGCTTATGCGCTCGGCGCATTTTTTCTGGGGCTTAATGCCTGGCTCGTTTATTGCATGGTTGGGCAATTATGGCCGGGTCGCCCGGCTGTGGCCTGGTTGGCGGGCTTGTTTGTGGCGTTGGAGTGGCATTTGGCTTGGGCGGCGGCCTCGGGCATGGAGACGCTGTTGTTCACGACGCTTGTGCTGACGGCGTTTGTGCTACCGCCCGAGCGGGCGTTGGTGATTGGGTTGATGACGGGCCTCAGTGTCCTCGCGCGCCCGGACGGTTTGACGGTGTTGCCGTTTGCCCTCGCGCGGATTTTTGTCCTGCGCCCACGCGAGTGGCGCGGTTTGTTCGAGGGCTGTCTTGGTTTTGGCGTGGTCTTTGCATCTTATCTTTGGTTCAATTATTCACTGGGAGGGTCAGCCTGGCCGAATACGTTTTACGCCAAAACCGCCGAGTATGCCGCTCACCGGGCTTTGCCACTGTTGACGCGGGTGGGGCAGTTGGGTTTGCTCCCGTTCGTGGGCGCGCAAATGTTGCTCGGGCCGGGGGTGCTGGTTGGCGCGTGGCGCTGGGGGCGGGATCAACGGTGGGGGCGGCTCATCCCATTGGGTTGGGTCATCACCTTCATCGTCGCGTATATCGTCCGGTTACCGGTGACTTATCAACATGGGCGCTATCTCATCCCGGTCATCCCGGTCATCATCGCCCTGGGGGCTGGCGGCACACTGGAATGGTTGGCGGTGCAGGCGGCGGAATTGTGGCAACGGGTGTTGAGTCGGGCGTGGTTGGCGGCGACCGCCTGTTTGGTGCTGGTTTTCTGGCTGAATGGGGCGGTGGCGTATATGCGGGATGTGCAAATTATTGAAACCGAGATGGTGGCAACGGCCCAGTGGGTGGCGACACATACGCCAGCGGGGACGTTAGTGGCGGCGCATGATATTGGCGCGCTCGGCTATTTTGGTGGCCGCGATTTGCTCGACTTGGCTGGGTTAGTTTCGCCGGAGGTCATCCCTTTTATTCGGGATGAAACCCAATTGGGGCAATGGTTAACAAGCTCGGGTGCTGAATGCCTGATGACGTTTCCCGATTGGTATCCGGGTTTGGTGGGTAAATTAGACGCGCCGTTGTATATCACCCATGCCCCTTACAGCCCGCAGGCCGGTGGAACGAATATGGCTGTGTATGCCTGGCTTGGCTCGGGTGGGCAGGACGGTTGTTCGATGCGGTGATTTGGGGTAACCGTTCAGATGGTGGTGAGATTAGGTCGTAACCTTTGTCATGTTCGGTACC
>CAYUFY010000029.1:0-27035 GCA_964443795.1 uncultured Anaerolineales bacterium | reverse complement strand
CCTTCACCCTCACCGATGAGCATTATTTCATGGCCTTCGATGACCCCCACGCCGAAGTGTTCGCCACCACTCAGTCGGAGCACGGCGAACAACCCGGCGCCTGGTGTCGAACCGAAGGGGCTGGGCGGGTGGCGGTGTTAACGCCCGGCCATAATGAGTCCGTTTGGTTACACCCCTCTTTTCAAGTATTGATGCTCAACGCCTTGCGCTGGTGTGGCCAAGCGCTTGAGAACAAAGAAAAATAAGCCCTCAGCATCCTGAGCGGAGCGGCGAGATTTTCTGCCGCGCAGTCGAAGGATGCGGTGAATGGCCAATTGAGTAGTTGCAAAGAAAGTTTCTGACATGAACCAAACAGCCTTTATCACCGGCGGTGACCGTGGCCTCGGCTTGGCCCTGTGTGCGAGTCTACTTGAGCAAGGTTGGCAAGTCTTGGCGGGGCAATATCTGCCTGACTGGTCCGACCTCGCCGCCCTCGCGAGCCGCTACCCCCAAATGCTCCACCTCATCCCGCTGGATGTCAGTTCAGCCGAGTCGGTTCACGCCGCCGCCCAAACGGTCGCGGGGCTCACTGACCATATAGACGTGTTAATCAACAACGCGGGAGTCAACTCGCCCACCTCCAAACGCACCATCCGTGAAGCGCAAGATTACGATGAGATACGCCGCCTCTATGAGATTAACGCCCTGGGGTCATTGCGCGTCGTGGAAGCGTTTTTGCCATTGACCGATTGCGGCCAGAGCAAACGCTTGTGTTTCGTCTCATCCGAAGCGGGCAGTATTGGCCGAGCGGAGCGCACGTCGTGGTTTGGCTATTGTATGTCGAAAGCGGCTCTGAATATGCAGGTCAAATTGCTGTTCAATGATTTGCAGCCGCAGGGCTACACCTTCCGGGTCTATCACCCCGGCTGGGTTCGCTCGTACATCAGCGGCGCGAAAAACATGGAGGCCACCCTCGAGCCGGAAGAGGCCGCCGCTTGCGCCCTGCCCATCTTTCTGGGCCAACGCGCGGATGAAACGCAACTGGCGCTGGTGGATTACGAAGGCACTGAGTGGCCGTGGTAAACACCGTTATCGTCGGCGCGGGCATGGCCGGAATTGCCACCGCCTATCATCTCGCCGTGCGGCGCGGGGTCAAGAACATCGTGCTGGTGGATGAATACCCGCCGCTCTCGATGACCAGCGCCGTCGGCACCGAGGCGTATCGCAATTGGTTCCCCGGCCCCGGCGATACGATGGTGCAGTTTATGAATCGCTCCATTGACTTGCTGGAAGAGTTGGCCGACGCGAGCGGCAACGCCTTTCAACTCAATCGGCGCGGCTATGCCTTTTTCACCACGAATCCAAATCAGATTCCGATTTGGCAAAAGGCCACCGCCGAAGTGTCGGCGTTGGGCGCGGGCGAAGTGCGCGTGCATCCCGGCCCACGCGATTACGTTCCCGCGCAAGCGGAGGGCTACGAGAAAACGCTCAGCGGCGCAGACTTGGTACTCGACTCCGCGCTCATCCGCCGCGAGTTTCCATTCATCAATGAGAACGTCATGGCAATGTTGCACACGCGGCGGTGCGGCTGGATAAGCAATCGGTTATTGGGGCAGTGGTTATTCGAGCAGGCGCGTGGGCGTGGTATCCTGTTCAAGCAAGATAAAGTCGTCGGGGTCAGCACCCCCGGCGGGCGGGTGCAAAGCGTGCGGTTGTGGTCGGGGGAGGTCATCTACACCAATCAATTAGTCATCGCCGCTGGGCCATATCTCAAATCCATCGCCGCGCTGTTGGGAGTGGCTGTGCCGGTGGTCAACGAGTTGCACGGCAAAATCACGTTCAAGGATGCCCAACGCATCATCGCGCGCCCGGTGCCGTTCATGTTTTGGAGCGATCCCGTGACTCTGCCGTGGACGGATGAAGAACGCGCGCACTGGGACGCTGACCCCGCAACCCGATGGTTGCTCGACGAGTTTCCGAGCGGTGTGCAGTTTCGGCAACGCGGCGAGGATTTGGTGGCATTGTGGACATACGACATCCACACCCAGGAACCCATGTGGCCGCCGACCTTTGAACCGCACTATGCCGAAACCGTTTTGCGTGGCCTCAGCGCGATGGTTCCGGCGCTGGCGGCGTATTTCAACGCTGAGGTCATAATGGACGGCGGCTATTATTGCAAGACCCGCGAGAACCGCCCGCTCATCGGGCCACTGCCTGTGGAAGGCGCGTACGTGATTGGCGCGCTGACGGGTTACGGAGTCATGGCCTCGCAAGCGGCGGCGGAATTGTTGGCCGCGCACATCACTCACGCCTCGTTGCCCGACTACGCGCCCATGTTTCGATTAGAGCGTTATACTGACCCGGCGTATCAATTGTTGTTGGAGAACTGGGATGCGCGGACAGGGCAAATGTAAAACCAGACCCACCCAGTCTCTCCATCAGAAAACCCTGATCAAAAGATTGGGCGAGGATTTCTATTCAAACTAAATTTGAAACGAGAGGATTTTAATTGTGACCACCACAGCCGATATCATCGTCATTGGCGGCGGCATCATCGGATGCTCCACCGCCTACAATCTCGCCAAGCAAGGCGCGCAGAACGTCGTGGTGCTGGAGCGCAACCATGTCTGCTCCGGCGGCACGGCCAAAAGTTGCGCCATCTGCCGCACCCATTACTCCATCCCGTCCAACCGTCTGCACGCGGTGGAGAGCCTGAAAATCTTTGAGAACTTCAAAGAGATTGTGGGCGGCGAGTCGGGCTTTCACCGCACCGGCTATCTCATTGTCGGCCCCGAGTCGCACCGCGAGCCGATGCTCGATGTCTTCAAGGCGCAAAACGCCTTGGGCATTGACACCGCCGTGCTCACCCCCGACGAAGCGCACAAGATGCACCCCCTGCTCCAATTCGATGATGTGGGCGTGATTGGCTACGACACCCGCGCCGGGTACTGCGACCCACACCTGGCCACCACCACCTACGCCCAGCGCGCCAAAGATTTGGGCGTCAAAATCCACACCGACACGCGCGTCACCGGGCTTAAAGAAAATGGCGCCCTCAAGACCGTGGAAACCACCAACGGCACCTTCGAGGCGCCCGTTGTCGTCATCATCGCCGGGCCGTGGAGCAACGACATCGCCCACTGGGTCGGGGTCAAGTTTCCCTACGAAGTTAGCCGCCACAAAGTCATCACGCTCAAAATCAACCAACCCTATGACCTCAACTGGCCGACCGTGAAAGACCTGACCACCCCAACCAAGATTTACTTCCGCCCCGAGACGGGCGGCGTGGTGTTGGTGGGCACCGGCGATCACGGCGATCCCATCGAGGATGCCGACACCCTGCGGGACGATCAGGTGGATATGGGGCATGTGGAGCGCATCATGGCCCTCATCGCCCACCGCATGCCCAACTTCAACGACGCGCAATACACCGCGGGCTGGACCGGCCCCTACGACATCACCCCCGACTGGAATCCGGTCATCGGCGCGGTGCCGGGGCATGAGGGCTTGTTTGTCGGGGTGGGCTTCAGCGGCCACGGGTTCAAGATGGCCCCCACGGTCGGGGAATCGCTGGCCCAAACCGTGCTCGGTCTCCCCGTCCGCGTCTCTATTGACGACTATAACCCAGCGCGCTTCGAGCAAGGCAAGCTCTTGCATGGCGCGTATGGGATTGGCTCAATCTCCTAAAGCGTAATTGGTAAGTGGTAATTACCATTTACCAATTACTTCCCCACCATGCCTATTCGTGAACCCCGCAAACGCGCTCCCCGTAAATCAACTGCTCTGCCGCCTGGCCTGGAAGGCGGCCAATATAAAGCCATCACCGAGACGGACATCCTTCGCATCCACGAAGCCGCGCTGACCGTGCTGGAGCGCACCGGCGTGGAGGTGCTGGAGTCCGAGTGCCGCGACATTCTCGCCCAGGCCGGGGCCCGGGTGGACGCGGCCCGCAACCGGGTCTACATCTCGCGCGGGATGGTGGAAGCCGCGCTGAAAACCGTCAACCGCGATGTGGTGCTCTATAGTCAGGACGGCCACATGGATTTGCATCTACGCGGCAAACGAGTGCACTTAGGCACTGGCGGCGCGGCGGTCTACATCCTGGATTTGGAAAGTGGGCGCGCCCGCGAGACCCGCTTGCGTGACCTCTACGACATTGGGCGGCTGGTCGAGACGCTCGATAACATTCACTTCTATCTGCGGGCGGTCGTAGCACGCGATGTGGGCAACGACGACATTGACATCAACACGTTCTATGCCTGTCTGGCTTCAACCAACAAGCATGTGATGGGCGGGTGTTACTTCCCCGCCAAAGTCGCCGAGATCAAAAAGATGGGGTGCCTGATCGCCGGGAGCGAAGAGGCTTTCCTCGCGCGCCCGTTCCTGTCTTTCAACCTGTGCTGGATGGTCAGCCCCCTGCGCTTTGCCGTGGAGACCACCGAGACTTTGACCGTGGCCGTCCGGGCGGGGATTCCGGTCTCGCTCGTTTCCGCGCCCCAATCGGGGGCCACCTCCCCCGCCTCGCTCATCGGGACTCTGGTGCAAGTCACCGCTGAGGAGCTCGCCGGGATTGTCTATGTACAACTCCTGCGCCCCGGCCATTCCACGCTCTATGGCGGCATGCCGCTCGTCGCCGACCTGCGCACCGGGGCCACCGCGGGCGGCGGGGCCGAACTGGCACTGATGAACGCGGCCTCCGCGCAAATGTCTCAATTCTATGGTCTCCCCATCTACAACACCTGCGCCCTCACCGATAGCAAACTCCCCGACGCGCAAGCCGGTTTCGAGAAAGGCTTCTCGACGGCGGTCACCGCGCTGGCCGGGGCGCAATACAACCATCACTCGGCGGGGATGCTGGAATCCATGCTCTCGGTGGCCTACGAGCAATATGTGATTGACGACGATATCAACGGGCAGGTGATGCGGTTGGTGAAGGGTTTGGAAGTGACCGACGAAAGCCTATCGGTGGATGTGATTCACGATGTGTGCAATGACGGCCCCGGCCATTATCTCGGCCACGAGCAGACCTTACGCATCATGACATCCGAATATAGCTACCCGCACACCGCCGACCGCGCCACGCGCGCCAACTGGGAAGAAGCGGGCAGTTTGGATATGCGCGAACGCGCCCGCCGCCAAGCCCGTGAGATTTTGAGAACCAGCTACCCCGCCGTTATTCCTGAGGCCGTGGATGAGCAGTTGAGGCGCGAGTTTAATATTTTGTTACCGAGGGACGTGATGCGAGCTGAGAAGCCGGGGGGCGGGGGGGCGGGGGAGATTGCAAAGTAATTTCGGCGGCATCAATCGCCCGCGACGGGCAACGGCGCAACCGATGTAATCGGAATGGACTCGACGACCGAAGGCGTATATGCCGAGAGATGCAACCACTGACTCACCGGCGGGTGGGTGGCAACTTCCAGCACCAGCGCCCGCAACTCATCCGAGAGTTCGCTCAAGCCCGGCAACGGAAAACTGCGCGGGCCAAATTCGGTGGCTTGCGCCAAAAGCGAGTATTCAAAAAACGTCAGCCCCACCGCTCGCCGATTGGCTTTGTCGAGGCGAAGTAGAATGTGTTCGTTAAGTTCGATGCCGGTGGCTGGCGCGTTTGGCACGAAAGAAATATAAAGCGTATCGCTTGTTTCGTCGTAGTGGGTTTCAGGCGTATTCATAATGTCACCCGATTTCTTTCATGTACGCGGTAGTGATGTAATTGTTGGACGCAGGCTGACCCGTCTCAGTCTCAGAAAACCCGAACAAGACACTGGCGATAATGTGCGTGTTATCCAACGGTAAATTATCAAAGGTTTTGGTATAACGATACTTGCGCGGATTGAGCGTATCCTGTTTGCGAGCGCCAGAGCGAATGGTCTCTTTCAAATCCGCTTCATGGCGCGCCAGTTCAGGATGATTTTCTGGCGCAATGATATGCTCCCATCGTTCTTCAGTGAGATAAACGGCATTGCCGGAACCGTCAATCACTGACCAGCGTTTACCCGAAACCATCTCAAAAAGTATAGCATACCTGAAAGGAACAAAACCCATGCTCGGCGGCACCCACGGCAAAATCCTGCACATCAATCTCACGACTGGGGAACATCATATCGAACAACCCCCGGACGACTTCTACCGCCTGCTCGTCGGCGGGCGCGCGCTGGTGGCGTATTTTCTGTTGCGTGATTTACCACCCAACACTGACGCCCTCAGCCCCGACAACCTGCTCATCTTCGCGCCGGGCATCATGCAAGGCACCAACTTCCCCGGGGCCGGGCGACACGGCGTGGGGGGCAAGTCCCCGCTCACGGGCGCCATTGGCAGTTCGGAAGCGGGCGGCTGGTGGGGGCACGAATTCAAACGCGCGGGGTTCGATGCACTGGTGATTCGCGGCAAAGCCCAATCACCCATATATCTGTGGATCAAAGATGGGCAGGTGAGCATCAAGCCCGCCGACCATCTGTGGGGCCAAATGACTTATCCCGTGGAAGTCGCCATCCGGCAGGAGTTGGGCGATGACCGTATCCGGGTGGCCCAAGTCGGCCCGGCGGGCGAAAATCAAGTGCTGTACTCGGCGGTGATGCACGATGTGAATCGCGCCGCCGGGCGCAACGGTCTGGGTGCGGTGATGGGCTCGAAAAATCTCAAGGCCGTTGCGGTGCGCGGGACGATGAACGTGTCGGTGAAAGCGCGCCAACCTGTGACCGAGGTCTCCAAGTGGCTGGGCGACAACTATAAAACTTTGGCGTCCTGGGCCACCGCGCCGGGGCGCGGCACGCAAGACTCGCTGGCATGGTGGGGGCATCATGGCGCCTTGCCCACAGGCAATTTTTCCGTGCCCATGTGGGAAGACCGCGCCAACCTCAGTGGTGAGCGCAATTACGAGATGTTCTTCAAAGACCGCGACACCTGCCAGGCCTGCCCCATCACTTGCAAACAAGTCTTTGAACATCACAGCGACAACCCCTACCAAAAACTCAATCCCGAATATGGCGGGCCGGAATATGAAGCCATGGCCGCGCTCGGGGCGACCTGCAAAGTGGCCGATAATCTGGCCGTCGCCAAAGCCAATGAGTTGTGCAACGCGTACGGCATGGACGCGATTTCGTGCGGCACCAGCATTGGCTTTGTGATGGAATGTTTTGAGCGCGAGATACTGACGAGCAAAGATACCGGCGGCCTGGATTTCCGCTGGGGCGACGCGGACCTGTTGGTGAAAGCCGTGGAGATGATTGCGAAGCGCGAGGGTTTTGGCACGGTGCTGGCCGAGGGGGTGGCGCGGATGAGCGAGCGCTTCGGCCCCGCAACCGCCGAGTTCAACATCACCGTCAAGAAACAGGAACTGCCCATGCACGAGCCGCGCCTGAAGAAGGTGCTGGGCGTGGGCTACGCCATCGCTCCGGTGGGCGCCGACCACATGATGAACATGCACGACACCGACATCGCCTACGAGAGCGAGGCGCTCAAGCGTATCAACTCGGTCTTGGAGAAACCCATCGGGCCGCAACGCACCAGCGATTTGGGCGAGGACAAACTGCGTGCCTTCCACGCCGAAGTGAATTGGATGCACTTCCAGGATTGCGCGGTAAACTGCCATTTCTACGTTTACAACTATGACCACATGGCCCAGGCGCTTTCTGGTGTAACGGGCGTGGAATTCACCCGCCACGACATCCTCAACGTTGGCGCGCGGGCGCAAACCCTCTCGCGGCTCTTCAACTTGCGCGAGGGCTTTACATCCGATGACGACAAACTGCCCAAGCGGGTGATGAAAGCCTTCAAAGAAGGACCACTCGCGGGGATCGAAATCACCGACGAGGCATTTGAGTGGGCCAAGAGTCGGTATTACGAATTGATGGGGTGGGATGTGGAGACGGGTGTGCCGGGTGAGGGGTGTTTGAAGGAGTTGGGGTTGGATGTGTTGTTACCAACAAAAGCATAGGTGAAGTTGAACATCTGCTATTGCCATCGGTTGGAAACCGACGACTAATGCTTGGAAGAAGCCCGCTTCGCGGGCTTGGTTTTAGCCTAGCCGTCGGCTTTTAGTCGATGGCGGAATCGCAAATCCACCCATGCCCCCATCCATCACCTCCATCGAAATCCGCCACTACCGCCTCCCGCTCGATCCGCCGTTTAGCGCTTCGTGGGATCCGAAGCCGCGCGCCAGTTTCACCAACACGCTCGTGCGCGTGCGCGCGGGTGATTACGAAGGCATTGGCACGGGCGATGCCATGTTGGGCTTCGCGGGTCATGAGCATTTGTTTATCGGGCAGGATCCGTTTGCCATCGAACGCCATGTGCAGATTTTGGATAATCTGCAATTCCACTATGGCCGCATGTGGCCGCTAGAGGTGGCGTTATGGGATTTGATGGGAAAGATAACAGGCCTCCCGCTATGGAAATTGCTCGGCGGGGAAAGCGGGCGCGTGCCGTTGTACGCCTCCTGCGGGGAACGCAAACCCGCCGCCGAGCGCGCCGAATCCGCGCGGGCGATGAAGGCGCTGGGGTTCCCGGCCCTCAAGATTCGCTTCCACGATAAAGACATCCGCAAAGACATCGCCGTGGTCGCCGCGACCCGCGCGGCCATCGGGCCGGAGATGCACATCCTCGTAGATGCCAATCAGGGCTGGCAAATGCCGTGGGATTCAGCACCTACATGGGATTTCAAGACCGCCCTGTGGGTGGCCGAGGCCCTGGCGGAGCTGGGCGTGTATTGGCTGGAAGAGCCCCTGCACCGCCACAATTATCAGGGTCTCGCGGATTTACGGAAGCGGGCCAAAGTCCGCATTGCCGGGGGTGAGGGCAACCGCGAGTTTTCTGAATTGCGTGAATATCTGCGGCATGGCTCGTTCGATGTCTATCAGCCGGATGTGGTGTGGAGCACTGGGGTCTTGCGCGCCCGCCAACTGGCCGCCGAGGTGCAAGCGGCCGGGTGCCTTTACTCCCCGCACACCTGGGGCGATGGCGCGGTGTTGCTTGCCAACTTGCATGTATGCGCGGCGGTTTCGCGCGCGCCGTTTATCGAGTTCCCGTATGACCCTCCCAACTGGACTCCAGAGCGCCGCGACTTTATACTACCCGCACCCATTCAACCGGAACCGGGCGGCTACGTTACCCTCGCAGATACGCCTGGCCTCGGAATTCAAATCAATTGGGATGCGCTGGAAAAATGGCGCATTCACGTTGGCACCATGGAGTAAACCATGAGCGATTTAGACGAACGCCGCGCCCGGCGCCGCGAATCCCGCCGGGGCGGCCCCTCCACCGCGGGGTCCAAGTCGGTTCACGCCCTGCTTAGCAAACTGAAGCCCTACGAAGTTTTATCCGAGGAAGGCGTGGAGTTGATTCATCAGGCTTCGATGCGCCTCCTTAAAGATGTGGGCATTCTGATTGTGGATTATCCGCCCGCCGCCGAAACCTTTCAACAAAACGGCGCCCGGGTGGAATGGGTGGACCGGGAAGTCACCTACCCCAACGGCGACACCACACAGATGAAGGGGCATTTGGTGAAGCTGGATGAAGATATGCTCCTGCACTTCATCCGGCAGGCGCCGGCCACCTTTACCCAGTTGGCGCGCAACCCGGCCAACAATTTGCAGTTTGGCGGCAAGAACATCATCTTTGCGCCGGTGTACGGCCCGCCGTTTGTGGGTGGCCTGGATTTTGGGCGGCGGCAAGCCACGCTGGAAGATTTTCACAATTTCGCCAAGCTCACCTACATGGCCGAGCACCTGCACCATAACGGCGGCACCCTGGTCGAACCCAACGATATTGATGTGCGCGAGCGCCATCTGGATATGCTCCTGGCGCATATCACCCTGAGCGATAAATGCTTTATGGGCAGTGTGACGCACGCCGACAACGCGCGTGATACCGTGACCATGGCGCGCATTCTGTTCGGCGCGGACGCCATTGCCCAAAACCCGGCGGTCTTCTCACTCATTAACGCTTCCAGCCCCATGCGCTTTGACGACCGCATGTTCGGCGCACTGGAGGTCTATGCCCACGCCAAGCAAGCGGTGCTGGTCACGCCCTTCCTCATCGCCGGAGCCATGTCACCCAGCACCATGGCCGCCACCCTGGCGCAACAAAACGCCGAAGCCCTGTTTGGCATTTGTTACGCGCAAATGCTCAACGCGGGCACGCCGTGTGTCTATGGCTCCTTCCTCTCGAACATTGATATGCGTAGTGGCGCGCCATGTTTTGGCACGCCCGAAGATGCCCTGGCGTTGTTTGGGGGCGCGCAGATGGCGCGACGCTACAACCTGCCCTACCGGTCCGGCGGCAACTTCACGGCCTCGCGCATCCCCGATGCCCAAGCGGGTTACGAATCAGCTGGGACCATGTGGCCCACGGTGCAAGCCAATGTCAATTTCGTTTTGCACTCGGCTGGCTGGCTGGAAGGCGGCCTGATTGCCGGCTACGAAAAATTTATTTTGGATCTGGAAATCTGCGGCATGATGGCGCGCTTTGTGAATGGCGTGGGCCTGACCGATGAGGACTTTGCCTGGGACGCTTATCAGGAAATCCCGCCGGGCGGGCACTTCCTCGGCTCCAGCCATACCATGCGCCATTACAGCACGGCCTTCTATCAGCACACCGTCTTCAATATGGACAATTACGAGAAGTGGGAAGCCGAAGGCAAGCACGACGCGTATAAAAAGGCCAACGCCGTCTATAAACAGATGCTCAAAGACTACGAGAAACCCAGCCTCGACCCGGCCATTGAAGAAGAGTTGCGCGCCTTCAGCGCCCAGCGCCGAGCGGAGCTCCACGACCGCAAACCCCGCACGGAGTGGAAACGCTAAAAAAAAAATGGACACCCGTCAACGCCGCCGCCAACGCCCAGCCGCGCCCCTGCCCGCTCTGCCCCACCTGCCGCACATTCAACCCAAATTCTCGATGCTGAGTCAGGACGACTGTCAGCAAATTCACGAGGCTTCATGTGCCATTCTGCAACAAACGGGGGTGAAGGTGTACAACGCGCGGGGCGGGGCACTACTGAAAAACGCCGGGGCGCAGGTTGAAGGTGATTTGGTCAAGATTCCGCCCGAGCTGGTGCAGCAGGCGTTGAGTACCGCGCCGCATTCGTTCAATCTTTATAAACGCGGTTCATCCGAAGTGGCCATTAAATTGGATGGCGAGGGCGTGTACTTCGGCACCGGCTCCGATACCCTGCGCTATCTCGACCCGCGCTCGGGCCAGCGCCGCGATTTTCAACTCCGCGACCTCGCCGATTGCCTGCGCGTGTGCGACGCCCTGCCGCAGATTGACTTCGTCATGTCCTGCGGCATCCCGCGCGATGTGCCCACCCAAACCTATTTCCGTTACCAATACGGGGCCATGCTCCGGCACACCACCAAGCCCAGCGTGTTTGTATGCAACGACCTGGCCGATATTGAAGCCATCGGCGCGATGGCGGGCGCGGTGGCCGGCGGCATGGATAAACTGGCCCAGTACCCAAACCTGCTCTTGTATTCCGAGCCGACCACGCCGCTCTCCCACGCGCTCGAAGCGGTGGATAAATTGCTTTACACCGCGCGCCATTCCATCCCGGTCGTCCACTCGCCCGCGCCCATGATCGGCGGCACCGCGCCCATCACCATCGCCGGGGCGGTGGCCCTCGGCAACGCCGAAATCCTGAGCGGGCTGGTGATGCACCAATTGGAGAACCCCGGCGCGCCTTTCCTCTACGGTCACGGCGTGCATCATCTGGACATGAAGGAAATGATCAGCGTCTACGGCGCGCCCGAGTTTCAACTCGCGCGCGTGATGGCCGCCGAGATGGGGCGCTTCTATAAGTTGCCCGTGTGGGGCTACGCCGGACACAGCGATAGCAAAATCCTCGATGGGCAGGCGGCCATTGACGCGCAATTCTCAGTTTTCGTTGCCTTGCTGGCCAAGACCAATCTCAATCACGACATCGGCTATCTCGAAGCTGGGCTGGCCTTCTCGCCGGAATTCGTCGTGCTGACCGATGAAATCATCGCCCAGACCCGGCAGTTCACCGCCGGCGTCGAACTCAACGCAGAGGCACTGGCGGTCAAAGTGATCAATGATGTGGGGCCGGGCGGCGAATTTATGAGTCACGAACATACGCTGGCTCACTGGCGCGACTTGTGGGTGCCGCAACTCTTCGATCGCCAACGCCTCGACCCCTGGCAAGAAAAAGGCGCGAAAGATTTGAATGCGCGCGTGCGCGAGAAGACGGTGGCGATAATGAACGAGCACAAAGTTGAACCTTTGCCCACGCGGGTGGACGCGGAAATTGACGCCATCCTGTCTGAGTGAAATGGACGAAGCGCTCAATCTCACCTTTCTTCGGCATGGCCGATCACGTGCTGACGATGAAGATGTCCACGAAGGACGATATGACTCCCCCCTCACCGAGGTGGGACGAGCGCAGGTTCATGCCCGCGCCCAGGAGTTTCTGACGCGCCATTTTCAGTTTGATTGCATCATCTCTAGCACAATGCAACGCGCCCACGAAACCGCTTCCATTATCGGTCAGCTATTAAACAACCGCGTGGAGACCAATCCCGATTGGATGGAAATGGACAACGGGCCGCTCGCCGGAATGTCGCAGGCGCTGGCCCTCGAACACTACCCACCCCCCGCCTTCCGCAACCCCTACGAAGCCTTTTGTGGCACGGGCGAGAGCGACTGGGAACTTTATCGCCGAGCCGCCCAAGCCCTCGAACAGGTCGTCCGGCGCGGCCCGGGCCATTATCTGGTTGTCGCCCATGGCGGCATTCTCAACGCCGCCCTCCGAACCATCGTCGGCGCGCCACCGTCAGCGAATCAGCAAGGCCTCGCCTTTGGGTTTGGCGATACGGGCTACGCGCGTTTTGTGTATTATCCGACCAAGCACCTTTGGTATTTCATTGAGTTCAACCCGGCAGTTTGACCGACTGGCACAGTAGAAAGCGCAAACCTACCATGTCTCCCATCACCGAAGTTATCACTGGTGTCTGTGGCGTCTGCCCGGCCGGTTGTGGGGTGGACATTCATTTGGTGGACGGCCAGATTGACCGCCTCACCCCGCTGAAAGACCACCCGCAGGGAATCGTGTGCCCGCGCGGGATTGCCGCGAAAGAAGTGGTCTACTCGCCCGACCGTCTGCTGTACCCCGAACGGCGCGTGGGCCTGCGCGGTGAAGGTCGCTTTGAGCGCATCACCTGGGATGAAGCCTACGCCCTCATGGTCGAAAACTTCCACAGGCTCGCCGAGCGCTACGGCCCCGAGAGCATCTGCACCTACACCGGGCGCGGCAACTTTGAATATGGGCTGAACGAAATGTTCTCGCCCACCGGCACGGTCGAGTCCTCGGCCAACGCGGTGCTGTTCCCTTTTGGGTCGCCCAACACCACCGGCGTGGGTGCGCTATGCTATGTCTCCTACGGTATGATCGCCCCCCGCGCCTGCTTCGGCGACTATATGCGCAACATCCACGAAGATTTGGAACACGCGGATTTGATTGTGGTCTGGGGCGAAAACCCCGCCACCGATTCACCGCCCAGCAACCTCAAACGCATCAAAGCCGCGCAAGCCCGGGGCGCGCGCGTCATCGTCATTGACCACCGGCGCAGTGAAACCGCCAAAGCCACCCACGCCGAATGGCTGGGCGTGCGCCCGGGCACCGATGGCGCGCTGGCCCTCGGCGCATTGCACATCCTCATCGCCGAAAATCTTTACGACCACGCTTTCGTTGACCATTGGACGCACGGCTTCGCCGAACTGCGCGCCGATGTGCAAGCCTTCACCCCCGAACGGGTGGCGCACATCACCGGCGTCCCTGCCGAGACGGTGCGCGAACTCGCCCGCGCCATCGGCCACGCGCGCGGTTGCTCCATCCTCATGTACAGCGGCCTGGAATATTCCAACACCGGGGTGCAAGCCATTCGCGCGGTGTTGACACTGCAGGCACTCGCGGGTCATCTCGACGTTCCCGGCGGCAAACTCTTCAAGCCGCGCAACCGTCTCACGCTCAACCGCCTGCTCACACCACCACCTGCCAACAAACGCAAGCCCATCGGCGCGGACAAATATCCCATCTACTACGAAGTCCGCAACGAAGCACACGCGGTAGAACTGCCCCGCGCCATTCTCGAAAACGACCCGTATCCCGTGCGTGCCATGCTGGTCGCGGGCGCATCCCTCATCACCGCCTGGCCCAACCCCGCGCGGTGGCGGCAAGCCCTGGGCGCGCTCGATTTTCTGGTGACCATCAACCGCTACCCCACCGCCGACTCACTCTACGCCGACTTGCGCCTGCCCGCGACAACGATGTTCGAGATTGAGTCATATGTCCAACACGAGAACTATGTGCAACTGCGCCAACGGGTGATTGAACCGCTCGGCGAAGCCCGCAATGATTATTTGATCTTCGCCGAACTGGCCCAGCGGCTCGGCTACGGCGGCCACTGGCCCCAAACCGAGACCGCGATGGTGGAGTATGCCCTGCGCGATACGGGCGTGACCCTGACGGAACTGCGCGCGCGCCCGGCGGGGGTGCGGTATCCCGAACCGGAACGGCGCTATCGGCAGTATGAGCGCGGCGAACTCCGCGCCGATGGGCAACCCGGCTTCGAGACCCCCACCGGCAAATTTGAAATCACCTCCGAATGGTTGCGCGGGCATGGCTACGAACCTTTGCCCAAATACACCGAACCCACCGAAGGGCCACTGGCCACGCCCGAACTCGCCATGCAGTATCCGTTGGTCCTGAACTCCGGCGCGCGCATTCAAGCTGACTTTCGCTCGCAACATCACAATATCCCGACGCTGGTCAAACAACAACCGGCGCCGCTCGTCCATCTGCATCTCGAAGATGCGCGGGCGCGCGGTATTGTCGAAGGCGACGAAGTGGAAGTGGTCTCCCCCCGCGGGCGCGTCACCTTCCGCGCCCACCTCACGGAAGACATTGTGCGGGGCGCGGTGGAAGCCAACATGGGCGGGGGCGGCCCGCTGGGCAACCGCGCCTGGCAACAGGCCAACGTCAACACCCTCACCGATCTTGAGAACCGCGATCCCATCTCGGGCTTCCCGGTCTATAAAGCACTGCTGTGCGAAGTCGTCAAGAAAACCCAATCAATCTGACAAAGGAAATCTCTCCATGAAAGCCGCCGTCTGCTACGAGTTCGGAAAACCGTTGGTGATTGAAGATGTGGTCATTGACCCGCCCCAAGCCGGGGAAGTCAAAATTCAAATCAAAGCCGTCGCCATTTGTCATAGCGATGTGCATTTGGTGCGCGGCGACTGGAAAAACTGGTCGTCAAACCCGCCCGTGATTGCCGGGCACGAGGGCGCGGGGGTGGTGGTCGAAGTCGGCGCGGGCGTGACGCACGTTAAGGCCGGCGACCCGGTGGTGGTGTCGTTACTGCGCGCCTGCGGACGGTGCTTTTATTGCACCTCGGGCGCGCCCTTCATGTGTGAAGGCAAGTTCGCCCTGCAACGCGAACATCGGTTGCACAACGCCACGGGCGCCGACATTCAGCAGGGCATTAGCACTGGCGCCTTCGCTGAGTATGTGGTGGTGGATCAATCGCAAGTGGTGGGTCTCCCAGCGGATATGCCGCTCGACCGGGCGTGTCTGCTCTCGTGCGGAGTCATCACCGGCTACGGGGCGGCGGTCAACACCACGCAGATCACGCCCGGGAGCAGTGTGGTGGTCATCGGCGCGGGCGGGGTGGGCCTCAATGCCATTCAGGGCGCGCATCTCTCCGGGGCGCACCCCATCATTGCGGTGGATGTTTTGGACAATAAGCTGGCGGCCGCCAAAACCTTCGGGGCCACGCACACCCTCAACGGCAAACAAGATGATGTGGTGGCCGAGATCCGCAAGTTAACCGGCGGGCGCGGCGCGGATTATGCGCTGGTGACGGTCGGTCATCCGGCGGCGCTGGAACAAAGTTTGCGTTTTGTGCGCCGTAACGGGACGATTGTCTCGGTGGGCATGCCCAGCACGGGCGCGGCGGCCTCATTCTCGATGGGTGATTTCACTTACAGCGGCCAGCATTTGGTCGGCAGTAATGTTGGCTCCACCCGGCTGAATGTGGATATTCCCCGGTTGGTGGCGCTTTACCAAAGTGGTCGGCTCAAACTGGATGAATTGATCACCAACCGCTATCCACTGGAAAAAATCAATGATGCCATCGAAAGCATGGAACGCGGCGAAGCATTGCGGAACGTGATTATTTTATAAACGCCCGGCACACAATACGTGATGTGTGTTGCGTGTTGCGTAATTGTTTCCTCACCATGACTCCCATCGAATTCATCCACACCCTCAGCTGGGCCGATATTCCACCGGACGCCCAACGCTTTGCCAAACTGTGTTTGCTCGACACCCTGGGCGTGGGCCTCGGGGCGCGGCCAACCGAACTTTCACGCATCGTTCATGATTTTGCGGCAATGACTTTTGGGGGCCGGGGCGCGCACTTGTGGCAGGATGGCCGCGAGGTCTCGCCACCCGGCGCGGCGCTGGCCAATGGCATGACCGTGGATGCGCTCGATGCCCACGACGGCTATAAACCCACCAAGGGCCACGCGGGCGCGGCGCTCATCCCGGCGGCCCTCGCCACCCTCGCGGGGGAAGCGGTTCCCCCATCGGGCGCGGAATTGCTCACGCGGGTCGCCATCGGGTACGAGATCGCTTTGCGGGCGGGCATCGCGCTCCACACCACGGTCGCCGACTATCACACTTCGGGCGCGTGGAATGCGCTGGGGTGCGCGGCCATCACCGCGCGGCATCTCACATTAAATCCCGACCAAACCCGGCACGCGCTGGGCATCGCCGAGTATCATGGCCCGCGTTCGCAAATGATGCGTGTGATTGATTATCCGGTCATGCTTAAAGACGGCTCGGGCTGGGGCGCCATGGCGGGCGTGAGCGCGGCCATGTTGGCGGCGGGTGGGTTCACCGGCGCGCCCGCCATCACGGTTGAAGCCGCCGAGGTGGCCCACTTGTGGAATGATCTCGGCCAGCGCTGGCTCATCACCGGGCAATACTTCAAGCCGTATGCGGTGTGTTATTGGGCGCAAGCGCCGATTGCGGGCGCATTGAAATTACAACAGGCGCATCAACTCGCGCCCGATGCGGTGCGCGAAGTGCGTGTCTTTACTTTTCACGAAGCGGCTTGTCTGGATTGGGTAAAGCCCACGAATACCGAAGAAGCGCAATACAGTGTGCCTTTCCCGCTGGCCTCGGCATTGATGGATGGGCAACTTGGCCCGGCACAGTTGAGCGGGGCGGCTTTAGCCAACCCGCGGGTGTTGAGTTTGGCCGAACGGGTGAAACTGATTGAAGACCCGGCCCTCAGCGCCCGCTTCCCCGCCGAGCGCGTGGCCCGCGTGGAGATTGAGACCACTGATGGACAGACGTTTGACTCAGGCGAAATGACTCCTCGCTGGGACTCAGCCGCGCCCGCCACGGATGCCGAACTCCGCGAGAAATTCCGCTGGCTCGCGCAGACAGCGCTCTCCGCACCACGCGCCGCCGAATTGGAAGATAAGTTGTGGCGGTGTGATGCATTGCCAGATGCAAGCGTGCTGGTGGAACTCCTGGCAAAACCAAGTGATGCGTGATACATGTTACGCAACGCGTGATACGTGACTCTTAACCCGTATGCTAACTCTGCGCGAAGCGCTTAAGTTTCCTTGTTTTCGCAAGGCGCGGCTGGTCGCGGGAGAAGCCGGGCTTGACCGGGAGATCCGGCGCGTGCATGTGGTGGATATTCCCGACGCCACCTACGCCTGGGGCCAAAACGGGCTGGTGCTCACTGCGGGCTACGGCCTTAAGGACAGCCCCGAGCGCCAGGCGGCTTTCATCCCCACACTCATCGAACATGGGTTGGTGGGTGTGGTGCTCTCCACCGGCTGGTATTTTGATTCGACCCCGGCCGTTATCCGCGCCGCCGCCGAGGCCAGTCACTTTCCGGTTATCGAGGTCCCACCGGACGCAGAGTTTATCGCCATCACCGAGCAGTTATACGCTGAGATCGTCAACCACGAGTCCGCCCTCAAAGAACGCGCCGATGGCATCCACCGCCAGTTGACCCAACTGGTGCTGGAAGGCGGCGACTTGAACCGCCTGACCCAAACCCTGGCCGACTTGTTTGAACGCTCGGTGTTGATTGAAAGCGTGACCGCCGAAGTGCTGGCCTCGGCCCAACGCGGCCCGGTGGACGAGGCGCGTTTGCGCGCCGTGGAAATGGGGCGCACCCCGCCCGAGCGGGCGCAACGCCTGCTCAAACGCGGCCTGTACACCGAACTGCAAACCAAACTCAGCCCGGTGCGGTTTAGCGCCATACCCGAGCTAGGCATGACCATGGAGCGGGTGGTCGCCCCCATCATCGTGGGGCATGAAATCTATGGCTACATTTGGGTCGTGGAGGGTGACCATCCGCTGACCGAGTTGGATACGCTGGCCATCGAACACGCCGCCACCGTAGCCGCACTGGTCATGTTCAAAGAACAAGCGGTGCGCGACGCGCAACAAGCCATGCGCGGGGATTTCCTAGCACAACTCCTGCGGCTGGAAGGTGAACCCGATAGCACCCTGGTTGAGCGCGCCCGCGCCATCGGTTACCAACTCGCGCAACCGCACCAAATTCTGTTTGTGGTTTGCACCGCCGCCGCCGAGGGCCTACTGGCGCAACTAACTACGCGCTTTGATAACTGGTTGCACATCCAGGGCCAGTGGGGCTTGGTGGTGGCCCGCGAACGCGGTATCGCGCTGGTCATTGAGACCAAAACCGTGAGCGTCGGACAACGGCTCGCGCAACGGCTCATTGATGATATTCACACTCCGGCGCAACCGCTGATCGTGGGGTATAGCAATATTTATTTAGGTGAGAAATCTTTGCGCCGCCCATACGCCGAGGCCGTGGAAGCGGCGGAAATCGGCCAACGCCTGCGCCTCAACCCGCCCGTGATTTATTTTGGCGATTTGGGCATGTTAGACTGGTTGTATCGCCTGCCCGGCGAGGCGTTATCCGGCAACCCCTATTGGGCCAAAGTGCAAATCATCGCCGAGCACGATGGGCGCGCCAATAGCGAACTCCTGCAAACCCTGGAAGCCTATTTGGAATTTGGGGGCGCGCTGGCCGAAGCCGCCGCCGCCATCAACGTCCACCGCAACACCCTGCTCTATCGGCTGGGGCGCATCGAGGAGATCGCCAATGTGGATTTGCGCGATGTCAAACAACGCGTCAATCTGCATGTGGCTTTGAAGGCGTATCGCCTCCGCCGCTGATAAAGTTTGTGCATCCCGCACAAGGCTAACGGGCAAACATTGGCCTCCCAACCATAGGTCAAGACTTGTACTCAGCCTATAATCAAGCCAGTCTTCGTTCAGTTGCCTACCCCATCATGCTCACCTCCCCACCCGCCGTCCCCACCCGGCATATCGTTGGCCTACAAGCGCTCAAGAGCGCCCTCGCCCAGGCCGCCGAGCTAACCGAAACCCTGCCGGAGGCCGCGCTCCATTGGCGGCCCACGCCGGATGAATGGACCATGCATAATCTCCTTGCGCATCTCAGCGCCGCCGAAGCGCCCTTTCTCAAACGTCTGCGCCGCATTGTGGACGAAGACTCACCTTGGTTGCCCTATTTCGGGCCAGAGGTGGCCAAGCCCGAAGCGACCGCCACCCGGCCCGAACTACTTGCCGAATGGCAAGCCACACGCGAACAACTTCTGCAATTCCTGTCGGCCTTGCCGCCCGAGGCCTGGGATCGCCCGGCCACGCATGAGACTATGGGCGCGACTACACTGGCCCTGCAAGTGCAAAACCTCATCAGCCACGACGCCACCCATCTCGAACAACTGCGCGCGGTGCGCCACGCCTGGGAAACCCATCATGTCTGAAAGTATCTGCCAAATTGCGCTCATGCCCTCCGGGCGGCGCGGCTCGGTCCCGGTGGGCACCAACTTGCTTGAGGCCGCCCGACAACTCGGCGTGGAACTCGAGTCCATCTGCGGCGGGCGGCAAACCTGTGGCAAGTGCCAAATCATTGTCGAAGAAGGCCAGTATCCTAAACACGGCATCGTCTCGGCGGTCAGCCATCTCTCTCCGGTGGATGAGCGCGAGGCCACTTACCACGAAGAGCACAATCTCGGCCAGCGCCGTTTAGCATGCGCCTGTGAAGTGCTAGGTGATTTACTCATCACCGTGCCGGAAGAGAGTCAGGCACGCAAACAAATCATCTCCAAAGCCGCCACCGACCGGGTGATTGATGTGCAACCCGCCTTGCGGCAGGTGTATGTCGAAGTGCGCTCAGCCGAATTGGATAGCGAAGGCGGCCACGGTGATTGGGAACGGTTACAGATGGCCCTCGCCGAACAATGGCAACTCCGCGCGGTCACCATTGACCCGCTTGTTTTGCCGACTCTGCAACCCGCCCTCAAGCAAGGCAAACACACGGCCACCATCACCATTTGGCAGGACAGCGAAGTCATCCGCATCCAACCCGGCTATGCCGAAGGCCTCTACGGCCTTGCGGTAGACATTGGCTCGACCACGGTGGTGGCGCACCTGTGCGACTTGCGCACCGGCGCGGTGCTGGCCACCGAAGCGACCATGAACCCGCAAGTGCGCTACGGCGAAGACCTGATGAGCCGCGTAAGTTATGCGATGATGGAACCTCAGGGCGTGGCGCGGATGCACCGCGCGGTGATTGCCGCCCTTAACGACCTCGCGCGGAAAGCCGCGACCACGGCGGGGATCGCGCCCGAAGATATTCTCGATTTGGTGGTGGTCGGCAACCCGGTCATGCATCACTTGTTCCTCGGCATTGACCCGGTGGAACTTGGCGGCGCGCCCTTTGCCCTGGCGCTGGCCGAGCCGCTGGATATGAAAGCCCGCGACCTCAACCTCAAACTGCACCCGGCGGCACGCTTGCACGTTTTGCCATGCATCGCCGGGCATGTGGGCGCGGATAACGTAGCGGTGCAAATCGCCGAAGCCCCGCACCAACAAGACGAATTGATGTTGGTGATTGACGTGGGCACCAATGCCGAAATCGTGCTCGGGAACCGACACCAACTCTTGTGCGCCTCCAGTCCCACCGGGCCGGCGTTTGAGGGGGCGCAGATCACGCACGGGCAACGCGCCGCGCCGGGGGCCATCGAGCGCGTCCGGGTTGACCCGCTCACACTTGAGTCGCGTTACAAAGTCATCGGGTACGACGAGTGGATCGCCGGGGACGCCCCGGCCCCCGACGGCCTGCGGGCCACGGGCATCTGCGGGAGCGGCATCATCGAAGTGGTGGCCGAAATGTTTGTGGCGGGCATCCTCGATGCCGATGGACGCTTTAGCGAAACCACGCCCGAGCGCTCGCCCCGCGTGCGCTTCACGGGCCGCACCGGCGAATACGTGCTGGTCGAAGCCGCGCACACCGCCACGGGCCAGGCCATTGTCGTGACCCAAAACGATGTGCGCGCCATTCAACTCGCCAAGGCCGCGCTGTACGCCGGGGCGAAACTGCTCATGCGGCAGAAGGGCGTGACCACCGTAGACCGCATTGTGCTGGCGGGCGCGTTTGGTCTGCACATTGACCCCAAGCACGCGATGATTTTGGGCTTGATACCGGATTGTGATTTAGAAAAAGTAACCGCCGTTGGTAACGCCGCCGGGGATGGCGCGCGAATTGCGCTGTTGAATAAAGAGCAACGCCGCGAAGCCGCACGGTTGGCGCGATGGACTCAACACATCCAAACCGCCACCGACCCCGAGTTCCAAAATGAATTTGTAGCGGCCATTGGCCTGCCCAACACGGTGGATGCCTTCCCGCATTTGGAGGGCCTCATCCCAGCGCGCGCGACCGGCACCCAACCCCGGCGCAGTCAACGCCGCCGCGCGGCCCAAGCCGTGGCCGTCGAAAACCCGGCGAGCGACCCGATCTAACACGCCCCAGGCTGACCATTGGCTCATCTTTTGGTAAGATGGGCATTAGTATTCCGATTGAAGAAGTTATCTACAAACTGGTCGGAGCGGGCTTGAAACCCGCCCGGGCCAAGAACCATTCGAGGAGCTTATGAGCGACGAACTCAACTTTAGCGATATATCGGACGAAGACCTAGTGCAACAGACCCACGATGATCTGTATGACGGCCTGGATGTTCAGGTGGTAGCCGAGGTCATGGAATTTCTCAGACGCGGCTGGAGCCCCTACGACACCCTCACCCGTGGGTTGGTGGGCGGCATGGATATTGTCGGCGCTGACTTCCGCGACGGCATTTTGTTCGTGCCGGAAGTGCTGATGGCCGCCAAGGCCATGAAAGCCGGCATGGCTATTCTGCGCCCCCTGCTGGCCGAAACCGGCGCGCAACAAATCGGCACCATGGTCATTGGCACGGTCAAAGGCGACATCCATGACATCGGCAAAAACCTGGTGGGGATGATGATGGAAGGCGCGGGTTTCAAAGTGATCAACCTCGGCATCAACAACGATGTCGAGAAATTCATGAGCGCCATCAAAGAGCACGAGCCGGATATTGTGGGCATGAGCGCCCTGCTCACCACCACCATGCCCTACATGCAAGTCATCATCAAGGCGCTGGTGGAATACGGCGTGCGTGAGAAGGTGATTGTACTGGTCGGGGGCGCGCCGCTCAACGCCGCCTTTGCCGAGGAAATCGAAGCCGACTCGTATTGCCGCGATGCCGCCGTGGCGGTCGAGACCGCCAAAAAGCATATTGCCATTCGACGCGCGCGGAAACAGACGACCTAACCCCTCCAACCCCCTTCCCGTGTCGGGAAGGGGGAGTTAGGAAACCATGAACAAATTTCAACAACGCCTCGCCCAACCCGGCCCCATTCTCGCCGACGGCGCGATGGGTACCATGCTCTTTGAAGCCGGTCTGCAATTCGGCGACCCGCCCGAGGCCTGGAATGTCATCCACCCCGAAGTCATCCGGGGCATCCAACGCGCTTATCTCGAAGCCGGGTCACAAATTGTCTTAACCAACACCTTCGGCGGCACCCGCTTCCGGCTGGGGATGCACAACCTGCAAAGCCGTGTGTCCGAACTGAACCGCACGGCGGCGATTCTCCTGCGGGCCGAGGTGGATGCCGCCGGGGGCACCGCGCTCGTGGCGGGTGACATCGGCCCGAGCGGCGAAATCCTGGCCCCGCTGGGGACGCTGGACTACGCCGACGCGGTGAACGGCTTCGCCGAACAAGCCGAGGCGCTCATCGCGGGGGGCGTGGATGTGATCTGGATTGAAACGATGTCGGATCTCGAAGAAGTCCACGCCGCCATCGAAGGCGTGCGCCGAACCGCGCCCGATTTCCCCATCATCACCACCATGACCTTTGACACGCACGGGCACACCATGATGGGCGTCTCCCCCGAAAAAGCGGTGAAGGCGTTGCACGGGTGGGGCGCGGCGGCCATCGGCGGGAACTGCGGCAACGGCCCGGACGAAATCCTGCGGGTCATCGAAAAGATGCACGCCGCCATGCCCGAGATCACGCTTGTCGCCAAATCCAACGCGGGCATCCCGCAACTCATCAAAGGCAAATCCGTCCACAGCGCCTCACCGGCCGATATGGGCCAATGCGCGCTGGATGTGCACCGGGCCGGGGCCCGCATCATCGGCGGGTGTTGTGGCAACACCCCCGCCCACCTGCAAGCCATGGCGCAAGCCCTCGCCCAGCACTCGAACTAGGTCTCGATCACTATGCTCACCCATGAAAAACCGCGCGACCGTGGCCGTGAACGCCGGCGCGCGCAAGACGCTCAGCCCAAGCCCAGCGTCGTCCCGCCCGGCCTGTCCGGCGGGCAATATCGCCCGCTGACCGAAGACCAAGTCGGGCGCATTCACGAAGCCGCGCTCGTCGTGCTGGAAGAAACCGGCATTGAGGTCATGCCCTCACCCTGCCGCGAGGTCTGGCGCAAAGCTGGCGCGCGGATTGACGAAGCGCGCAACCGTGTTTTCATTCCGCGCCGGATCATTCACGAGGGCCTAAGTCTCGCCGCGCGCGAGGTGCGGCTGTGCGGGCAACATCCCGAACACGATCTGCTCATGGGTGGGGCGCGCGTCTACATGGGCACGGGCGGCGCGGCGGTCAAGTTGCTCGACCTCGATGGCCAGGTGCGCGAAACCCGCCTGCGTGACATCTTCGACATTGGGCGCGTGGTGCAAGCGCTCGATAACATTCATTTCTATCTGCGCCCGGTGGTGGCGCGCGACATCCCCCCCGAGGCACTGGACATCAACACCTTTTACGCCGCGCTGACCGCCACGCCCAAGCACATGATGGGCAATAGCTTCACCCCCGAGAGCGTGCAACGGGCCGTGAAACTCGCCAGCCTGATCGCGGGGAGCAACGAAGCCCTGCGCGAGCGGCCCTTCGTCTCATGGACAAATTGTTGGACGGTCAGCCCGTTGCGCTACGCCACTGAAACCGTGGCGACGCTGGATGAGATTGTGCGGCAGGGCATGCCCGTGGCGATTTCGTCTGCGCCCCAGGCGGGAGCGACCTCCCCCGTGACCCTCGCGGGGACGCTGGTGCAACTCACCGCCGAACAACTCTCTGGCATCACCTACATCAACCTCATGCGCCCGGGACACCCCGTCCTCATGGGCTATGTTCCCTCCGTCGCCGATTTGCGCACCGGGTCATTCTCCGGCGGCAGTCCCGAGTTCGCATTGATGAACGCCGCCGCCGCGCAACTGACGCATCATGTGGGCCTGCCGGTCTACAACTCCTCCGGCCTCACCGACAGCAAAGTCCCCGACATCCAATCGGGCTACGAGAAGGGCGTGAGCAGTGTCACCGCCGCGCTGGCCGGCGCCAATTACATTCACCACTCGGCGGGTTTTCTGGAATCGATGCTCACCGTGGCCTACGAGCAATATGTGATTGATGATGACCTCAACGGCACCGTGATGCGGATGGTGCGCGGCATTGAAGTGACGGACGCGACCCTGGCAGTGGACGTGATTAACCAGGTGTGCAATGGCGAGGGGCATTTTCTCGGTCACCCGCAAACCCTGTCCCTGATGAACACGGAATACTACTACCCGCACACCGGTGACCGCGCCACCCGCGACAACTGGGAAACCAGCGGCGCGCTGGATATGCGCGAACGGGCCAAGCACAAGGCCCGCGACCTGCTCGCCACCCAATGGCCCACCCACATCGCCGACGAAGTAGATGCCCGCCTGCGGGCTGAGTTCGATATCCTGTTGCCCCGCGAAGTGATGAAACCTGTATAAGTGTCAAGTGTCAGAGGCCAGGTGTCATGTCACCTGACACTTGGCACGTGATACTCTCAAACACCATGACCACCTCTGCTTACCAAATCGTCTACTGGCGCGACATCCCGGCGCAGGTCAAGGTCAAGGCCGGGCGAAACCGCGCCGGCAAACAACTCTCCGACCGCTTTCAAGAGGTGATTGACCGGGCCGCCATGCGCGCCGGGTTGGCTAACACCGACGACTACCTCGCCGAGTGGCGCACCAGCGACGCGCAAGACCGCGCGGGCGAACCCGAGACCGTCGCCGAAGCCGTCGCCGCCGAACTCGAAGCCGCCTACCCGGATGAGCGCTTGGAGATGCTCGCTAACCAGGGCGGCCGCGAGTAACCCCCTATGCCCATTCGACTCATTCGTCAGGCGTTTACGGATAAAGACCGCCTGCCCCGCATGTGGCGGGACAACCCCATCAAAGCTAGTTATGATGTGGTCATTATCGGCGGGGGCGCGCACGGGTTAGCCTGCGCGTATTATCTGGCCAAGTATCACGGCGTCACGAATGTGGCGGTGCTGGACAAACGCTACATTGGGTACGGGGGCAGTGGGCGCAATACCACCATCATCCGCTCCAATTACCTGACCCCCGAGGGTGTGCGGTTCTACAACGAAAGCGTGAAGTTATACGAAACCATGTCGCAGGAACTGGACTTCAATGTGATGTTCAGCCAACGCGGGCATATGACCCTCGCCCACTCTGATGCCGCCGTGCGCACCATGCGCTTGCGCGCGCAGGTGAATCAAGTGGAAGGTGTGAACTCGCGGCTCATCTGGCCGGATGAAATTAAGCAACTCTGCCCGTGGTTAGATGTGAGCGACCGCCCGCGTTATCCCATCCTGGCGGCGTTGTGGCACCCGCCCGGCGGCATCATCCGCCACGATGCGGTGGTGTGGGGCTACGCCAGTCAGGCCGATAAACGCGGGGTCCACATTCATCAAAACTGCGAGGTCACCGGTATCACCGTCGAAAACGGAGCCGTGACCGGGGTGGAGACCACGCGCGGGCGCATCAAAACCGGCCTGGTGCTCAACGCCACCGCCGGATGGTGCTCCACCATCTGCACGATGGCCGGGGTCAAATTACCGGTCACCAGCGTGCCTTTGCAAGCCAATGTCAGCGAACCGCTCAAGCCCTTTTTGGATGTGGTCATCGTCTCGGGGAGTTTGCATGTCTACATCAGCCAGAGCGATCGGGGCGAGTTGGTGATGGGATCGAGCGTGGACCCGTTCACTTCCTACTCAATGGCCGGTACCCTGGGCTATATTGAAGATATCGCTTCGCATATGCTCGAACTCCTGCCGGCGTTAAGCAAGGTCAAAGTCATGCGGCAATGGGCGGGCGTGTGCGATATGAGCCCCGACTTCAGCCCGATGATGGGCTTCACCGACGTGAAGGGCTTTGTGATTGATGTGGCCTGGGGCACGGGCGGGTTCAAGGCCTCGCCCATCGCGGGCAAGATGCTGGCCGAGCTGATCGCCACCAATAAAACGCCAGCCCTGATTGAGCCGTTCCGCCTCTCGCGCTTTGCCGAGCATGATCTAGTCGGCGAGAAGGGCGCGACCGCGGTCGGACATTAGAACCCCCTCCTGACCTCCCCCATCCGACAAACACGGATGGGGGAGGAGGCACACATCACCTTACGCCCTCCCCATCGGCGGTTTTCCGATGGGAAGGGCCGGGGTGGGGTTGAAGTATGCTAAACCTGATTTAACTACTTTTATTCGGCATGGCTCAGGTTACGCTCAAAGTTAGATGGGTGCATCTCTCAAACTGAGAGCACGGATGTTCTTTCGCCATCAGTAATT
>CAYUFY010000028.1:4131-27172 GCA_964443795.1 uncultured Anaerolineales bacterium | reverse complement strand
CAAATGATTTGCGACTATTTTATCCCAACCTCCTTGAAATCCATTAAGAGCGTAACTAATTACCAATTACCCGCCTCACGCCTTCCCTCTCCCCTCCGTCACCCCCACCACTCGCCACGCAAAATTAATCTTCTCGAACGCCAACTCAAACACCCGCTCGCCGGTGGTCATCACCAAAAAGTGCCGCCCGTCGGGCGCGTCCCACTCGCGGCCCATACTCGTCACGGGCCATTGCTTCCCCTGCCAGCTAAAACTAAAAATCGTAATCGTCCCATCCCCATTAAACCTCACCTCAACCTGCGTCGCCTCATCCATCTCAACCTCCAATCTCTAACTCCCTACTCTAACTCCTCCTAACTCTCCAAATACTCCCTCACCATCGCCAGCACCGCCTCAGCCGATTTCTCCTTGTTCCCCATCCGGTCGCTGTCCCACACATGGTGTCGCGCCCATTCCGTTTCACGCGCCGCGAGCGCCACCCACGTCAGGCCCACCGGTTTGCCCGGCAATCCCCCGCCGGGGCCGGCAATCCCCGTCACCGCCACCCCAATATCCGCGCCCAGTTCCCGGCGCACGCCGCGCGCCATCTCCCGCGCCGTTTCCTCGCTTACCGCGCCGAAGTTAGCCAGTGTGTCGCGGCTGACCCCCAGCAGTTTTTCTTTCGCCTCATTCGCATACGCCATTACCCCGCCGAGAAAATACCCGCTACTTCCTGGCACATTCGTCAGGCGATGCCCCACCAACCCGCCCGTGCAGGATTCGGCCACCGCCAGCGTCAATTTTCTTTCGGCTAATAACCGCCCGACAATTACTTCCAAAGAGTCGATCATAGTGTCTGCCTTTCTCTTAAATCACCCACCTTACGTACTGTCACGCAAAGTAATGCGCGAGCGAAGCGAGACGCTTTGCGTCTACAATTAGTGTAGAGACTCCTCGCTACCGCTCGGATTGACAGTCAAAAAAACACGCTCAACTGCGTAAGGTGAGTTAAATCATTATAAGCCACCCCCGTGACTGCCCGAGAGGATATATAATCACCGCAAGGTGAACCATGGCTGATGTCATTGCCCCGACGTATGAAAAACTTATCACCGGCGAAGAACTTTATGAAATGCCCGGTATCGGGTCATGCGAGTTAATTGATGGGAGACTTGTTCCAATGAGTCCAACTGGCGATGAACATGGCGGCGTAGAACTTAACTTTGGTGAGCTTATCAAGCGGTTTGTGCGGGAACATCAACTTGGCAAGGTGCGGACAGGTGAAGTGGGCGTTTACACCCGCCGCCATCCTGACCGGGTGCGCGCCGCTGATGTGCTGTATATCTCCAACGAGCGTTACGCCCGCCGCACCCCCGGCCCCGGTTATCTGGATGTTGCCCCGGATTTGATTGTTGAAGTGCTCTCGCCCGATGACACGGTGATGGGCTTTACTGAAAAACTCCGTGAATACTTCGCCATCGGGGTGCGGCTGGTGTGGATTGCCGATCCCCGGGCGCGCCTCGTCTATGCCTATCGCTCGCTGACTGATATTCGTGAATTCAAAGACACCGACACCCTGCCCGGCGATGAGGTTCTCCCCGGCTTTGCCACGCCCGTGACGGCTTTATTTGAAGACTAATTCACCCCTGGCCTGTTTGGGCAATCATGCCGCTTTCCGAGTCCCTTCAACAAAAACTCGACACCCTCCCCACCAAACCCGGCTGTTATCTCTATTCCGACAGCGCGGGCAAGATTATTTATGTCGGGAAAGCTGTCAATCTGCGGAGCCGCGTCCGCTCGTACTTTCACGAGTCAGTGGATTCACCCAAGACGCGCGAACTCGTCAAGCACATCGCCGATTTGGAATACATCATCGTCGGCTCCGAACTCGAGGCCCTCATCCTCGAGATGACCCTCATCAAGAAACATCGCCCCAAGTACAACGTCCGGCTCAAAGACGACAAACGCTACCCCTACATCAAAGTCCACTACGCCGACCCGTTTCCCACGGTGACCGTGACCCGCCGCATGGAACAGGACGGCGCGAAATACTTTGGCCCCTACACCAGTGTGTGGGCCGTGCATCAAACGCTCTACATTCTGCGCCGCATCTTCCCTTACCTCACCTGTGACCGCGTGATTACCGGCACCGACCCGCGCGCGTGCTTGTACGCCGACATCAAACTGTGCTTGGCCCCGTGCATTGGCACCAGCACCAAAGTCGAATACCGCGCCATGATTGACGACCTGTGCCGCTTTCTGCGTGGTCACACTGAAGCAGTCGTCACGCGCATCAAGGCCGATATGCTCGCGGCCTCCGAGAATCTGGAATTTGAGAAGGCCGCCGCCCTGCGGGATCAGCTGGTGGCCATCGAACGCGTGGTTGAAAAACAGAAAGTCATCAGCACCGAGCAGACCGACTCGGACGTGATTGCCTTTGCGCGCTCCAACGGCGAGGCCTGCGTGCAAATCTTCTTCATTCGGGCGGGCAAACTCATCGGGCGCGAGTATTTTGTTTTGGAGGGCACCGAAGACGAGAGCGGCGCGCAAATCGTCGAGCAGTTCGTCAAGCAATTCTACGATGAGGCCGCCTACGTGCCACCCGAAGTCCTGCTCCCCGAAGAAATTGAAGAAGCGCGCATCATTAACGAGTGGCTGGATAGCAAGCGGGGCGGCGAAAAGGTCGCGCTCACCGTGCCGCGCCGAGGCATGAAGCGGGATTTGGTGGAGATGGCCGCCGAGAATGCCACGGAAACTTTGGCCGCGCTCAAAGCCCAGTGGGAGGCCGACACCAATAAACAGACCGAGGCCCTCGGCGAGATTCAGACCGCGCTCGGATTGGCCAACCCGCCCAATCGGATTGAGTGTTTCGATATTTCCAACACGCAGGGCACGGCGCTCACGGCCTCGATGGTGGTCTTTGAGCAAGGCGCGCCCAAGAAGGCGCATTACCGCACCTTCAATATCAAATCGGTGGAGGCTGGCCCGAACGATTTCGCTTCGATGAAGGAAGCCCTGACCCGGCGGTTCCGCCGCTGGGCCGACGCGCAGGCCGCGACCCCGACGCGCCCCGGCAAAAAACCCGACGAGAGTTTTACGCGCCTCCCCGACCTGCTCATCATTGATGGCGGCAAAGGCCAACTGGGCGTGGCGGTGGAAGTGCTGAAAGAGTTTAACTTGTTGGGCCAAGTGCCGGTGTGTGGTTTGGCGAAACAACAAGAGGAGATTTTCCTGCCCGACCAGCCGCTCTCGATTTTACTGCCCCGGCGCTCGCAGGGACTCTATTTAGTCCAACGCGTGCGTGACGAGGCCCATCGGTTTGCCCTGACCCACCACCGGGAGCGCCGGAACAAGATCACGTTTGTCTCCCAACTCGATACCATCCCCGGCATTGGCCCGGCCCGGCGCAAGGCCCTGCTCAAGCGCTTCGGGTCGCTCGATGGCATCCGCGAGGCCACTGCCGAACAACTCGCCAATGTGCGCGGCATGACGCGTGAAGCGGCGCAAGCGATTAAGAACCATTTGTAGCCGTTAGCCCGAGACGCAGATGGCCTCGGGCTGACCAACTCACTTCACTGTCTCCCTATGCCTCGTCGCCTCGAACTTCCCAACAAGCCCAAACCTTATGTGCTGGCACATCGCGGCAATCGCGTGGCCTGCCCCGAGAACACCTTGGCGTCGTTCCGGCGCGCGCTGGCCGACGGCGCGGATATTCTCGAAACCGATTTGCATCTCACGAAGGATGAGGTCTTTGTCTGCATTCACGATGCGACGGTGGACCGCACGACCGACGGGCAGGGGCCGGTGGCCGAGAAAACGCTGGCTGAGATTAAGCACCTCAGTGCGTTTTATGGTCGGCCCGAATTTAAGGATGAGCGGGTGCCCACACTGGCGGAGGTGGCCGCGCTGTTGCCGCCGGGCATTGTGCTGGCCTTGGAGCTGAAGACTGATAGATTTCTGGAACCCGAGGTGTGTCGGCGGCTCGTCGATGCATTGCAAGCGGCGGGGATCCGTGACCGCGTGGTCGTGTTGTCTTTTAATTTGTCACGGGTGCAGGCGGTCCGCGCGGTCGCGCCCGATATTCCCATTGGCTACATCACCATGGGGAACCCGTTGCCCCTGGGGGACGCGCAACTCTTCGGGCCGTTTTGGCCGTTGTTGCTGATCAACCCGTTTTATGCGCTTATCACCCATTGGCGCGGTTATATCACCTGCCCGCTGGATCCCACGCCGGATTCGCGCTTGTGGTGGTATCGGCTACTCGGGTGTGATGCCGTGTTGACCGACGACCCTGGTGCCACACTGAAGGCGTTGGGGCGCATTCGTTAAATTCATTATCGCAAGTGACTGTCACCTGCTTCAGTGTGCCTGATTTTATGAGCGCCGTTTAAGGTGACAGTCACCTCAGACAAGGAGTCGCAATGGAATATCGTAATTTGGGCCGGGCCGGGGTGAAGGTCTCGGCCATCGGGGTGGGGTGCAATCAGTTCGGGGGCGTGGTGGACCGCGCGGGGACGCGGGCGGTGGTGCATCAGGCGCTGGATTTGGGTATCAACTTTTTCGATACCGCGAATGTTTATGGCAACAAAGGCGGGTCGGAAGACTTTTTGGGCGACGCGCTGGCGGGCGAGTGGGGCCGCGTGGTGTTGGCGACCAAGTTCGAGGGTAACATGGGCGACGGGCCGAATGATAGTGGCACGTCGCGGTATCACCTCCAGAATGCAGTGGAGGCCAGTCTGCGCCGCTTGAAGACCGACCACATTGATTTGTATCAGGTGCATAACTGGAATGCGGGCGCGCCGTTGGAAGAGACCCTGCGCGCGCTGGACGATCTGGTGCGCGCGGGCAAGGTGCGGTATATCGGCGCGAGTAATTTTGCCGCGTGGCAGTTGTGCCGCGCTAACGACCTGGCCGAGATGTCGGGCTGGGAGGCGTTTGTGACCATCCAGCCGCATTACCATATGCTGGAGCGTGAGATTGAGCGGGAATTGATTCCGTATTGTGAGTGGGCGGGCGTGGGCATTTTGCCGTACTTCCCGTTGGCGGGCGGATTTCTTACGGGCAAGTATCAGCGCGGGGAGGCCCCGGCCCCCGGCACGCGCGGGGCGCGCAGTCCGTATGTGCAAAACTATCTCACCGACCCCAACTTTGCAGTGGTGGATAAATTGAAGGTGTTTGCCGAGGCGCGCGGCCACACGGTCGGTGAACTGGCGATCGCGTGGTTGCTGGCCCAACCGCGCGTGTGTTCGGTGATCTCTGGCGCGACCAAGCCCGAACAAGTGGCGGCGAATGCGGCGACGGCCGGATGGGTTTTGACGAAGGAGGAGGAAGCGGAGGTGCGAGGGGTGTTGGAGGGGAAGGTGGGTTGATGAGTAACTAAAATAAAGTCAGGATTCCGGTATTGTGGTCATTGTCTAAAGCAATAATGGCTGGTTGATTCTCACGGAGAATCAACTCGATCTCGCGCGTTGAACAATTCCTGCGGCGTATCCAAATGACTTTGGGCGGAAATCCTAACAGCAGACTCATTTCACTGAAGTCGGCATCTTTTGTCACAATGATGTAGTCATGGTCCCGCGCGTACTCCCAGACAGTTTTATCGAAAGCCGTATCTAATCCAACAGTTGAAACATGCGCTGAGCCAGGATAAATATCAGCAAGTTGCTCCACGAGGCGGGGCGAAAGGTTTTGGTCGAACAACAGCAACTTCATGATCAGGCGGCGACCATGACTCGCTCACGTTGCGCGGCGAAACTCAGGCAAGCCAAAATATCTTCCTTATTCAGATAAGGAAAATCATCCAATATTTCTTTTTCACTCATGCCGGAGGCCAGATATTCAAGCACATCGTAAACCGTAACCCGCATTCCCCGAATGCATGGTTTACCGCCTCGTTTGCCCGGCTCTAAGGTGATGATGTTTTGGTAATTCATGAAATACTCCAGTGCCACTGACTCCAGCCCTGCAATTATACGCCTTATGCCAACTCTACTTTGAGTTGTTTGCCCAGGACTGAGGCCGCGCGCTCTAAAGTGAAGAGGGTGACCGAAGGGTTTTCAGGGTCTAGCAATCGTTCCAGCGCGGCCCGGCTGGTTTTCATCAAAGTTGCCATTTTGCTCTTCGTCAGTTTGCGGCGTTTCATCTCCTGCACAATTTGATAGGCAATCACACGCTTAACTGCAGCGGCTTGCACTTGATCAAGTAAACGCTCTTCGCGGAGGAAGTCATCGAAGTTGGTGCCAAGGTGTTTCTTGTTCATGTCATTCATCTTTCTCTAAATTCGTTAGCCGATGGCGGGCAGTGTTTAAATCTTCGATGGATGTTTTCCGCGATTTTTTCACAAACCCATGGAGTAATACCATTGTGTGATCGGCCACGGTGAATAAAACTCGCGCAATGCCTTGATTTATCTTTGAGCGGACTTCCCATAAACCCCGGCCCATTTTTCTGATCAGGGGCATTCCAAGCGGCCAACCATATTGGGCAGTTTTGATGTCTTCGCCAATAGTTTGCCGATCTTCTCGTTTCAGGCTTTTGAGCCAATCGCGTACTGGCTCATTGCCTCCTTCTGTGCGATAGAATACCACCGTTAGGATCGGCTTATTGGTTTTATCCGGCATAGGCGAATTGTACCAGAAATGATACTACTTTCCGGGTTGAGTTTGGGGGCCACAAGGCCTGGGCTAAGTAGCGGAAGCAGAGAAAAAGAAAAGCCCGCCAGAGGCTTATGCTCTGGCGGGCTTTTTTATTGGATGGCCTAACCTTCTGCCAACACAATAATCCGGTCCCAATCCGAGAAGGTTACTTCTTTAGATTTGTCGGGGTTGACCACCACGCCATAGGCTTTGTCGGCATCTTTGGCTTGCGCGTGCAGGCGGTAACCAAAGGCCACTTCGCCGCGCTGGCGGGCGGCCTCGGTGATGGTGTAGAAGTTCACTGGCACGCCCGGCTTCACGTAGTTTGTCGCCAGTTTGAGATAGACTTCCGAACCCTCGGGGTCGAAGATATCGGCGAAGACGGCGTTGAGCGCTTTGTTTTCGGAGACTTGCGCCAGCATTAAGCTGATGAGCCGATCGCTTACAATAAAGTCATCGGCTTTGGTCACTTCGGCCAGGTCACGGTTGCGCACATCCAGCATCTCGCTGACGATGGAGAAGGTGTGCCCGGCGCGCTCGGCGATGTCACGCAGGTGGAGCAGGGTGATGAGAGTGCGCGCGTCGGCCTGCTGAACGTCCATGCCATCGTACGCCAACATGATAATGTGTTTGTAAGTGTCCACCCCCAGGCTGTCGAGTAGACGCCGGTCGGTGGTGTCGCCTTCTTCAATCTTCACCGTCTGGTTTTTCAGTCCGGCGCATTGTTCGGCAATAGCGGCTTGCGTGCCCGCCGTTTCGGCCACCACCAGCACTTCCGAGCCAGTGGCCACGTAGTTATCCATCTCGTTAATGATGAGCGGGGCTTTCCAGTTCCAGCCCAGGATAAGGGTGTGTTCGGGCACGGGAGGCGCGGGGTCGCGCAGGGCGATGGCGTCACGGCGAATCTTTAAGTCTTTTAGGCCGGAGAGAATAATTTTATCGTCATCTTCGGCCACCACCACTACCTCGTCGCCGCTTTGCAGGCGGGTGTCCATCGCTGGGTTAAGTTGGGGCAGTCTGCCTTTTTGGCGCACGCCCAACACCGCGCTGTCTTCATACGCCAGCAGGGCTTCGCCAAACGTCTTGCCGGCCAGGCCCGGTTCGTTCTTGAAGTAGATCTCGTCCCCACCGAAGTCCAGCAGTTCGGTGTACACCACCGACAGGCCCGACTGCCGGCAGGTCTGCGCGATGACGCGCGAGATGAGGCTCCCGACGGCGATCAGTTCCACTTCATCCTTGCCCACCAGTTTGGCCACTTCCATGTTCTTGCTATCGGCAATTTCGGCGACGATGTGATACGGCTCGGGCTTGCGATTGGGGTTGTTGGTAATCGCCAGCATGGCCTTGATCACGCCGGTGTCTGGCTCATCGCCCTCGGGGGAGAGGATGATAATGGACTTGGATAGCGGCAGGTTGACAATCTCCAAATCCGACGGCTCCATGGGGCTACCAGTGCGGCAGACCACGCGTGTTTTTTTCAGGTCGCCGGCCTTATCGGCGATTTCCTCTTCCATCTCCAACTTGTCTTTGTCCCCGAGGATCACGACGCACCCACCACCCTGACTTTCATTGGCCGCGGCAATTTCGGTGAGAATGGAGAAAATTTGCTCCGACCAGCCGAGGATGACGGTGTGGTTGCTTTCGATGACGCGCGAGCGCCCCTTGCGCAGTTCTTCCAGTTTGTCCTCGAGGCCATTGTTGAGAATGCCGATGAGCGTGCTGACCGTGAACACACCGCCTAGGGTGACGACCAGCATCATGAACAGGAAGAAGGGGGAGCCGGTATCGCCGCCCATGGTGCCGGTGTCGAGCGTGCGGAGCAGGCCCATCCACGCGATTTCCACGAAACTCAGCGGGGCCCCGCTCTCCCCGGCGGGGGCCACGCCGCTCGCGACCACAATTAGCGCCACTAGCAGGACGAAGATGGCCGAGATAACCAGCAGGCCAAACAGCAGGGCCAACATCCCTTTCGACATATAGTTGTCGAAGCCATACCGCATTTTTTCCATAAAACTGGGTTTTTGCATAAAAGCCTCCGAGAGAAAAAGTGAATGAAGTAGCGTGTCTAATTTAGCACTAACGCTATTTTTAGGCGAATGTCGCGTCGCGCAGTTTAAACCGTAAGACAACATGCGCCTCGCTCACGGGGAGCGGGGGGGCAATACGGTACAATCTCAGCCACCCCTCACCCGTGTAATGTGTTTCATCCCTTGACCCATGTCCGAGTCGTTGCCTTCTGAAGCCCCCAGCCTGGCGCGTAATGCCTCCATTATTGCGTTGGGCAATATCATCAGCCGCCTGTTGGGGTTTGCGCGGGATGCGACGATGGCGGGGCTATTTGGCACGGGCACGCATGTGGATGCGCTGACCCTGGCGATTACCATCCCGGTGCAAATTTACGAACTGGTGACGGGCGGCCTCGTGAACTCGGCGCTGGTGCCGGTGTTCAGTGAATATGCCGTCGAAGACCGCCGCCCGGAATTGTGGCGGCTGGCGAGCATTCTGCTCACTGTGACCTTGATAGGCGTGTCGGCCTTTGTTGGGGCGCTGGTGGTCTTCACCCCGCAAGTGGTGCTGGTGTTTGGGTGGCTGGCCCAAGGGCATAACCCCGAAGCCATGGCGCAAGCCGCGCCGCTCTTGCGCCTCACCTTTCCCGCCGTCATTTTTCTCAGCCTCTCGGGCTTGCTCTCGGGCTTGCTCTACTCCCTGCGCCGCTTCACGCTCCCGGCTTTTACCGCCGCAGTCTTCAATGCCAGCATGGTCGTGGTCGCGCTGGCCCTGGCGCGCACGCTTGGGGTCGCGGCCATGGCGCTCGGGTTGCTCCTCGGCGCGGTGGCCCAGGTTCTCCTCCAACTCCCCGGCCTGCGCGATGGCCTCGGGGCCTTGCGTCCGTCGCTGTCACTCCATCACCCCGGCTTGCGGCGCATCTTCAAACTCTATGTGCCCATTATTGCCGGGTTGGTCATCACACAAATCTCCATCTATATCGGTTTGGGGTTGGCCGGCGGCTTTGTGGGCGGCCTGGGCTGGATGCGTTACGCGACCACGCTATATCAGTTCCCGCTGGGGTTGGTTGCCACGGCGGTTTCGCTCGCCACCCTACCGGCCCTCGCGCACCACGCCCATCACCTGGCCGATTTCAAGGCCACCCTGGTGCAGGGCATCAATCTCGTTTTGTTGCTGATTATCCCGGCGACCGTGGGCTTATTTGTCCTGGCGCGCCCGGTGGTGGCCCTGGCGTTTGAGCGCAACCAGTTCACCGCGCACGACACGCAGATGACGGCCCTCGTCCTTCAATTATTTTTGATCGGCCTCAGCTTCGCCGCCGTGGATCAGATTCTGATTTTCGGCTTCTACGCCCGGCAGGACACGCTGACCCCGGCGTTGGTCGGCGTCCTGAGCGTGGTGATCTATGTCATCACCGCGCTGGCGTTGCTCCGCCCGCTGGGCTTGTTCAGCCTCATGCTGGCCGATTCGATCAAGCAGATTGTTCATGCGCTGGTGACGGGTTTTTGGCTGGCGCGGCGGGTAGGGGGTTTTAAAAGCACCGGGTTGTGGCCCACGCTGGGCAAGGTGCTGGTGGCTTCGTTGATGATGGCCGCCCTCACCTGGGGGGTAGGGGCCGGCCTCGCGCGGGTGGCGCTCCCACCCGGTTTCGTGCGTCACCTCGCGGCCGCGGCTCTCCCCGGTCTCATCGGGGTGGTCGCCTACTTCTGGCTGGCCGCGCGGCTCGGCATCACCGAAGTCACGCTGGTGTTGGGCGTAATTCGTCAAAAGCTTCGTTTATAATGGCGCTTAGCGATTGGAGTCGCCTAATCGCTAATTTCTCAATCTCCCCGTTCTTAAATTCATGCCCGACCGTCCTTCCCTACCTCCCGACCTCTACACGGAAGAATATTTTTTACACGCGTGTGAAGGCTACACCGAGTTTGCCAAAACCCAGGGCGAATGGCTCTCGCGCCGTTTGAGCATTGCGTTTGAGATCGCCGCCGTTACGCCCGGTATGAAAGTGTTGGATGTGGGCTGTGGGCGCGGCGAAATTTTGCGGCATTGCGCCCAGTTGGGCGCGGATGCCTACGGGATAGATTACGCCCCGGTCGCGCTTAACCTGGCGAGCCAGGTGGTCGAGGGCGCGCGCGCGGCGCCCGGCAAAATCGGCGTGTCCCGCGCCGATGCCAAACGGCTCCCCTTTCCCGCCAACTACTTCGACCGCGTGCTCATCTTTGATGTGGTCGAGCATCTTTACCAATGGGAATTGGAAGAATGTTTGCGCGATATTCGGCGGGTGCTTAAGCCCGGTGGCGCGATCATCATTCACACCGCGCCCAACGTCTGGTATGACCGCTACGCCTATCCGCTGGTGCGGCTGGTGCGGGTGCTGATGGGGCAGGGCGCGCAATATCCCGCCAATCCGCGTCTGCTCAATGTGGCCGCCAATGCTGAGGTGCATGTCAACGAGCAAAGCGCGTGGAGTTTGTGGCGCAACCTGCGCCGCCTCGGTTTTCGGCGGACTAAAGCCTGGCTCGATTCGCCCCCACAGAACCGTAGTGAAAATCCAGTGTTTGCCTTTGCCCGCTGGGTGCTGTTTGAACTCCCGCCCTTCCGCTATTTTTTTGAAAGAGATGTGTTTGCGGTGGGGGAGAAGTAAAAAGTTATCAGTTATCAGTGACCAGTCATCAGTAAAAACTGATAACTGATGACTGTTCACTAATAAATCAGGAGCATCTCAATTGAACTACCGCCACCTCGGCCTCACCGGCCTCCAGGTTTCTGAAATTTGTCTGGGCACCATGCAATTTAAGTGGACGACGGATGAAGCGACCTCGTACCAAGTCCTCGATACTTTCTTTGACGCTGGCGGCAACTTTATAGACACCGCCGATGTTTACTCGCGCTGGGCGGAGGGCCTCAAGGGTGGCGAAGCCGAAGAAATCATTGGCAACTGGCTGAAGCGCAAGGGCAACCGGCAGGATATTGTGCTTGCCACCAAAGTGCGCGGGATGATGTGGCCCGGCCCTAATGGCGAGGGCCTCAGCCGCGCCCACATTATGCGCGCGGTCGAAGACTCCCTCCGCCGCTTGCAGACCGATTACCTGGATCTCTATCAAACCCACTGGCCCGATGATCAGACCCGCATCGAAGAAACCTTGCGCGCCCTCGACGATCTCGTTCATCAAGGCAAGGTGCGTTACGTGGGTTGCTCCAATTACAATGGCTGGCAACTCATGGAAGCCGTGCTCACCGCCCGCCCCGCGGGGCTGGGCGAGTACATTTCCATCCAGCCGCACTGGTCGCTGGTCGAGCGCGAAAACTTTGAGAAGAATGTCCTGCCTGTGGTCAAAAAATTTGGCCTGGGCATCATTCCCTACAGCCCCCTCGGGCGCGGGTTCCTCACCGGCAAATATCGGCGCGGCCAGCCCTTGCCCGAGAGCAAACGCTTAGGGAGTGTGCAAAAACTGCTGACTGATAAAAACTTTGATCTGTTGGATAAGTTGGAAGAGTTGGGCCGGGCGCACAGCAAAACGCCGGGGCAAATTTCCCTCGCGTGGTTGCTGACCCAAGATCACGTGGCCGCCCCCATTATCGGCGCGAACACGGTGGAGCAATTGAACGACAGCCTCGGCGCGGCGGGGCTGAGATTGAGCGATGACGAAATGAAAGTGTTGAACGAGCTGACGAAATGGGAGAAAGAGTGAGTGAGGAACCATGGAAACTGTCACAACGCTGGAAATCCCGACTGACATCTTAGACTCGGCGCGCTTGAGCGTGGATGAGGCCAAACTTGAATTAGCCATCGCTTTATATGCACAAAATAGACTAGCTCTAGGCAAGGCGCGCAAATTGGCTGGATTATCCCTGTGGGAATTTCGTCACCAACTTGCCGCCCGGAGAATCGCACCGCATTATGATGTGATGGATTTGCAGGATGATGTAGCTACTTTGCGTCATTTGGGCTTGATATGATAGTCATTAGTGACACCTCACCACTGACCAACTTAGCGGCTATTGGACAATTTGCTCTCTTGCAACAGCTTTACGCCGAGATACATATTCCAGATGGCGTTTGGCATGAATTGAAGGCCGAGGGTAAGGAATGGCCCGGCTGGCGTGAAGTAGTTGAGGCCAGCTGGGTTACTCACCATGCCGTTAAAGACCAGACCTTAGTGACGGTGCTTATGGAAGACCTGGATCGTGGGGAGGCCGAAGGGATTGCTCTGGCGCTTGAAATGCAGGCCAACTTAATCCTCATTGATGAGAAAGAAGGGCGGCATACCGCCCAGCGGTTGGGATTGCAAGTTGTTGGAGTACTTGGCGTTTTATTACAAGCCAAAGCTAAAGGCCTAATTACCAGGGTGCGTCCACTGCTAGATGACTTGCGGGCTAAGGCCGATTTCTATTTGAGCGAAGCGCTATATCAAGCTGTATTAACGCAGGCAGGCGAACAGGACGCCAACGGCATACAATGAAAATCCTCCTCCTCGGCGGGCCTAAATTTCTTGGGCGTTACCTCATCGAAGCCGCGCTGGCGCGGGGGCACATACTCACCCTGTTCAATCGCGGGCAAACCAATGCTGACCTTTACCCCGAAGTCGAAAAACTCATCGGTAACCGCGATGGCGGCCTCGACGCTTTGCGGGGGCGGCAGTGGGACGCGGTGATTGACACCGGCGGCTATCTCCCGCGCTTAGTGCGCGCCTCCGCCGAGCTCCTCGCTGAGTCCGTTGCGCATTACAACTTCATCTCCTCGCTGTCGGTTTACGCGCAAACGCGCATCGTGAACATGGATGAAAGCGGCCCGCTGGGCACGCTGACCGACCCCACTGTGGAGCAAATTACTGGCGAGACTTATGGCCCGCTCAAAGTGCTGTGCGAACAAGCTGTCGAAGCCGCGTTCCCCGGTCGGGCGGCGCACATCCGCGCGGGCCTCATCGTGGGGCCGCACGATGTCAGCGACCGCTTCACCTACTGGGTGTACCGAGTCGCGCAGGGCGGGGAAGTCCTCGCGCCGCAACGCCCCGACTACCTCGTGCAATTCGTGGATGTCCGCGACCTCGCCGACTGGATCGTGCAAATCAGCGAACAGCGCGCGACCGGCACGTTCAACGCCACCGGGCCTGACCAACCCATGCCCCTCGGTGAATTGCTGGAGACCTGCCGCACGGTGAGCGGCAGTGATGCGCGCTTCGTGTGGGCCGCTGAAAAATTTTTGCTCGATGCCAAAGTGACTCCGTGGATGGAGATGCCGCTGTGGATTCCCGACTCGGACCCGGACGCGGTGGGCTTCTCGGCGTTTAACTGCGCCCGCGCGGTGACCACTGGCCTCACGTTTCGACCCGTGGCCGACACGGTGCGTGATACCCTAACGTGGTGCCGCACCCGCGCCGCCGACCATGCCTGGCGGGCGGGCATATCCCGTGAGCGCGAGGCCGAACTGTTGGAGGCGTGGAAGGTACAACCCAGTTAGAGTTAGAGTAGGGTGTTAGAGTGTGGAGTGTAAGTGCGCCCTGCCACTCTAACTCTCTAACTCTCCACCCTGCTACTCTAACTCTTCACTCTAACCCCGTGAAAGATCGCCGCTCGGTTGACGACCTCTCCATAGATGAACTCCAGCGGGTGCTGTCCGAGAAAAAACGGATGGCGCGCGAGGCACGTTTGTCCCAATATCGCAAAACCGGCCGCGCGGTGCACGTGCCCATCGGTGAACTCCCCGACGCCACCCTCACCGACCCCGCCCACCCGCCTGCGCCGCGTAGTCTGGCGCGGCGCTTGTTTGATTTATTTCTATTGTTGATTGAAGTCGGCGCGGTGGTGGGCCTGATCTATGTTTTGTACAACGGTTCCAATGTGTTGCGTCAGTTGAATCAGGAAGTGGCCGAGGTGTTGGTGCAACCCACGCTTTCGCCCACCCCCTTTATTACAGCGGTCGTGTTGCCCTCCGGCCATACCCCGCCCACCGACGCCAACGGCGGCCAATTCAACGAAGCGGAAATCCCCGCCAGCCTGCGCCCCCTGGTGCAAGCCTTGCCCCAACCCGTCATCCCCACCCAGGGGCCCACCCAGGCCCTGCGCATCGTCATCCCCGCCATCAATGTGGATGCGCCGGTGACTCAGGGCGATAGCTTTGAACAACTCAAAAAAGGCGTAGGCCAACACCTCGGCACCGCCGACCCTGGCCAGATGGGGAATATGGTTTTATCGGCCCACAACGACATTTATGGCCAAATCTTCCGGCACTTGGATGAACTTCAACCCGGCGACGAAGTGCAAATCTATACTGCCAGCCAGACCTTCACCTATATCATCACCGGGTGGCAAGTGGTTGAGCCAACACAGGTGAGTGTGATGGACGCCACCGCCCACCCTTCACTTACGCTGATTTCATGTTATCCTTATCTGGTTGACACCCAACGCATCGTGGTGACAGCTGATTTGAAGACGGACTAAGACTAAATACTGGTTTGAAAGGAACCCCCATGAGCAAAATTCAAAAATCCAAAAAACTACGACGCCCCAACATCCCGCTCGACAGCGGCCCTCGGACAGCGTTGGGCGGCGGCCAAGATCCGTCCCCCACCCTGCGCGCGACCGCCTCCGTGGAGCAAGTCCAGTTTGACTATACCCACATCAAAAAAGATCTGACCCGGATTATGGTGCTGGCAATCGGCTTTATCATCGTTTTGGTGGGCTTGTCATTTGCCATGCCCTACATCATAAAATAACCCCGGCTATTCAGCGGCTGTAGCTCTGCCATTGGGAACCCGTTTTCATAGTGAAAACGGGTTTCTTTTTGAGAACCCCCCATGCTCACCCCCGAAGCCTTGCGCGCCGAATTTTTGCTAGACCCCGCAGTGACTTTCCTCAATCACGGCTCGTTTGGGGCCTGCCCCAAACCCGTCTTTGCCGAATACCAACGCTGGCAAGTCGAATTGGAACGCCAGCCCGTTAAACTTCTTGGGCGTGATTTCACCGGCCTGATGCAAACCGCTCGGGCCCGCCTCGCCCGTTATTTGCAGACCGAGCGCGACAACTTGGTGTTTGTAGCCAATGCTACACAGGGCATCAATATCGTTGCGCGCAGTCTGGCGCTCCACCCCGGCGATGAGATTCTGACCACCAACCACGAATATGGCGCTATTGACCGCACCTGGCAATTTCTCTGCGCCAAAACGGGCGCGGTGTATCGAAATGTGCCGCTCCCACTGCCCTTCCCCGGCGAGACCGAGTTTGTCGAAAACTTTTGGGCGGCCGTCACGCCCCGGACGCGCGTCATCCTGTTGAGCCACATCACCTCCCCCACGGCGCTCGTCCTGCCCATTCGCGAAATCCTTCGGCGCGCGCGGGCCGCTGGCCTCCTCACCATCATTGATGGGGCGCACGCCATTGGCCAGGTGCCTCTAAATTTGGACGACTTGGGCGCTGATTTTTATACGAGCAATTGCCACAAGTGGTTGTGCGCGCCCAAGGGGTCGGCGTTTTTATACGCACGGCCGGAAGTGCAGGCGCTGATCGAGCCGCTGGTGGTGAGTTGGGGGTGGCACAGCGAGACGCCCGGCCCCTCGCGGTTTGTGGATGAGCAAGAATGGACGGGAACGCGTGACCCCGCGGCGTGGCTGGCGACCCCGGCGGCGATTGACTTCTTCGAACAGCGGGATTGGGACGCGGTCCGCGCGGATTGCCATACCCGCGCGGTGGCGGCGCGGGAGCGGTTGCTGGCGTTAACTGGCCGGCCCGCCATTTGCGCGCCCGATATGTTTTCGCAAATGTTCACGGTGCAATTGCCCGCGTGTGATGCGGTGGCGCTTAAGGCGCGGTTGTATGACGAATATAAAGTTGAAGTGCCCGTATTGAACTGGCGTGACCGAGTCATGTTACGGACTTCCATTCAAGGTTACAATACCCAAGCCGATGTGGATCGGCTACTCAGCGCATTGGAACGCTTATTGCCCGAGGTTCAGGTATAGGCAACTATCCCCGGTGGAGGTCACGGATGAAGACATTGGCGCGTTGGTTCAAAGATCCCATTAGCGGCCTAACCCACTTGGCCTCGGCCGTGTTGGCGGTGGTGGGTGCGGCGGTGTTGGGCGTATTCAGCCCACCGGGGGTGGCCCGCTGGAGTTTGCTGGTGTATGGCCTCAGCCTCGTGCTGTTGTTTACGGCCAGCGCGGCTTATCATCTGATCAAAACTTCGCCCCCGCGTGAACGCCTCCTGCGCAAGCTTGACCACACGGCCATTTTCTTGCTGATTGCCGGGACTTATACGCCGGTGTGCTTGATTGTCCTAACCGATACCTGGCGCTGGGGGATGCTCAGCGCCATTTGGAGCTTGGCGTTGGTGGGGACGTTATTCCAACTGGTGTTTATTGATGCGCCCCGCTGGGTGGCGGTGGTGATCTATGTGGGGATGGGCTGGCTGGGAGTGATTGGCGTGGCCCAACTAATGCAAGCTTTGCCCTTGGCCGCGCTGGGGTGGCTGTTGGCGGGCGGGGTGTTGTATTCCGGCGGGGCGGTCATTTATGCCATCAAAAAACCGGATTTCTTTCCCAATGTTTTCGGCTTCCATGAAATTTGGCATTTGTTTGTCACAGCGGCCAGTGTTGCTCACTATATTTTCATGGCCAGCTATGTGCTTCCCTTTACGCCCCGCTGAGGCGGCTGGCTTGGCTCACGGAATTTGATCAGCACGGACTAGAAAATCAAACGGCCTCCCTTGCGGGAGGCCGTTGTACTCAAGCGGGGTGAAGTCGAACGGGTGAAACTAGATGCCGCCGATAACGCCGGAGAAGACGTTACCAATGACGGGGCCAAGCAGGGCGAGGATGACGATAACGACGACAGCCACGAGCACGAGGATGAGGGCGTATTCGACGAGGCCTTGGCCCTTGTTATCTTTGAAGGTAAGCATTGTTAGGATATCCTTTCCTTATGCAGGAGATAAATAAAATGGGTGATAATCTAACCAAACTGACTTGCAGACTTACTGTCTTTCCGCTTGAGTGTCTGAATTATACAGCAGTTTTTTTCAAAGGGAATAGGAAGTTTAGGTAATAGTCCGGTTAGTGATTATTGGTACGAATGGGAGGGCTTTTGCCTCCATTTTCAGGGATGGCCCCTCGGTCACGGATGAGCGAATTGAGAAAACCCAGCACCGCGGCGCGCATGACTTGGCCTTCATGCAAAACCCGGTCGGCCAGACCCTGACCTCGTTCAAGGCGGATCGTCGGTTCTTGTGGGGTAAGCTCATAGAGTTCAACTAAAACGCCATGGGTGCTTTCGGGGTGGATGAAAGCGATTTTCTTGCCGCCGGTGCCGAGGGTGGGGGTTTCATTGATGAGCCGCACGCCCCGGGCTTTCATGTCGTGGAGTGTGGCCTCAATATCATCCACTTCAAAACAGATATGGTGCATCCCCGGCCCGCGTTTGAGCAGATAGCGCGCGACGCCGGAGGCCTCGTCGGTGGGTTTGACGAGTTCCACTTCGCTTTCGCCGGTGGGCAAAAAAGCCACGGCCGACTTTTGCTCGGGAACATCCTCGACATGCGTGAGTTCGAGGCCCAGCGCGTCGCGCCAGAACCCCAGGGCTTTATCAATGTCTTCGACGACGATGGCGATGTGGTCAATGCGTTTGATCATGGCGATGTGTCTTGGTAGAGGCGTTCACTTGAACGCCCCTACTGGGTTGGGCGATATTCTCCCCACACCCGGCGCAGGGTGTGGCAAATCTCGCCGACGGTGATGAAGTTTTCCACGCAGTCAATGAAATGCGGCAGAAGGTTGTCGGTGCCCTGGGCGGCGGTTTCGAGGCGGGCCAGCAACCCGGCGACTTTAACCGCATCCCGCGCGGCCCGCAGGTTTTGCAGTCGGATGCGCGCCCCCGCCTCGAGCGCAGGGTCAACCTTCAGGCGCTCGATATCGCTCGGCGCGTTATTCACAAAATCATTCACCCCGACAATGATTTGTTCGTGCCGCTCAATGGCTTGCTGGTAGCGATAGGCCGCCTCTTGAATTTCGTTTTGGATGTAGCCTTGCTCGATGGCCTGGAGCGCGCCCCCCATTTCATCAATGGTGGCGAGGTAGGCGGCGGCGCGGTGTTCGATTTCGGCGGTGAGGGTTTCGATCGCGTAACTTCCGGCGAGTGGGTCTATGGTGTCGGCCACGCCGGACTCGTGGGCGATAATTTGTTGGGTGCGGAGGGCGATTTGCACGGCGCGCTCGGTGGGCAGTGCGAGAGCTTCGTCGAGGCTGTTGGTGTGGAGGGATTGGGTGCCGCCGAGGACAGCGGCGAGGGCCTGCAGAGTGACACGCACGACGTTGTTTTCGGGTTGTTGCGCGGTGAGGGTGGAGCCGCCGGTTTGGGTGTGAAAGCGCAACATCCATGAGCGTGGGTCGGTGGCCCCAAAGCGGTCGCGCATGATGGTGGCCCACAAGCGGCGCGCGGCGCGGAATTTGGCAACTTCTTCGAGAAAGTTGTTGTGCGCGTTGAAGAAGAAGGAGAGTTGCGCGGCGATGGCGTCCACTTTGAGACCGGCGGCGAGGGCGGCTTGCACATAGGCGATGCCGTTGGCGAGGGTGAAGGCCACTTCTTGCACGGCGGTGCTACCGGCTTCGCGGATGTGATAGCCGGAGATGGAGATGGTGTTCCACTGCGGCACTTCGGCCTGGCAATAGCGGAACAGGTCGGTGATGAGGCGCATGGAAGGCGCCGGCGGAAAGATGTAGGTGCCGCGCGCGATGTATTCTTTGAGAATGTCGTTTTGCACCGTGCCGCGCAATTGCTTGGGGCTGACGCCCTGCCGTTTGGCCACGGCGATGTAGAGGGCGAGGAGAATCGCGGCGGGTGAGTTAATGGTCATGCTGGTGCTGACTTGGTCAAGCGGGATGCCATCAAACAGCGCGGCCATGTCTTCGATGGAAGAGATGCTCACGCCGACTTTGCCCACTTCGCCGAGCGCCATCGGGTCGTCGGCGTCGTAGCCGATTTGGGTGGGGAGGTCGAAGGCCACCGAGAGGCCGGTTTGCCCCTGGCTTAGTAAAAACTTGTAACGCTTGTTCGATTCTTCGGCGGTGGCGTAGCCCGCATATTGGCGCATGGTCCAGAATCGCCCACGATACATGGTGGGCTGGATGCCGCGCGTGAAGGGGTATTCGCCGGGGAAGCCGAGTGCGGGGTCGGGTGACGGAGGGGCGTAAAGGCGTTCAATCGGAATGCCGCTGGAGGTTTCAAAGGTTTCGCGTCGTTCCGGGTTTTTGCGGAGCGCCGGGGCGAGGGTGTGGTCTTCCCAATCTTGTTTGGTGGTCATGGGGCGGATTGTAAAGCAGGAAGGGGGAAGGAGGAAGAAGGCAATTTAGATGAATGTTGCAATTACCGCCGTAGTTCCTGAATGTTTTCCCACATGATGTAGGTGCCGGCCGCTAATACGCCCAACACCACAATGGGCCAAAAGAATTCAAATAGCAAAACGAGCGCGGCAACCACCGTCAGGGCCAGAGTGACGCTGGTGATGAGTTGCGCCAGTTGCCGTCGAAAACCGGCTTCCACAAAGATGATGACGGCGATGAGCGCCATCAACCCGAAGAGCAAGTACTCACGCGCAAACAAGATCAAGCCCACCAGACCGACCATCATCAGGCCGATGCTTAGGGCGGCCCACATTTCGGCCAAGCGGCCAATTTGGAGATGGGTATCACTGGCCGGGTGATGGGCGCGATGCAAATGCGCCCGCAGGGGGCCGCGTTCCCCGGCGCGCACCCCGGCCCCGTAGCGATCGAGCGCTTCCAACAGCGTCCCTTCGGTGGCCAGTTGGGCGCGCAATTGATTCAATTCCTTGGCGAGGCGCGTAATCTGCTCTTGCTGAACGGTGTGCAATTTTTGCAGATGAGGTTGGCCTTGCGTGGCGGCGGCTTCCAATCCCAGATCAAGCAAAGCCTGATTTTTAGTTGCAATGGTTTCCAGTAACTTGGCGCGGCGAGTTTCGATTTGGGCGCGTTGATCGGCAATCCGACCGGCCAATTCGTGGGGCGGCGGCAGTTTATCCAGCCCAGCCCAGCCGAGCGGGTCATACCACGAACGGCGGATGGTTCCATCGCGATTGTAGAGCGGCCCGGCGGGTGCGTTTTCGCCAGCGATGGGGTCGCGCGCGTAAAGCCCCCACAACCCGCGATAGTTCAGCGCCCATGCGGGCGCGGGATCGAGGAGCCGTGGCTCGCCCCACACTTTATCCTGCCCCGGCCCCAGCGCGAGACCGTCACCCCGCGCGTAATCTACAAATGGAATGCGGAAGACATTGAATTGCGGTTCGGCTGTGTCGGCCTCGCCCCGGATTTTTTGCACCCGTTTGCGCCAAATGTCCTGCGCCTCGTCCACGAACCGCACCAACGGGGAGAGAAACGGCAATTCCAGCTCGGCCAGATATTCGCCGCGCGCATAGTAACTGGCATGCGATCCCGCCCCGGCGTAGATGATGGGGTGTTCGCCAATTTTCTCCACTTCCGGGTCATCCCACCGGCGGCGCAAATCGTCGCCGGAGAAGTCGTGCGAGGCGTAGGCCACCCATTCCGGGCGCACCTCGCCCGCCGGAGATTCGGAACAATAAACGTAAACCATCTCCCAATCGGATTCGTGATCGTTGACGCCAAAAAAGCCGGAACGCCAGTTATTGAACGGATAGAAGAACCAGTATTGCAGGGCCAACCAACCGGGTGTAGCACGCTCCACGCGCCCGTAGTAAGAATATTCCTCGCGGTCAGCCAACATTTTTTGCACGGTGAGCGCGGCGGCGGCGGCGGTGTCACCGGGGACGCGGCCACGGGCCAGCAGGGTGATGGAGAAGAGCGCATCTACAAAGCGGGAACCGTAGCCCACGCGGGCCAGGCGGCCCGGCCCGGCCCGGAAGATATTTTGGGGAGATTTCTTTTTGAAACTTTCCTGTAGGGCGTAGGTGGCGAGGGCGGTGATGTCGAGCGGCTCGATGAATTTTAGAAAATGAACGGTGCCAAATTCATCGGCGCGCGGCTCGGATAGTTTTTCCAGGGTGAGTTGCCCCTCCGGCACCAGACACTCGGCTTCGTGGCCCGGGCGTTGTCGCCAGAGACTGCACTGCCGCACATAGCCATCCACAGCCATGGGGAAGAATTGTTCACCCCGGGTGTAGCGGATGATTGGTTCGAAGCGTTTGAGCAGGGCCTGGTCGGAGGTGGGGGGCATACGCAGAGGGTCAGGGCGAGGTGACAGTCACCGGGGTTAGGTCGTCAGCGGTCATGGGCATCAAGCGGTTCCTGGTGATAGAGAAAAGCGTTGTGGACCACTGAGTTTTGTAGATACAGCACCATGAAGATGCCGTAGAGCATCATGCCGTAACAATAGGGCGTTCGGTCACGCCAGTAGACGCCCAGGGCCATGAGCAGGGTGAGGCCCTGCAAGAGCATGGCGCTGAGCCAGGCCGTGGCGCGCAAACGCAAAAAATGAAAAGCAACGACCGCGCCCAACCAGGCCAGAGCAATCAAGAAGATGCCCCGCAAAGCATGTGGTAGTTCACGGAGGACATTCTCAGCGGTGATGCCAAAGCGGAAGCTGGTGTTGAGGAGACTCGCGGTGCCCAAGACAAACAGGGCGATGGTTTGCAGGAGTAATAACAAGCCGACGACGGTGACGGCCCACGGGCGGGGAGGACGAACAGACGGTGCGCGGCGCAGAGGCATTGTTTGATCCAACGATACGACTGATCTGGATGATACTGCTGACGGGTGTCAGGCGCAATAATGCCGCAACCCGGTTTTACTGGTGAGGTAGAAAACGGATTGCGGCATTATCCAGCGGCACTCTAACTGTCCGAAGCGTTAGCGTTGGCCGAGGCTTAGAGCCAAGCGGTGTTTAGAAACAGCTCCGGGGAGATAAGTCGGCGTTATTACGGCTGGAGAAGGCGGAGTAGGTTCTGGGCAACCATCCGAGGTGCCGGGGGCCGGATCAAACGGGCAGGCATCCTGGTCGTCGGGGATGCCGTCGCCATCGCTGTCGAGCGGCGTTTCTGTTGGGAGCGGACAACCGCTGTTGTTGGGATCGCCAGGCTCGGTGGGGCAGAGGTCTTGGTCGTCGGGGATGCCGTCGCCATCGCTGTCGAGCGGCGTTTCTGTTGGGAGCGGACAACCGCTGTTGTTGGGATCGCCAGGCTCGGTGGGGCAGAGGTCTTGGTCGTCGGGGATGCCGTCACCATCACTATCGAGGGGCGTTTCGGTGGGGAGCGGACAACCGCTGTTGCTGGGATCGCCAGGCTCGTTGGGGCAGAAGTCCTGGTCGTCGGGGATGCCGTCACCATCACTATCGAGCGGGGTTTCGGTGGTGAGGGGACAACCACTATTGCTGGGATCGCCAGGCTCGGTGGGGCAGAAGTCCTGGTCGTCGGGGATGCCGTCACCATCACTATCGAGCGGGGT